>NZ_CP150166.1:0-322500 GCF_037963765.1 Sporosarcina sp. FSL W8-0480 | reverse complement strand
TGGAAAGGGCTTTGCATGAAGTAGTTACCTATTATGATACGGTTGAACAGTGGAGTGGCTGGCTTTATATTTGGCCGTTGGTGAAATGGGGATTAGGGACTCTATTTCTAATACTGTTTTTCCTATTGTTTTACAAATTGGTACCAACAGGTAGAATGAAAGTAAAAGAAGTTTTGCCTGGAGCACTTTTTACTGCAATCGGTTGGCAGTTATTTTCCCTGTTCTTTGGAAGCTACGTGGCGACTGTTGATTATACTAAACTGTATGGTCAGTTATCGGGGATCATATTGCTTGTTCTTTGGTTTTACTTTACTGCTGTCATCCTTATGATTTCGGGACTTTTAAATGCAGAATTAAGGGCTTCGGCTAAAAGGAAGGTAAGATGATGAAAATACTTGTAGTAGATGATGATGCAAATATTTTGGAGCTTGTCACTATTCATCTATCCCAGGAGGGGTATGAAGTGATGAAGGCTGCCAACGGTTTGGAAGCGCTTGAGCAGATTGATGAACAGTTTCCTGACTTGGCAGTTGTTGATGTAATGATGCCTAAGATGGATGGGTATGAGTTGACGAGAAGATTGCGTGAGATTGGGGATATCCCAGTACTATTACTGACCGCAAAAGGTGAGTTGGAGGACAAGGAAAAAGGCTTTTTGGCAGGATCAGATGATTATGTCGTTAAACCGTTTGAACCGAAAGAGCTGCTGTTTCGGATTAATGCGATTCTAAGGAGATATGACAAAGCTGTCGATGTGATGATTCAAGTCGGCCCTTTGAAGATAAATCGGCAAAGCTATGAAGTATCCATCGGGAAAAAAGTTCTGTTGCTACCTTTGAAGGAATTTGAGCTCCTGTCTGTTCTTGCATCAAAACCGAATCAGGTCTTTGAACGAAATTTCCTCATTGAACGAGTTTGGGGGTTTGACTACCAAGGGGATGAGCAGACGTTGAATGTCCATATTAAACGTCTGAGAGATAAGCTTGAGGGCATTAAGATTGCCACGGTCCGAGGAGTCGGTTATAAGCTTGAGGTCTTGGAATCATGAGGTCCCTATACGGAAAGTTTCTTTCCTTTACAACAGGAATCATGCTTACAAGTGCGGTTATTGCCTTTCTTGTAGTGAATACATATTATCATCATCAATTGAAAGAACAAAACGATACGAAGAATATGAATATTGCTCTTGCAATGGTGGAATATATAGAATCCGACGACTACGCCAATTTAGACAAGTATTTTAAGACACAGGCGGTAGCGGGTTATAAAATTTTTGTTGTCGATGAAGATAGGAATTCAACAATGTATGGTGCACCATTTCGAGTTGAAAACCTTAGGGCTACGTCTGTCGACAGGGTGTTAGGTGGACAACCCTATCATGGTATGCGTGATTTGAAGACGGAGACATTCATGACTGGTTTCTTTTCGGATGAATTGGCGAACACAGTAGGCGTTCCATTTACATACGATGATAAAACTTATGCGCTCTTTATGAGACCAGATCTTAAACTGCTTTTCACAGAAGTTCACATCCTATTAGGTGGCATGGTTATTGTAATGGCAGTTGTTAGTCTTCTATCAATGTTGATCGTCGCGAAGAAACTGATAGAACCAATTACAAAGCTGACAATTGCCGCGAAAAAAGTCGGTGAAGAGAAATTTACAGGTACTCTTGATATAAAACGTAAAGATGAGATTGGTCAGCTTGCCACAAGCTTTCAACGCATGACGGAGCGACTCAGCGAAAATGACCGTATACGCAAGGAGTTCATTAGCGATGTGTCACATGATTTCCAATCACCTTTGCTAAATATTAAAGGGTATGCAGACTTGTTGGTGGATAGTGATACTCCTGAGACAGATCGAAACAACTATGCTAAAGTCATTCAGTCGGAGACGGAACGCCTTTCTTCATTAACAAAACAATTATTGTTGTTGACATCACTGGACCAATTGGAGTCTCCTTTGGACTCGAAACGATTTAGCTTGGATGGTCAATTAATGGAGATAATTCGTAGACATAGGTGGTTGTTGGAGGAAAAGCAAATCTCTTTGTCAATGGAAATGGATGAAGTAGAGTTTTCAGGTGATCCAGCATTTCTTGAAAAGGTTTGGGAGAATCTGCTTTCCAATGCCTTGAAATATACTCCAACAGGCGGAGAGATTGAGATAAATCTTATAGATGATGAAAAAGATGTGTTATTCAAAATCCGGGACACGGGCGTTGGAATACCCGAAGAACATTTGAAGCGCTTGTTTGACCGGTTTTACAGAGTCGACCATTCACGGACACAAGAAATAGAAGGGACAGGGCTTGGCCTTTCTATCGTTCATCAAGTTGTAAAGCTTCACAAAGGTACTGTAAAGGTCGAAAGTCAAGAAGGGATAGGCACTGTATTCAAAGTGGTGCTTCCAAAATTGTAATGTCTCGTTCATGTTCTGTTCATGTTGGCTCTTTAAGATAAGGGTAAACATACAGACAGGAGGAATAGACATGCAGGAAAAATGGAGTATTCGTTTAATCCGCATTTCAGCGATTTTTGGGGTGATTGGTGCATTTTTAGGATCCCATATGGCGGGGGCAGGCTCGTATGCATTCCGTCCAATACATGCACATATTCTTGTAGTAGGATGGCTATCGGTATTTGCATGGGGAGTGTTCTATAAAGTTTATAAAGTACGTGCAAAAAAAATGGTTGCAGCGCATGGGTGGTCAGCAATCATCGGTTCAATCGGTTTAACTGCAGGCATGTGGTTACAATTTATGAATCCGTTCAATGTGAATGAAACTTTCTCGCTTATATTCTATATAGTAGGTGGAAGTGTCCTACTTGTCAGTTTTGTATTATTTGTTTTGATTACATTTCTTATTGAGAAAGAAGGAAGACGCTGATGACTGAAGGGAGGTTAAAAGGAAGGCGGCTTTGGTGGTTCTCCATCGGTATATGGCTACTGCTTACTGTACTGCTTTCCGGTGTTGCACCGGGTAGTAAAGAAAATGTAATTGCCAATAAAGACTTTGGCTTACCATCTGATTCACCATCCATTATAGCTTCCAAACAGCTTGAAAAGTATTTTCCGAATGAGGGCGGCATCCCGCTTTTCGCCGTATTCCATAAGAATGGCACACTTTCCGATGAAGAACTTGTGGGGTTTGCCGAAGCAATTGAATCCGTGAAAGAGGATACTGTATTTGATGAAGCCGAAGTTATTCCCTTATCAAAATTACAGCCCGATCTTCGTGCTTCATTTTTGTCGGAAAACGGGGAAACATTCTTTATCCCTTTAAGCTTGCCGGAAGATCTTGAAGGAAAAGATTTGCATAACCTAGTAAAGTCCATTAAGGAGTTTGTAGGGCCTCAAATCAATGAAACAATCGAACTATCTTGGACCGGTCCTGCAGGGATTGCTTCAGATGCAGTTGAGCTGTTCAGCCAAGCAGATATCGTATTGTTATTATCAACGGTTGGACTAATTTTAGTATTGCTTTTAGTCATTTACCGTTCTCCTTTACTAACACTCATCCCACTTATAGGAGCGGGCATTGTATATGCAGTTGTCGATCGAGTCGTTGGCTTCGCCACAGCACAAGGTTGGTTTGGCGTCGATAGCCAGGCGTTGTCGATAATGACAATCTTGTTATTTGCAGTCGTTACGGATTATTCGCTTCTAATCTTTTCACGCTACCGTGAGGAATTGAAGACTCACGAGGATGCTAATGCCGCTATGCGTGAAACGATGAAACACGTGAAGGAACCTATTTTCTTTAGTGGGAGTACAATTGTATTAGGTGTTGCAACCTTGTTTTTTGCTTTGTATGAACCGTACCGTAATTTTGCACCAGTATTTGCAATTGCGGCAGGTGGGATGCTGATTGCAGGTCTGACATTATTGCCGGCATTGTTTGCGGTTATCGGAAGAAAGGCATTTTGGCCGATCATCCCGAAATACGGTGATGTGACAGTTGAAAAGAAGTCAATCTGGGGCAAAGTGGCGAGTGTCGTTACGAAAAAGCCTTTGCAATTCATGATTCCAATTCTTTTGCTTCTTTTATTAGGTGCATGGAATATGACAAATATGAAAGAATCTTATGATCTTATCGCTTCTTTCCCGGAAGATCTTTCGTCCCGTGTAGGATATGAGAGGTTAGGGGCTGATTTTTCGGAAGGAAGTTTGGCACCAGGTACATTGCTTTTAGTCTCTAAGCAAGAATTAGGCATGGAAGAGTTGAAAACAGTAATTGATAAGATAAAAGAGAATCCAGCTATTGCTGATGTAACGACACAAGGCAATCCAGTAAATGAAGATGGTATGGCTGCGAAGTTTTCGATTATATTTAAAGGTAATCCATATGGAACGGAAGCATTCGATGGTTTACTCAAGCTTCGTGAAGACAGCAAGAGCATCCTTGAGGAAGCGAATTTATCGGATACTGAAATGTATATTTCGGGTGAAACAGCAATTAATGCTGATGTCAGGGATGTCAGTGATAGGGATACTTGGATTGTCATAATATTAATGACAGCTTTAATCACAATTATGTTGGGCTTCCAAACAAGATCGATTATCGCACCAATTTACATGATTGGCAGCATATTACTCTCATTTGTAGCTACACTTGGCCTGTCATATTTCTTATTCGAAGTTTTCCTGAATCTTGAAGGGCTAAGCTACAGGATTCCGCTTTACGCATTTGTCTTCCTTGTTGCACTTGGCGTCGATTATTCCATCATGCTCATTGCGCGAATCCGGGAAGAGTTGAAAGTGATGCCTTTTGACGACGCTGTTCGAAAGGGATTGGAGCGTACTGGAGGGGTCATCAGTTCTGCGGGTGTAATCTTGGCTGCAACATTCCTTGTGCTTGCGACTATGCCGATTTACGAATTAAAGCTATTCGGTTTCATCATGGCACTTGGAATCCTCATTGACACCTTTGTCGTGCGGCCATTGCTCATTCCAACAATCTTAGTGCTGTTAGGAAAGAAATGGAGCTTTTGGCCGAAAAAGATATAAAATGATTAATAGCCGATACCTATGGATGAAGTATCCAATAGGCATCGGCTTTTATTAATTAACTAATTCCCGCTAAAACACCAAACTTAACCTTCCGTTTTCTAACGAAAGGCTTGCATCAAATTTTTTGCCATTATTTGCAGTGAATCCTTTAATCGTATTCGTTTTCCCTTTAGTACATAGGAGTTTCACTTGTGTAGGTGTCAACTTCTTCTTCAAGAAGATGCCCGGGAAAGTCTGTTTACAACCATTCTTATAATTACTGCATCCGAAAAAACCTTTGCGGGCTACAATCGTTCCGGTTTTACAAGTAGGACATGGAGCCACTTCAACTGCTTGGTAGGAACCTCGAGATTTCGATTGACGTGGGGGAACCTTTGTCGCATCGATCGGTCTTGCCTCCAACTGTTTCGGCACATCATCCAATAACTTCGTGATGAACTTTGAAATATTATCAAGGAAATGAGTTCCGCTTCCTTCGCCGTTGCCGATTTTGCGCAAATAGGTTTCCCACTTCGCAGTCATTGATGGACTGGCAAGTAGATTCCCTTCAATTGCCTGGCAAAGTACACGGCCTTTCTCCGTAATCGACACAATATTTTTCGAGACGCTTATATACCCATGTTTTTTTATCGTTTCGATAATCCCACTTCTTGTTGCTTCCGTTCCGAGGCCCTCAATCTCTTTTAAAATATCCGTTTCTTCTTTATCCTCGACCAATTTCCCGCATGTTTTCATCATCGCAATTAGCTGACCTTCTGTATAAGGCTTAGGCGGCATCGTCTTTCCTTCCTTTATGCCGATATTGGATGACACTACCTCTTGCATGTGAAGTGGCGGTAAGGCGGGCTCGTCCTTGTCATCCTTTGACTGTTGGAATAAAGCCTTCCATCCTAAATCCCTCTCCGTTTTACCCGTCGTGAAAAACGGAAGGCCATTCACATCCGTCGTAACTTTCGTCTCAGTATACAAATAATCAGTATGGAACATGGCGAGTGTCGTACGGACGACTTCTTCGTACAGATTCCGCTCAAGCGGTGACATCCTGCCGAGTACCGCTTGTGTTGGCACTTTCTTCGTTGGAATGATGGCATAGTGTTCTTGCACCTTCGAACTGTCGACATACCGTTTCTTTGGGGCAAGCGAAGCGACAGGGAATGGATGCCCGATAAGCTGTTGATAATCCCCGACTTGGTTCTTCAAATATGCAAACTCATTCGGTGTAATATGACGCGCATCCGTTCGTGGATAGGTGACAAGCTTCTTCTCATATAAGCCTTGCATTGTCTTCAATACATTCGCCGGGCTCATCTTCCATCTCCGGTTCGCAGTCGCCTGTAAAGTCGATAGGGAATGGAGCTGTGGTGGCGGCGTCCGCTTATCAGTATGGGTAACCGATGTAATCACACCGGGGGAATTTGGCTGTATTCCATGTTTCGCAAGGAGTTCCTGAATGATTTCCCGTTTAGGCTCTTTCGCTTTCGCCTTCCCTTTATACGTGCCGTGTTCTGCTTTAAAAGTCGCTTCCACTTCGAAGAACGGTTCAGACACGAACGTCTCAATCTCTCGTTGCCGTTGATAGATCAAGTAAACTGTTGGAGATTGCACACGTCCGATTGGAAACACTTCCTGGACCCCTTTCGCTTTCAATAAAAGCGTATAAAGTCGGGAAGCATTCATCCCAACAAGCCAATCACTGATCTGACGGGCTTTCGCCTCTTCATACAGCTGCAAGTCTTTACGGTTATCCCGTAAATTCGAAAACCCTTTCCGCACTTCATCCACTTCAAGTGAATTGATCCAAAGCCGTTTGATCGTCTGGTTGCGGGCGCCCGTTTGGTAATAAATGCTATAAAAGATATTCGACCCTTCACGGTCTACGTCACAAGCATTAATGACCGTATCTGTCCCACGGATCAGCTTCTTCACAATCTGGAACTGTTTGAATTTCCCTTTTGCAACTTGGAATTCGTACCGTTCAGGCAAGATTGGAAGACTCCCAAGCGTCCAACGTTTCCAAGCAGGATTATAAGCATCCGGCTCTTTCAACTCAACCAAGTGACCGACGCCCCAAGTAATATATGCACCTGCCGGGAAGATCGGGCATGGGTTGATCTCAAGGTAGCCCTCATGCTTTCGCACGGAAAAAGCATCTGCATAGGCTTTTGCTTGGGATGGTTTTTCGGCAAGAATTAATACGTATCCCAATTTTAGGTCAATCTCCTTTTCTACACGTTTTCATTGGTATAAGTCTTGTTCGACTTTTTCATAAAGTCGAACAAGACTTATGGTTTTTAATAATCATAATCATCTTCCTCCAAAACATCACTTTTGGGTTGGAACTTAACGACATTATTTGTCTGATCGTCTATAGTAAAATTACCTATCTCTAAACGTTTGCTGAACTCGTCAATGTATGCAGCAGGATTTCCGAAAGTTTCAGACAATGCATAATTCACTATATCTGATTTCGTACTACCCCTTTTCATTACTTTATTTAATTCTTTTTCAGATCCTATAATATTGTAGAATAGCCCGTCCAATAAAGACTGTTGATTGCTGTTTTTTTGTTCTAATATTTGAATTCGTTCATCCTTTTTTACAATCTGTTCTGATAGGCTTCGGGAATTACTTTGAAGCTTATTAATTTTATTGACAAGCCTATCTAACAAATCATTATAAGGAAGGAGATATTTAATTAACGATTCTTTATCTCCATAATTCTTTTCTATCACATCAAGGATGTCAAAAACGTCTAAGTCCTCTGTTTCGGATAAGGGTATGGTTCTTTTTTTTACTAAATTGTATTCGTCTACTAAATGTTTTCCTTTTGTTTTCCACCACGTATATCCAGGATAAAAATCAACTTGGCCATTATCATACTGCGATTTAACGAAATCATAGATGTCTTTATATGTGATTTTAGATTTGATATTATGGTTTTCATCATATTCAACAATCAGTTTCCTCAATGAAGTCTCTTTTTCTATATCATCCAAAATGCCTTTAGTACCGATTTTATTCATTATCTGAAACCCCTAACATAGACCGTAATTTTGCAATCCGTTTAATATCTAATTGAATTTCCTTTGACGTTGAAGATAAGTCTCGTTTTGTATTATTATTGACGTTTTCTGTGTTATCGAATTGCAGATCAAATAGCGACTGTATAAACTTGATTTTCCCTCTTGTTTCTTCATAAAGTAAATTCAAGTCAAAAGCAATTTGATTTCTTTTTTCTTCTAGTTCTTGATTGGAAATAGACCAATGTTTACAAAAATAACAACCTCTATGTTTCCAATTGAAACTAGGACAGGGCATAGTTTTGTCCATACAAGAGCCTAAATCTAATTTTAAATATTCCTTTTCCTCCACATTCTTGTTTATGTAATTTTTTTTGCTTTGATTCTCAAAAATATCTTGGGATTTTGGATGTAAAAGTGAAATTTCATTGTCATTAAAAGTTGAATTTATTGGTCTATACTGATTGAATTCCTTCTCCATTTTCTGTATTTCAATGTCCATCCAGTTTTCCATATGATTGAAATAGCTATATTGTATATCCTCTGTAATATGTCCTGCCAATCGCTGAATCTCAACCTTGTCATATCCCTGCATCATCATATTAATAATTGCGATGTGTCTTAAATCGCCAAGGTTAATCATTGTATCTATACTACCGATTGCTGAATCAGATATAAATGCCTCTTTTGATCTTGTTGAGTAATTTCTCCGGTAATGCTTATTTATAGAAATAATATTGATTTTATATTTCTCGTGTACTATTTCTTTGAAAAAACTTGCTATTGTATTATTGAAATTATGATAGTTAAACAAAGAATTATCATCATATGTTTTTTTATCATCGCTGAAATAATGACGATAAACCTTATGTGAAATTAAATAATTCGATAGTCCATACTGTTCCGAGCGTATTAAATAGTTTTGAAAAAGGTCGTACAATTCTTGAGGGATAGGTAACGTGTCGTATTCAATGTCTGTTCGATGTGTACTAATTCGATCGTACTTCATTCTTGGAAAGGTGATGAAATAATTTCCATCCTTTAATGAAAAACAATTTCTTTTAATGTGACAAAACTCAATTACCCTCATAGGGATAATAGTTGTTAGATTCCACCATAAAACAAGAGGAAAATATTTAAGTAATTTTTCACTATCGTTTTTTACCGCTTCTTCGTACCAACTGTCTAGACATTGTTTTATGGTTAAAATATCTTTGAAAGACGGCAACTTTCTGTAGTTTTTTTCCAATTTGATTTTCGCTTTATGTTCGTTTAAATCATTTATGAAATATACAAATTCATCTCGATTATAAAATTCTAAAAAATTGACAAGATCCGATATAAATCTATACATAACATTGTTAGACACTTTTTTGACGTTATATTGATTTTTTGAACCTCTACGGATAAGATTGCTTTCCTGAATCATTTCCAATAATTCACTATGTTCCCTAAGACCCTTTGTAGATAGAAAAGCAGTAACAAGGTTTAAAAGCCTAGCCTTTGTAACCGTTATAGAGCTTTCATTAAGTTTTTTGGCCATCCAACATTTCACTGCGATAAATAATTCCTCTTTATTTTCAGTTGTACCAAATTTTAAAGAGTGGGAAATCATCGTGTAATCAAAAACCACGTTACTTCGCGTGAACTCTTCATTAAAAATCCATTTACTATCTTCAAAATTTACACTAACTTTTTTAACTCTATAATCATGAAAGCTTTCTAAAGACTTCTTTGCCTCTTCTACATTCTTGCTAATATCAAACCCAGCACCTCTTATATCCCCTGGATTAATACTGCTGAAATCAAGCATTAATGATCCTACATTCCTTTTGCTTGCCACACACGTCACCCCCCTAGTATTCCTGAAGTTCTAAAACTCTTTAGTCCTTTTGTTGATAAATCTAGACCTAAGTTCTTTATTCGCTCGGTATTTCCTTCTACAAATCCATCTACAACCTCTCTGCCAAATCTACTTCTTGCTTGATCAACAACGTTATGCAGTAGAAAAAACTGGTTTGCAAGCTTCTGTTTTTCTCCGATGGTTGCACTATCAAACTCTTTTGCTATTTTTTCCATCATAAAGATATAATTGTCCATTATATTTTCTAGCGCATACACATTAATCATTGATGCTGCACAAGTATCACACGATGGTCTTTCACCGTATTCATTCTCATATTTACATTCAGCATAGATACATTGATGGTATCTCTGTTTTGAAGGAAGCGATCCTGTTAGGGATTGGTAAAAAAGGGCACGAAGTCCTTCCATATCAAACTCTGCGAGGTATTTTAATACATGCTCCCTTTCTGTTGTGATTCTGTTAATTAATCCTGCGGTCGCTTCAATTTTAAAAACATCACCGAATTGCTTATTTACCTCTAACATTCTTTCCGTTTCGATACTTTTGTTTGTTTCAGTGCCAAAAAGTATATTCGTTAAGGTTTGTGTTACAAATCCAAATTGATTTCTTTCAAACAATTCATCCACAAGATTCTTCACTTGTTCGTTAGATAGCTTAATATAATGGTTAATGGTTGTTTGATCTTGCAAGTGGCTTCTTGATACTTGTGATTCTTTTAACCCTTTCCCCATATGTCTAAGCACTGACCAGATTAGAGTGTTAAGAGTTCTATTCATCTTTCTGTTTTCAAATTTAAATCCATTAGTAAACTCTGAAAAGAAATCTTTATGTGGATTATATTTTTTCACTAAATGACCTGATAAATCTATTAAGGTAGAACTACTATCCAATGTTGCTCTTCTACGAAACTCACAAATACTTATCGCAGTTGCAAAAGCAACTTTGAGTGGCTCACCAATAGTAAATATTCCTTCAGCACTTACATCTGTTTTATTTATTTTTGTTACATACCTGCTAATTTGATAAATGATATTGTTTGCATCCTCCACCGAAGGATCATTTCTCTTTAACCACTCCAAGTTTTCAATTGAGGTAGTTGATAGATCAATTCTTGGAATTTGTGATAGTACGGTACTATGTCTCCAATTATTTGTTAATTGAACTAGAATATATAACCAGCAACTGTCGTATCGTTTATACTTTGTATAATTCATGCTTTGGATTAACTCAGTAACATCTTGTATTGCTTTCTCTTTATGAAATCCTACACGATTGGTATATTTGTATAGCTCATGATATTCCTCTAAAGAATAAATATCCGTGGCTACTTCCTTAATTCTTTTAAAGGTTCTTGGGTCATTTAATTCATCTACGCTATACGGTAAAGGTAATCCTTCCATAGTAAAAGTTTCAAGCATTTGTTTTAAGAAATAATAGAAATCCCCTTGATAACTTCTTCTAATATTAGGTGTATCGTTAAGAAATTTACTATTGATTTCTTTTCCAGAATAGGAGTATATTTCTTTATTAAAAGTAGTGAATATTATTTCCGTACATCTGGCAAATTGATTAGTTAGAAATGTAATTCTATTCTTATCAGACATCCTAGTCCTAAGAAGGTATTTTTCAACATACTGATACCATAATAATTTTGTGTTTTGCTGAGTTTTTGTAAATTTAATATTTAACACTTGCTCAACTTTGAAAAGAAAATCTTCAAAAGGATCTTCTATCGACATAGAATTCATATCCAAATAAAGCTTATAATCCGCCCATAGATTATCAATTTCGTTTTTTTCATAGAGTTTCATTTGAACACCAAAGTGTGAGATTAATAGCAGTGGGGGATCAACTTTTGTTACCTTTATTCGAACCTTATCTTCTCCGCCTTTTATATATTGCGCAAAAGCATTACTATATTTCGCTTGAATTTGCTTCGCTGTGTAATAATTGTTGCTATATTTTTCAATAAGCCTTGCTTGTTCAGAAAACAATTCGAATACGTGCTCTTTTTCAAAAAGCATTCTGTCTCCATATTTATCTGACACGAATAACAACTTTTCTTTAATTAACCTTTGAGTAGTCGCATAAGAACAATTTAATTTTTTCATAACCTCATCAAGTGACAAATAGTTGTGTTGATTTTTATATTTTTCGAAAGTATGAGTTCTCCACCCCCATTGTCCCTTGCCTGCCACTGTGTTTATTATCTCAGTTAGTTCTTGTGCTATTTCTATTGAAACAAAAACATCTAAATTTCCACCAAGTATAATTTCAGTTGGGTTTAGTTTTTTATAATATTTGTGAATTGTAGCGTCGCTAACAACTTTTTTTAGTTTTGCCTTGAGAGATGCCTTTGGTACATAATTTCTAAAAAAACGTTTTACATCTTCTTTCAAATATAAGTTTTTAATATTTTTATCATATTTTTCAACGTAATATTTTTCTCTGAATTCGACCTTTGAAATCTTACATTCAGCTGGTAATTTTGATATGGATTCTTCTAATTTGTAAATAAAATAGTAATTATTGGGCTTCTTATTAAACTTCTCTTCGGCTATCTCGTAGATTGTCATGTAATCGTTAAAGTTAATTTCTAAGTCCTGACCCAAATTCTTGAACCTCCTTCCACATTTTATTATTTATTGGCATATTTAAGTTTGCTATATTACTAGATTGATCTGGAGAGAGTAAGCCTAAAGCCTTTCGAATATTATAAGTGGCAGTTATAATATCAAAATATGACTCCATTGATTGAGTAGATCTATCACCTCGTAATACGGCCGTCTGTTTTTCATTAAATCCAGCATCTAAACACATGTTTGTAAATACTCCTCTCCCTATATGAGAGCGCCACTTTGTTTGAGAGAAGTCTAAATAATCCTGATATCTACCTTCTGTACCTAATAACATCCCTAAATAAGCATTCTTTAATTTTAAAAAGCGCTTATCATACGTGTCGGCAGACATTGAATTTCCTTCCGTATTATAAAACAATGCATTAGGCTGTTTAGGTCCTTTCACCTTTTTAAGTACCACTTCCATATGATTTTTATATAGATAATTTAAAATTGGATCAATAAGACATGATTGGTCTCTTGGATTTTTCACCTGCATTGTTGAAACATCCTCAAACCTATTAAATAAATCAAGTTGACGATCCCTGACAAGTATCACTAATCCTTCAACACCATAATCTTGCCCATTTTGCGACTTTAAAGCTGTTCTAGTCAGGTTTACGACTTCACCTTTACGTAACCCTCCAAAAATTTGTAAAGCCACTCCAAATGCTATATCAGGTACTTCATGCTTTGCTACGTAAAGTATCTCTCGAATATATTGCAAACGAATAAAGATTCTGTTCTCGTTAGATTCATGATTTTGAGGAACTAAATCTTTTCTTTTAATCTTCTCACGTAAAAGAGTTTCATCTGTCTTCTTGTAGGTAAAGTCTATTTTATAGACTTTTCTGATTTCTTTTCCTGTTCTTACTGAAACTAACTTGAATCTGGGCTTATGCTTTAATACTTTTTCATCCCATAAGTACTTATAAAACTTGGATAAAAAGTTCTCTTTCATTTCTAAAGTGCTATTCTTATTTGATTTTTCATCTACACAATATTGTAAATAAGCATTAGCATGACACTCTTGTAAGTCAACCAATCCTTTGATTGCAGTATAATTTAACGCTTCTTGATTCACTTTATCTAATACAAAGTTCAAGAAGGGAACAATAATTTGCGCCACAGTTAATTCAGTATTTACTGAACCCGAGTTTCTATGGTATTTCTTATACAAAAAATGGCTTATGGGATGAGGGAAAACTTCTTTTGTTTCTCTATCCTCTAGACCAATAATAAATGAAGGTGTACTTACAATTTCTCCACCTTGTTTTCTATTGTATTTTATCGCCTTCCAGACGAATCGATATTTTGCATTATACATTTTATCCCCTCCTCCAAACCTTTAAACCGAACGTTTATTCTTGTTTTTAGTTTGGACGATTTCTGTTTAAAAGTCAATCAAATTCGGGTTTAAAATAATATTTATTCAAAGAGAACTCACTTTTTAATTTAAACACAAAGAACCTGTTTTAAAAAAGTCTAATTTAAAACAGGTTCTCTCTTCACCAAATGCTATAGGATTTTTATAAAGCGATTAATCATTTCTTCCGCCTAAGATTAGATAATGATTAATTCTAACATCTAATTGAACTAATGCACCCTTTAGTTAAAGAGTAATCCTTCACAATCTCTCTTACTGCTATACAAGCGATTTTTACTTATGTGGAAACCGAATTATGTGGGAACGTGTCAACGAAGGCATCAACCACCTACGAACTTATCACTCCCAATGCTTCCTTTGCCATATGTTCATATTCCTCGATGCCTGACACTAATGCAAACTCAGCAATTGAAACTGGGTATGCTGCGTCAAGTTCAATAATATGCTCTTTCATCTTAGGCCAGTAATACCCACCAGCTTCTTTATAAGCAAGAATTAGGGCATCTAACCCTTCTTCACCAAAAGCTTTAAAGTTGAAAATAAAGTCATTCGAAATGTCTGTAACTTTAGCTTCAGTCCAGTCGATTAATCCGGTCACATTAGCATCTTTATCAATCATGGTATGTCCGGCATGTATATCTCCATGAATCAGACCAGTTTTCTTAGGCCACATATCGTCATCATTCACCCATGTTTGCCATCTGTTCCATAGATTCTCACCTACACCAAACTTTGCTCTTACCGCATCCATACGCTGCTTCATTGACATTCTTGCTTCTTCTGGTGTGTGTACTACTAAGTCAAGTTCCACGGCTTTATCACTCGGTATGCTATGAATCTCTGCTAACACTCTTCCAAGAGACTTGTGAAAAGATTCTGGAACATTGTTAATATCTATTTCCCAAACATAGTTCCCTATATTATGATCTATAGTTCCTGCTGGTACGCCATCTAGCTTCTTGTAAGCTATTAGCTCATCTGAGTAAATAATCCAATTTGGCGCCTGAAAAGATTTTCCATACTTATTAACCAAATCTAATGCTTGTTTTTCTACCTTTGTTCTAGGCATAACATCTTCCCGCCTAGGCAATCTAAGAACCCACTCCGTACCACTTTCATCTTGGGCAAATACAACTTGAAAATCCAGTCCGGATTCATTAAACTGTATTGTTTCTTCCTTTAAAATTAGATTATGTTTTTTAGCTATTTCCATAACTTGTTTCATTTCTTTACCCATTCAAATCACTCCTATCTAATTTTTAAAAATTTCGGTAATAAATTTGCTGCATGCTTTGATATAGAATTAATAATTTCATCCCAATCATTATAGTTAAGCTCATGTCCAGAACCATCTAAGGTAACTAATACAGCATTTGGTATAATCTTAGAGAGATGAACTCCATGCTCGTATGGAATAATAGGGTCTTCTATTCCGTGAATTACCAATGTAGGAGCGTTTATTTCAGCAGTTCTTGATAAATATGAACCCCATCCCCTTATAATTCCGTGATTATCCCTACTCTGTAAATTACTAGCCCTATCAAATTCTTCTTCATTCAGTCTTCTTATTTTTTCTTCATCAAATATATGTTTAGAGCCTATAAGAACTTTGCTTTTTTTAATAAAGCACTCTATCACTTCATCTTTGTTTTGCCAATTTTTGATTTTAAGCTCACCTAAAGCTTCTGTTACTTTACTATCCTTTTTAGGAAGGCTAGGGTCAAAATTTGATGTCATAACCAATGAAATAGTAAGCACCCTGCTTGGGTGTTTAAGAGCTACTATCTGCGTAATAATCCCTCCCATAGACATACCGACTATATGAGCCTTATCAACCTTATACGCATCTAGTACCTGAATTGCATCATCAGCCAAGTCCTCAAAAGTATACTCTGGATGGCCATACTCGTAAGTAATTGATTTACCTACATCCCTATTGTCATAGCGTATAACATGAAACCCTTGATCGCTTAATCTCTTACAAAACTCTTCCTCCCACCAAATCATTGATGTAGTAGCTCCCATAATTAACAAGATAGTTGGATTATTAATATCTCCAAAACTCTCAGTACAGATATGAACATCATTAAAACGAATTATTTTTTCTGTCATGAATTATCACCTTTTTTAGTACTTTCATCTGATTAATACTTACCTAGACCAAATAAGACCGAGTAATTCGATCAGCAACAGCTTCGAATAATAACTCCCTAATCATTTCATAATTGTATTCCAGTAAATCTCCCTTTTGTGAGCCTATTAATAAAGCTGCTCTTAAAACGCCAGCAATTACGCTTGGTTCTTCGTCGATAATCTCCTTAGAATCTTGACGTGACCTGATAAAGTCCATAAGAGGGGTGATACTTCTAAGATTCTCTGATCCAACATACTCTGGATTTAGCTTTCTTGATACAAGCTTGTACTCCTCGAGATCGTAAATCAGCCTTTGAGTTAAAATCTTATTTTCTAGCTCCAAAGCCATCTCATCTAAGTATATTTTTATAGCTGAACGTATATCCTCAGCAGCTAAAACCTTTGGCCAAACCTGATTTTCAATTTGCTCTCCCTCATGTGATAACAACTCCATATATAGCATTTCTTTTGATTGGAAAAATACATAAAAAGTACTCTTCGCAATGCCAACAGACGAAGTTATATCCTCAAGGGAAGTACTCTTAAAACCCTTTTCAACGAAAAAACGATATGCCACTTCAAATAATTCTTTTTTAATCCTTTCTTTTTCTAATTGTGTGAATTTAGCCATAGTCCTAAACCTCCTCTTATAAAAACATAAAAACAAGTTTTTCATTTGTTTTTATGTTAGCATAATGTGCATTAAGAAATCAAGGCATACTTAATTTGATTATTCTCATACAGTAAAGTAATGGAATAATATTTTCAGTAAGCTTCATCAACTAAACTGCCCCTATAGCGAAATGGTGCTCTCCTTTATTCAAGATAAGCACCTGTTACTTCAATAACCCCCCTTCGTTATTTATATTAACTCCAAAAAGTCAGTCGTGACCAATAAAAGATAATAATATAAATCATGGTTGTAAAAATAAAATCATATCCACAGTCCTCTCATGATGGTTATAACATATTTTAATAAGATAACGATTATTTTAGTAATTCTAATCTTCCAACCGAGAGTTCTACTATGCAATTTTTTATTTGTGACAGATTTGTCATGTTGCATTATATTACATCGATGGTTGGTAATCCTATTCAGAGGTATAGTATTGACATTGAAAGGGGACTAAGCAAATGAATACAATTATTCAAACGAAAAACTTATCTAAATCATACGGAAAGACTCAGGTCTTAAAAAATATAGATTTAGCTGTTGAAGAAGGTGAGTTTACCGCAATTATGGGTCCATCTGGATCAGGAAAAACAACATTAATGAATACATTATCCACGATTGACACATTTAATGGCGGGAACATTTGGATTGAAGGGACCTCGCTATTGGAAGTAAAAAAGAAATCATTACGTGAATTTCGTCAAAAGCGGATGGGGTTTATTTTTCAAGACTATAACCTACTAGATACGTTGACAGTAAAGGAAAATATTCTTTTGCCACTCTCATTACAAAAGACACATGTTGAGGAAATGGAGAAACGACTATCCAATATCATTCAACCGCTAAACATTGAATCGATCTTAAATCATTATCCATCTGAAATATCTGGCGGGCAGAAACAGCGTACTGCTTCGGCACGTGCTATTATTACTAACCCAGCGATTGTCTTTGCTGATGAACCTACAGGTGCACTTGACTCTCGCTCTGCAACACAGCTACTGGAACAAATTGAATCACTTAATCAAACATTTAAAACAACGATAATGATGATTACACATGACCCCTATGCTGCAAGTTACTGCCAACGTGTCATTTTTCTACGAGACGGTAAGATTGTAAATGAGCTGTTCAAAGGAGAACAAACCCAAAAGGAATTTTTTGATCGCATCCTCACCTTTCAGAGCACTCTAGGGGGAAATCGCAGATGAAATTATTGGATTTATCGTGGCGCAATGTCAGACGGAATTTTAGAATTTACTCCATCTATCTTATTTCGATGATTATTGGAGTAGTTATTCAATTTACTTTTTCATCTTTAATCTTTAATGAGGATGTTTTAGCTGCATTAGAAAATGAAGAAAATTTTCAGGTAGGGCTTATAGCAGCATCCATTGTGGTGTTTTTATTTATTATTTTTTTCATACTCTACGCTAATACATTTTTTATGAACCAACGTAAAAAGGAATTTGGAATGTATTTGCTTTATGGGATGAGTGAGCGTCAAATTGCTTTGATGGTCTTTGTCGAGACTTTTATTCTTAGTAGTATTTCGCTCGTCATCGGCATTTTAACAGGTGGTCTGCTTTCCAAATTTTCTGGGATGCTTTTAATGAATTTAATGCAGTACGACGAAGTGATTTCATTTACTTTCCCGCTCGAGGCTATCGGGGCGACTATTGTTTTATTCATTATACTAACTGGGATTATTAGTATACAAAGCTACTTCAGTGTACGTCGTATCCAACTGGTAGAATTATTTCATTCAGGAACAAACTTGGAAAAGCTTCAACCAGCTTCTAAGCTGCTTGCCTTATTATCTATTCTGCTATTAGGGATGGCTTTCTTTTTAATTAGTCGGGATGGTACTTCTATCGTCTGGGAAGATTATCGTCTGGCTAGCATAATTGTTATGGCGATAGGACTTGTCGGAGGTACTTATTTATTCTTTCGTCAATTTTCGGGGTGGTTATTAGAAATCGTTAGTCGAGGTAGAAAATATAATGAAGGAAACCGTGTTTTATGGACTTCTTCACTTCGATTTTCCATTCGCGGAAACGCCTTAAATCTTACTTCCATTTCATTATTTAGCGCAGCAATTATCATTTTAGTAGGTTTTGTAGCCATTAATTACGCTGTTCAACTCGATGGGAGTACTAAAAATTTCCCAAATGATATTGCTTTCGAATCTCAGGATGAACATATTCAGCATCAAATTGAAACATTGATTCATGAATCAAACCACCCAGTTATCACTCATGAAACGATTGAAGGGATCTTAGTAAATCCCGTTACAAACAGAGATGTTGCCTTTGAACAATCGGATTATCTCACAGAAGATATCCTTTTATTTTCAGAGACCCAATTTAACGATATAGTTGCCTTACGCGGTGATGACCAGGAAGTTAACCTGCATGGCCAAGAGGCTATTGTTCTTTCAAAAATAGATACACCCAAACAGTTCACACAGGATGATCAATCAGAATTCACAGTAAAAGTAGGAGATGAGTCTACTTTTCACCTTATAGAAAGAAAAGACTATGCACTACTTGGCCCTGCCAGTAATTTGAGTAACACCAATGTTTTTCTTCATCTTGCTATATTCATTATCTCGGATGAAGCGTATGCCACTATACAAAATAGTCAGAATACCCAAATGTATGAACTATACCAAATTGAAAATGCTAAAGATGCGTCAGCTTTATCAGCACAAATACAAGCGATTGTTTCGCAATCACCTGATATCTATTATTCAGCTTTTGCGGACGGCTATGCTATTCAAGCTGAATCTTCAGCATTATTACTGTTTACAGCAGCTTTTCTTGCCGTCATCGCTGTATTTGCTTTAGGAAGCATTATATATTTCAAACAATTACGTGAAGCAACAGACGAACAAAAACAATATGCTATCCTGCGTAAAATTGGTGTTAGTAACACTGAAATGAAAAAAGTCATCCGTAAGAAACTGCTTTTTGTCTTCTTGCCTCCACTTATACTGGGAATGCTGCATAGCTTGTTTATTATGAATTACTCTATATTCGAGGAAGTGAGAGACTTCCCACAGCTCACTTCTATCATGTGGGCAATACTAATTATTTATTTTGTTATCTATTTCTTGTTTTACGTGTCGTCAACCAATCTTTACTATAAGATTGTTAATCAACAAAAGTGATAAAAATAAAGCAATGACTGATTTTATTAGTCATTGCTTTTCCTTATTCATAAACAAAAAAGGATCATCATCTTTTGGAAAATGGATAATAAATTCTGTGTAGGAACTAACTTCAGATGTACAAGTAATATAGTGACCAAGTTTATTGGATAATTGTTGTGCTAAATATAGGCCCATCCCTGTTGATTTAGAGTATGTTCGCCCCGTTTCACCTGTAAATCCTCGGTTAAATATTCTTGGTAGCTCTTGTGGTGTAATTCCGATCCCATTATCTCGGATGATGAGTTGTTTTTCTTGTGGGGTTTCATTGGTACCAATCAAAATTTCTCCACTGTTGTCCGTATACTTCAAGCTATTGGTTAAAAGTTGATTTACTATAAATTTCAACCATTTAGAATCACTTTGTACGCTCATCGATTCAGAGGGCAAGAGGATTCGAACTTTTTTAGAAATAAAAGTTTTGGAATGGTCTCTCACCGTATCTTTCACAATGCCAATCATATCGCAACTCCCTATACTATAATCTTGATTAAAACTATCTAATTTAGCATAATAAAGAGCTTGATCAACATAATTTTCAATTTTCTCGATTTCTTCCCTTAAACTATTCGCATCTATATCCGTTTGTTGGATTAAATGGAGGACAGCAATTGGCGTTTTGATTTCATGAAACCAAGAAACAATAAAATCATAATGTTCTTTTTGTTTCTCTTGAACAGCATTCATTTCTCGTATATGCTCTTTTCTCATCTCATCCATTAATTGTTGCATCTGCTCAGCTTCTAGAGATAATCTGTCAAATGCCTCATGATCAATATTGTGGATTGCTCGTACATTTTGTTGATAGCGAAATACTAAAAATCCAATCAATACAATCGTGCATAAAGCAAAGGCATATAAAAAGGTTCCCCAAGTGAAATTTATATTAACATCAAGGAAAAACACAGTAGCCATGAGCATGAAACCTATTAAATAGACGCATATATAAGACTTTTCATACCGTAAAAACCGAAAAAAAGTCATTCGATAATATACCCCATTCCTTTACGGGTAACTATAAAATCATTCAACCCAAGACTAGCAACCTTTCGACGTAAACGATTCACATTTACTGTCAGTGTGTTATCATCAACAAATTGCTCTTCATTCCACAATGCCTGCATTAAGTCATCTCGTGATACGATTTTCCCAATCTTGCGCATCATTAATTGTAAAATAATAAATTCATTGCGAGATAGCTCTGCGCTCTGTCCCTTATATTCAGCCACCGAATTGCTTATATTTAATTTCAAACCCCGATGGATAAGTTGTACAGATTCTTCATCTCGATAGGAATAATTTCTACGTAAAAGTGCTTTTACTTTGGCAACAAGTATATCTAAATCAAACGGTTTTTGCACAAAGTCATCCCCGCCCATATTAATAGCCATAATAATATCCATGTTTTCGTTTCTAGAAGAAAGAAATATAATAGGGACTTTGGAAACTGAACGAATCTGCTGACACCAATAAAAACCATCCAATGTCGGTAAATTGATATCCAATAATACTAAGTGTGGCTGGACCTGTTCAAACTCCGTTAACACTTGGTCAAAATTTGTAACCTCAATCACATCATACTTCCATTTGTGAAGCACATCGGAAACGATTCTTCTAATTTTTTCATCATCTTCTACCATCATAATTTTATACATGAAATCACCCATCAGTGCTTTAAATTATAGCATGCCACTTTATAACTGTATCCATTTATATTCTTTAGAATTTATGTACCTTTTCAAAAGTATATCATAATTAAAATAGCGTTACATAAAAGTCGTTTTTATTTAAAGTTTACCATATGTAAATTCCATAGTATTCATCAAGGTAAAGAATATGAAACACTAAAAGAACTTGCTTAACAAAATCCCTGCCTTACGACTAACCCCTTTACTACTATGCTCTTATATTCTAATTGGAATCCAAGTATATCTATATAAAACCATTTCGACTTCTCAATGTACTTAACTGAAAACTCTGGAATTAAAGAGTTGAATTTTATTCTCTCACTCACCTTCCTTTTTGTATTAAGCACCCGATAGCACAATAAGTTTTTTTCTATTCATTCATATAATGTAACAGTTTTTCGAAAAAATCATTGCTAACGGTTAACTGATACTGTTTTTCAACAAGATTTCGAAATTCCATAACGAGAAGCAAAGAGTTCTTATAGGCTTCATATAGTTCTAATTCATTTAATCGGGCAGTAGTCTTTTTAAACTTTTCATAGTTTTCAGGACTAATTTCTTTTTCAAGATTCTTTGTCATATTAAACCAATTATCGGCATTTTCTTCCGCAATTCGAATGAGTTGCAGTATATTTTTTTGTAATTGAGATAAAATTTCCAGTGAACGTGCATATTCCCCTCTTTTAAGAACATTAATCCCCATTAACCATAGGTTGGAAAAATTATTCAATAAAAAATTTACGTTTTCTTCTGTAAGTCTATTTGGTCCCGAACCTTCCAACCCTGATAAATACAATTCTAATTGTCCTGTTTCATCATAAATAAACATTGCTTTTGTGTCAGGAATGTAGCCTGATTCTTTGAATGAAGGAATAATATTCATTTCGCTTTCGGAAAGGAAATGAAATTCACCACGTATTAGATTTTCAAAAATTACTACTTCCGTACCGTACTCATTTTGATAGAGTAAATGGTAGGAAGCGACTTCATTTAGCCATTTTGCTGAATCAAAGGTGGAAATTGTATCATCTTTCAGAAAAACATAATATTCTATATCAGAGTATTGATCTCCCTCTCCTTTTGTAAAAGACCCATACATCATACAAGCAGATATTCGTTCATCTGACTGGACAAGTTCCTTAACCCTTGCCATTAGTTCTTTTTGTTTTAACAATTCGATTCCTTCTTTCTTTATTTTGATTCTGGGAGAATAATAAAAAATCCTCCCATATAATGTTGGAAGGATTAGTCATGTCACTCTTTACGATACTCAAATAAAACTAAGTAGCCTTTTTAGCTATTCAGTCTTACATTTATTTAGTATATGAAAAAATGGGCAAACTAATCCTAAGTTTTTAAACTGAAATATACTATTTCAATTGTTAAAAATTAGATTAGTTCTTCATTGTCCACCCATCTCTCCTTTCGATTAATAGTATATTAACACTTCATAGTTCAAAGTACAAGTTGTTGTGAAGAAATACACTTAAACTATCCTGCCCGTTTAGCTTAAGTACATTTTTTCACAAACCCAAGAAAAATCTTTAACTTTATACCTATTATTCCTTTTTTATTCGACTTTTCCTTTCATATAGTCGAACATTTATATGTCCTATTCCTTCTTGGCAAACAAGGTGTTAGAATGTTTTTTCAAGTCAAGAACCTACTTTGAACAATATTATCCATATAATAATATAACAGGCTTCACACTAGCTCCTCCTTTCATTGTAATTTGGAACGTTGGTTCTACTATTATCGCATAAATGGAAGAAGTTTACGGGTTGGGAGCAAGAATTTAAAGTGAAATAATCTTCATAAAAACTTAAACAAGTGGGAAATTCACTTTTATTTCATTTGTTTGCGTGACTGTCACCTGATTCATGGTCGGGGTTATCTTTAACACTGCTACAGGGATACTGACGTCAGGAGATGCTATAATAGCATTTAATATATCATTATAAGCAAAATATGAGATTTGTTAAGTAAAGGGTGGAGTATAATGCAATTTATGCTAGACCGTTCAATAAAAAAACCTATGTATAGGCAACTTGTAGAACAAATAGAGAATGGAATTATATCGGGAGATTTATCTCCGGATCAGCCATTACCATCTGAACGTGAGTTAGCAAAAAAATTACAGATAAATAGGAGTACAGTTGTGACTGCTTATGATGAGCTAGAGGCAGTCGGATTAATTGTCAGAAGAATAGGGAGTGGCACGTATATAAATACGGATATATGGGGGCTAACTCATAAAAGGGTCCCCAATTGGGGGAGATATGTAGAGGATGGCTCATTTCTTCCGAATCTTCCGTTGGTACAGAAACTTCGTAATGAAACTGAGCAAGAAGGGATGGTTAACCTATCAAGCGGGGAACTTGCAGTAGATTTACTACCTAACGTCCAATTCGCTAAGATTCTTAAGGAGAACGCGTTTGATGAGCATTTAGGTTACGACCATCCTTTAGGCGATGCGGGATTACGAGAGACAATTTGTAAACACGTAAAAACCTACAAAAATATGGTTGTTGAGTCAGACTCCATATTAATAACATCGGGTGCTCAGCAAGCAATACACCTAATCGTTCAATGTTTGTTAAAACCAGGGGATACAGTAGCGATTGAAGACCCATCCTATGCATTCTCTTTACCGATCTTTCAATCATTTGGTGTTAAGACGCTTTTACTCCCAGTTGATCAACATGGCGTAAATCCTGATGATATTGAAGCTTTACAAAGAAAACATCGAATTCGTATGATCTTCTTAAATCCTGATTACCAAAATCCTACTGGCACGAAAATGTCGCTGGAACGCCGAAAGAGAATATTGGAATTATCATCAAAGCACGGTTTCCCCATAATAGAGGATGATCCTTATAATTTGACGTCATTCGACGGGCATATTGGACCTACGTTAAAGTCAATGGACGATAATGAAAATGTTTTATACATTAGTTCGTTATCAAAAGTGGTTGCATCAGGACTACGCATTGGTTGGATTATTGGTCCGAAAAAAGTAATTGAACGTTTGTCAGACGGCAAACAGCAAATTGACTTTGGCCATAGTGTTTTTCCGCAATGGATAGCGAATCAATTTCTAGATTCCCCTCAATTTGACAAACACATTTTAGATTTAAGAATTCAACTGAGGGAGCGTAGGGATGCGATAATTTTGGCATTGGACAGCTTATCTAAAGATGAGGTTACATATTTAGTGCCACAAGGCGGAATTCATTTATGGTGTAAAATAAATCACGAAATTGATGAATATAAGTTACTTGAAGAATCCATGAAAAAAGGCGTTTCATTTGTACCTGGGCGAATAATGGGCTCAAAAAATGGATACGTTCGATTTACTTATGGCAGGGGGAACGAAGCTACAATAAAAGAAGGCATTTCAAGGTTTGTCTATGCGTTAAGAAATAATGGGGGAATGTTTGAAGATGTCTAAATTATAAAGAACTCCAATAACTTCTTAGTTCCCCCATTTTTAAGAAACCTTAGACGGTTCCTGAAACACGAGAACGATATGTACTATTTCACTGGTTCCGAACCGCCCTCTGTTGTTACTTAAATATAAATATGGCTATAAGAGTCACTATAACAAGAAATGGGATCGTTAAAAGATAAACCCATAGCAAAGAAGAAAAACTGTTTTCACTCTTGTAACCTTTATTCATAGAATTAGCCGCGGATATGGTCATAATGAGTCCGACAGCTAAAACAATAAATACAAAAATGAATGCAACGATGAGAGCTACCGTCATGCCTTACTCCTTTTTATAAATGTATTTTATTCTATACGTTATAATTTTATAATATAAAACATTTTTGAGAACCATCCAATTTAGGGTTATTTAAACCAACCACTTTAAATGCACATAAGTCCAATTATGTGCATTTTTATTTATGTACAAATAAAATAGCGAGATATCTATGTAGTATCTAACTAGTGAAGGAATCATCCTTCATAAAATCGGCTACTTTTTAAACACTTTTCGCAATGTGTTGGATAAACGACAAAACCATAAATCTATTGGTGTTGGTAAGATTCGTTATGGCTTACCATGAAGTTGTGAGGTAATAAATATGAAAAAATCGACATTAAGAATGGAGGAAAAGTAAATGAAGAACATGGATAATATGGTTTGTGATTTGGAAACTGGCGTCTGCGGAGTGGCTGGGGAAGACAAAATGGAAGTCATTGATTTTAATCAACCAGAAAAAACGATTAGACTTTATTATGTAACGGATCCTATCTGTTCCCATTGCTGGGCAATTGAACCTGTATTTCGCCGATTTGTAGAGCAGTATGGGAATTATTTCAATGTCCATACAGTTATGGGTGGTTTGCTGGAAAAATGGCATGATGGTCCAATCGATCCTGCAAACGGTATTTATAAACCAGCTGATGTCGCTGGTCACTGGAGAGAAGTGGGGGACCATTCAAGAATGCCAATCGATGGTTCGTTAATGATTGACAATCCGGTCCAATCTTCATTTCCGGCTTCACGTATATTCAAGGTGATCCAAAAATATCATGGCGATGCAAAAGCATCAGAATATTTACGTCGTGCAAGGGAAGACCTTTTTGCATTCAATAAAAACATATCAGATCTCTCCGTCCTTACTGAAATTGTAGAAAAACTTGGTCTGGATGGGGAAGCTATCGTAGCTGAAGCTGAACAACAAGCAGGACAACAATTATTGAATGAAGACTTTGCTTTAGTTAGAAACTTAGGTGCAAGAGGTTTCCCTACGATCATTATGATGAATGAGGAAAACAAGGGTGTCAAAATTGTTGGCGGTCGTCCGTTTGAATACTATGTTGAAGGGTTAAAACAAGTTCTTAACAAAGAGGAGCTGCAACCAAAACAACAACCATCTCTTTCTATATTACTTGAAAAAGAAAAGCTATTGTTTTCGAAGGAAATTGAAGTAATGTATGATGTTGAAAGAGCAGAAGTTGAATCTTTCATTAATAAAGAGCTTTCTTCAAATGATTATCAGGCGAAGCAAGTTTTAGGGGAGTATTATTTTACGACTACTAAATAAATACGAAGTATAAACACACATAAAAAATCGACTGTCCAATAGGAGGTCGATTTTGTTGTTTAAATGAAACCTATGAAAACCGAGTCCGTATAAGTAAGTAGGAAGAAGGTGCTGTTAAGATGAGTCCGGTTTTAATAATTATCATTGCTGCAATTCTTATCATTACCTACCATTTCTTAACGAGGAACCAAAAGAAATTAAAAAAGCTGAGACAAGAGTGGGATAGCGGGACGTATTATGCTTTTAGTGAGGATTTATCATCCGTTTCTTCGTATTGGGAGAATAAGAAAGAGTCGGCGGAAAGTTATTCAGGTGTAGACCAGTTGACGTGGGATGACCTTTCGATGAATCAAGTCTTTGAAAAGCTTAATTACACGCAGACAAGTGTTGGTTCCGAGTATTTATTTAACCAATTGCGAGATATTGACCCGAAACTTAAGGATGTTCACGAGAAAGAAGAGCTTTATCAATTGCTTGCCAATGATAATCGGTTAAGAGAAAAAGTGCTTCTCATTTTATCGAATTTGGGAAATCGCAATCATGCGAATACATCCTCTTACTTTTTTAAATTTAATGATCAAAAGCTTAAACATGTATATATGTATATCATCTTAGCTTGTTTGCCGATTGTGTCGATTTTTCTCCTGTTTTTTAGTTTGAAGTATGGGGCAATCAGTCTGTTCAGTTCATTCACATTAAATCTTGTAGTGTATTATAGGAATAAAAATAGATTGGATAATGACTTGCACTCTATTACATATGTGGCGGCAATTGTAGGTACAGGAAAACAGCTAACGTCCATTCACCATTCTCGATTCACTAGCTTTAGGAATATTTTTAAAGGTGAAGGAAGGGGTTTAAGAAAAACTTCTTTTTGGGGTAAAGTCTTGTCGATAGGTGGAAACAAGGGCGGAGACTTTGATGTTTTGTTTGAGTATGTCCGGATTGTATTTTTACTGGATTTCATTGCCTACAACCAAATTGTTAAAACGATTGTTAAGCATCAAGACGCTTATAAGCAATTATGGGAATTGATTGGTAAACTTGACGCGGCGATTGCGGTTGCGTATTACCGAAAGTCCCTTGCGTTTTACGCGGTGCCTACTTTTATGGATATTGAAGAGCTTGAATTCGAGAATTTGGCTCATCCACTTCTGAAAGATCCGGTTACGAATTCCTCAACCCTTGGTAAAACGGTCCTTCTGACCGGATCTAATGCTTCGGGAAAATCAACGTACATAAAAGCTGTCGCTATTAATGCTATTTTGGCACAAACCATTAACACTGTGTTGGCCAGTAAATGGACGATGAAACCAAGTTATATTGTCACATCCATGGCAATTCAAGATAGCGTGTTAGACGGGGACAGTTATTTTATAGCGGAAATTAAATCCTTAAAAAGAATTATCAAGTTTAGCGAGGAAAAGAAACCGATTATTTCATTCATTGATGAGATTCTAAAAGGGACGAATACGGTCGAAAGAATTTCAGCATCAGCTGCAATAATGGAGTGGCTATCAGTAAATAAAGGCATGACAATCATTGCTTCGCATGATATTGAGCTTACTGAAATGGCTGGGAAAGTATATACCAATTATCATTTCAGGGAATCAATTGAAAATGGTAAAGTAATTTTTGATTATAAAATTCATCCGGGGCCTTCCGAAACAAGGAATGCCATCAAACTACTTGAAGTTCTTGATTATCCGGAAAGTGTTACGAGAACTGCGAATCAATTGGCGCGCCATTTTACTGATGTACGGGAGTGGCAAAGCATGGATGAAAGCCGCAGTATAATTTAAAATAGGCAGGCTTATAGATTCACTATAGTTTTCGAGTATTAATTGTAGGTGAAAAGGATAGAGGAGCAGAATGATATCTGCTCACTCTATCTTTTTTTATTGCAGGCAACAACTTAGCAACAACTTCACGCTATACTTGAGGAAGCTAAGATGTAGGAGAAGATGAAAATGGACCATGTACAAAAGACAATCTTGATTATAGAAGACGAAGAATCGATCTATGATATTTTGTCGTATGCTTTACGGAAAGCGGGGTTCCGGGTAATTGGGGCAACTTCAGGTGCAAAGGCATTGGAAGTTCTTCAAGGGATTGAAATTGATCTCATTATTTTAGATCTCATGCTTCCGGATACGACGGGCTTTGAGCTGTGCAAAAAGATAACCGCCATGACGACTACGCCAATTCTCATGCTGACGGCGCGTGACGATATTGTAGATAAGGTGGTTGGGCTGGAGCTTGGGGCAGATGATTATATGACGAAACCGTTCGATATTCGGGAAGTTCTCGCGCGTGTGAATGTGCTGCTACGGCGTAACCAAACGCCGTCACGCTTGCTCCAACTTAGTGAGAGTATCCATATCGACTCTCGTGCTCATTCCGTTATCAAAGATGGAGAATTGGTTGCTTTGAAGCCGAAGGAGTTCGAGCTATTATTGTTATTTGCCCAATATCAAAACCGAGTTTTTTCAAGGGAGGAAATCCTCGATACGGTATGGGAAATGGATTATGAGGGTGGGTTGCGTACAGTGGATGTACATGTGCAACGAATTCGTAAAAAGCTCGATCCTTCCCTCATCGAGACTGTGTTCGGCGTAGGCTATAAAATGAAAGGAAATTGAGCGATGAAACTAACGATCCGGAAAAAGTTTTTCATCGGTTTTTTCATTGTGTTTTTCATGGCTGCCAGTATTAGCAATCAAATCATGTCAAAGATGCTTGAAAAACATACGATGACCAATCTCGAAGAAGCCGTGACCTCCCTTCAATATTCTTCAACCCAATTCATCAGGCAATTTGAACAGCTGCATCCCCAAAATGAAAATTTCGTCGTTGAAAATAGCTACAAGCTTGCGAATGAATTGAGTAGGCTGTATGGGCAAAGTGTAGCGCTGTATGATAGCGAAGGACATTTTTTATATGAAGCCGTGCCGGTGAATCGGCCTCTTCTAATGGAGCAGCAAAAATATGAAGCAAATGCAGAGGAAAGTAGCAGCGAGGAATTAAAGCAAGCATTTCAGAACCAATCCGCCTACACAATTCAGCCGTTGGGGGAGGGGACGCTTCTTTATTTCGCTTACCCGCTCTATTTGAATGATACGCTGTATGGAGTTGTTCGTTTTACAGCGGATTACACGGAAGTTTTCTTACATAATCAAAGCTTGCTGCGAACGTTCACCGGGCTAACGATCCTGTTGTTTTGCGGCGTCTATTTGATTTCATTGCTTTTATCTAATCAATTTATTCGGAGAGTAAAAGAAGTGACAACTGCTACGAAAAGAATGACGACAGGCGACTATCAGCCGATTGTTGCGAACAACGCATCAGACGAAATAGGAGAACTTGCTCAAAACTTTCAGTTAATGCAATTGCAAATCCAGCAGCATATCGAAACGATTGAACAAGAGAAAGAGAAAGTTTTAAGGCTCGAGGAGAAACGGACAACCTTTTTCCATAACATTACCCATGAATTGAAAACACCTCTGACAACTATTTCAGGCTATGCACAAATTATAGGGGAGAAAGGATTTGACGATATCGAATTTCTTCAGAAAGCTTCGCTGAAAATAAGAAGAGAGAGCAATCGTCTGAATGAAATGGTCACTCAGTTGCTTGCGTTGTCGAAATATCAATCGCTTGTACATGATACCGTTCATGAGATTGTCGATGTGTACCCGATTCTGCAATCTGTCTGTGAAGATCTTCAAATGAAAGCTGCACCGCGCGATATGAAGATCCATCTAACAGGTCATCCTTATACCGTGCTCGGTAATCCGAATGAATTGCGGCAGCTTTTCATCAATGTGATTGATAATGCCATCCTGCATGGAACGCCAAGAGGGATGATAGAGATCGCCATTGAGGAAGACATCGTGGTGACGAATCCATGTGCGCCGATCCCGCGAGCCATTGCCGACTATATCTTCGAGCCTTTTGTACACAGAAAATTGGAAGGCAGTACTGGCTTAGGGCTATTTATCTGTGCGGATATAATAGCGCGACATCGCGGAACGATTCGATTCGAAGAGAAACATGGACAAGCAAAAATTAATATGCAAATACCTCAGCAGAAACATGTTGGCAACATGTATTGCATGTTTAGCAACAACATTTTCTTATGATCAATCTGTAGGCCACTAACAGGAGGTTATGAAGATGAAAAGAAAATGGTATGGACTTGCGTTGCTAGCAGTGAGCAGTATGATGGCGGCAGGCTGCTCGATTTCAGGGGAAGCTGCTTCAAAAACAGTGACGTTAAGTAACAATGTAAAGCTCGAAAGCGCCTTGGATGATAGCCAACTGCTGATCAAACATGAAGCTACGATACCTATTGAAATTAAAGCGGATTACACAGGCTTTAAAGGAAATCAGTTGTATTTCAACCAACACGACGCGACGTATCTTTATGATGTAGAGAGTAAGAATCAGAAAAAAGTGATGAGTGCACCATTCTACATGTTATCTGAAGACGAGCATCGAGCATTATCGCATGTAAATGAAAAGTTTTACGTACATGATTTACAGAACGGTACGAAGAAATTGATTGGTGAAGGGCCGGACGAATACTTGACGTACTTCGGTGACTCAATAGGTTCGAAGGTCATCCAAGTAAACTACACAAGCGAAGAGTTCTCAGTGGAGAAGACTGTATTGGAAACCGATCAGAAGTATAGTTGGGATATGAATGAATTATTTGATACAAGCGGTAGTAACGGATTGACGCTCAATACTTTCCAATCGAGTGATGAAGGAATCTATATTGTAGGAAAATCTATTAAAGAAGGATTTGGCTTGTATCATTTACTGGATAATGGGGATGTAGAGCAAGTTTCATCTTTGGAAGGTATAACTTCGATGGATCGTTTTCAATTCCTAGATGAGCAGACGATCATTTTCAATGATGAATACAAAGGCAAGACAGGGATTTACACGCTGAATCTGTCAACAGGAGATGTAACACAACTCGTGGCGGGTGGAAAAGATAAAGAAGGCATATGGGTGCCGTTTTATAAACTATCGCCGGATAAGAGTAAAATTTTATTTGATACACCGGTACAAGTTGGAAAAGAATATAAAACGAATGTCTATGTAGCGGAGTTTGTGGAAGGACAACTAAGCAAACCGACATTACTTATGCAAAACGCAGACTTATATGCCGTAATTTCGATGACCGGTTATTGGAGCGATGATTCCAGCACTGCTTATATCAGTACGACAGTACCGGGAAATGATACGATTAATGCGATAGAAGTATATAGCATTCAATCCGACAAATGAAAATACACAAGAAAGGCTATTCATCTCCCGAATAGCCTTTCTTGTGTTGAAAACAAAGTGTATACCTTTACATCCACTTATTCGTTGTATAGGTAGAGAGGGAGGAAAAATGATGTGAGAAAAGAGGATAGATTCGCCTCCTATCTTATCCTTTTAGGAGGGGAAGTGCAGAGTTTAACTTTCTCTCTTATTACTTGAAGGGGCCCACTTTTTATGGTGTCAGTCGTATTAGTGAAAGAATGGTTTGAACAAAAGTCCCTTAAAATTGGTCGAGGGACTTAGTACATAAACTAAAAAAACACTGCCTGACAAATCGCCAGACAGTGTTTATTATTATACCAAATTCTCTTCAGCAGGAACGAATTGCTGTTTTTCATCTTTCTGTTTCGGCTCCTCGCCAAAGCGGCCTTCCCATTTTGAAATGACAACTGTAGACAAAGAGTTTCCGACAACGTTGACGACTGTACGTGCCATATCGAGTAGACGGTCGATACCTACGATTAACGCCAATCCTTCAACCGGAATACCGACTGTGCCGAGTGTTGCAAGCAATACGACGAATGATACGCCAGGTACGCCCGCAATCCCTTTGGAAGTGATCATTAATACAAGGACGAGCATTACTTGATCCATAATACTTAACTCAATACCATACATTTGCGCAATGAAAATGGCAGCAAGCGCTTGGTACAAAGTAGAACCGTCCAAGTTGAACGAGTAGCCAGTCGGTACGACGAATGAAACGATATCTTTAGGTGCGCCGAATTTCTCCATTTTTTCCATGACCTTCGGCAATACCGTCTCTGAACTGGATGTTGAATAGGCAAGAATCAATTCTTCCTTCAGCAGTTTCAAGAAGGAGAAAATATTCACTCCGACCATTTTTGCAATTCCACCCAATACGACTACGATGAAGAATGCCATTGTTGCATAGACTAGAATCATCAATTTACCCATAGGAATAAGAGATTCTAAGCCGAACTTTGAAACAGTCACTCCGATAAGTGCAAACACCCCGATTGGAGCGAATTTCATAATTAGGTTCGTAACGAAGAACATTGCATCCGCAACGCCTTGGAAAAATGCCAATACCGGCTTACCTCTTTCACCAATAGCAGCAACACCTAAACCGAATAAGACGGAGAAGAAAATGATTGATAGCATGTTCGCATTTGCCATCGCATCAACGATGTTGCTTGGAACGATACTAACTAATACGTCCATGAAACCATTGTTTTGGACCTCTTGTGTCGTTTGTACGTAACTATCGATGCTACCTTTTTGCAAAACAGACATATCAATTCCAACGCCCGGCTTGAAAATATTAGCAGCAAATAGTCCAACCAAAATGGCGATAGTCGTTACAATTTCAAAGTAAATGAGCGTTTTGCCGCCAAGTTTACCTAATTGTTTCATATCACCTGTGCCCGCTACACCGACGATCAATGTAGAAATGATGATTGGCACAACAATCATTTTAATCATGTTTATAAACATTGTGCCGATTGGCTGTAAGTAAGTCTCAACATTCGGATTGCCATAGAAGATTGCCCCTACTGTAATACCGAGAGCAAGACCTATCAATATTTGATATGCTAAAGAGATTTTAAATTTCTTTTTCATAGTAATTCCCCTTTACAACTAAATTGAAAGCGCTTTCTGTAAGCGTATTCTCATTGTAAAGGGAAACTACAGGAATCTACAAAAACCTACAAAAAATTATTTTTGCTGTTCAATTGTTTCTTTGTAAAGCATGAGCAAAAACTTTTTTATCTGGACTTTTACTGGCCTACTTGGCGCCTCGTCGTTTTGTATTTGCTTCATTCGCATAGAAATCTCCTGGAAATCAAAGAAGCGGGGGGCATAGTACTCAAATTCGTGGATTGTATAGTCCACTGCACCAAGTGATGCCAAATGTTCAATCGCAACCGTTATCGTCCGTCTGATACGTTGCTCCATTGCCTTCACCTCTTTAGGCAGCTCAGAATCCGCAACACCCATTTTACGTGCAACCATTTCGTAGAGCTGCTTGAGCGGAGGAAGGGCCGCATCGCTTCGCTGCTCTGTCAACACTTTCATTATATTTAAGATATCTGTGCTTCCATTTTCACCGGCTATTCCCATGTCTTGCAAAATTGAGTGCACGACTTCCTTAAGGGAGCGTCCGATATTTTGCGGGGAAGGAGAGCCGATATACGAAAGCGTATCGCGGATGGTCATAAGAGACTGCTTTAGTTGGATTTTCTCGATAGTTTGTCGCAATACGTTTTCCACCTCAATGCGGTTGATCGGCTTGTGGATGAAAAACTCTACGCCAGTCTGGTACGCCTCACCGACCATCTCTTTGTTGACGACTTGGGACAGCATGACAAATTGCCCCTGAAAACCTTGCTCCTTCAACTGCCGAATCATTTCAATCCCGTCCATTTCAGGCATCAGCAAATCAATTAGAACAAGATCTGGTGATAGTGTATGTACTTGTCCAAGTGTTTTCAAACTGCCATCCGATTCACCAACGACTATTCCCAGTCGCTGTTCTACGATAATAGATTTCAACATGGAACGTGATACCATATCGTCATCAATTATGAAATACCTCATTACCTTATACACCTCATTTTTGTAACCTTTCAAGCGGGATCATCACTTTGAAATGAGTTCCCTTTTCTGGTGCAACTAACTCAACGTTTCCACCAAGCGACTCGGTAATCGCTTTTACATGGGACAATCCAATGCCAGTAGCCTGTGCACCATGATCGCTGTATTTTGTCGTAAAACCGGGTTCGAATATAAGCAACTCGTGTTCTGGTGAAATACCTTTCCCATCATCTATGATCTGAAAACTGACTTGTCCATCTGTTAAACTTACTACCAAAGTGATTGACCCTGTATGCTCAACCGCTTCCACTGCATTCGCAACTAGGTTATTTAAAATGGCTAATAGCAGTATTTGTTGCTCGGTCAGGAAGTCGAAAGTTTGTCTAATGTGAAAAGTCACCTGCTTGCCAAGCATTTTACTGTATTTTTGATTGGCTGATTGAACCATTTCTATAACTGTCGATAAAGAAAAAACCGACATTTTTTCCCTTTTCGTCAATTGCGAAAGTCCGGCTACTATTCGCTGTGAATCTTTTTTCACTTCATGGATCTCTTGCGCAATTTTCAATGCTTGGATGCCTAACGGGCGCTGGTGTTCTTGCTGCAACTTGCGGTACAAGTCATAGCTTGATGCAGTAATCCGTTCCATATGATCCATCGACTTCTGCAAATATAACATTTCCGCATACAGTTCAGAGCCAATCCCTAACATTTCACGGACACGTTGCTTTTCTTTCGATAAAGCGACGGAACTATAAAGCCCAACTGTAAAAAAGCTACGGAGCAATGCTACCCCGACTAAAATCGACCACTCATTCAGATGAAGGAAGTAGTTTGCAGTCCACCAATTACGTAAGGCGTGTTCTGCAGTATTGGCTATAATTTCAAACAAAATGGCAAGTGTACCAAGTTGTAGCGGATGCGATTTAAATTTCTCCAAACCTACAAAATGCCAACCCGTTGCAAACAGGATATAAAATAAAATAACGGGCAAATGGATTTGAATACTTTCTGCCAAATCAGCACCAAGAAGGAGTTCTTCGATAATACGGAACAAGACGACCACCATTGAAGTGACAAAACCCGTTCGTAAAATCGATTTAGGTGGGAAAATTAAAATCAGCAAAAAAAATACAATTCCGCCGAGCGCAAAACGAAATGGTTCGCCTGCGAACGGAATCACTTTCAATTCGCCAGTAATCGCTGTCAACAGGGCGATGAAAATGATCCGTGTAGCTTCCGATTGGTACATATGATGCCATGCTAAGTTTAATTTCATACGTTTGCTCCTCATAGCCTTGGTAAATTCATGTATTAACGTGTCTTCAGATTATATATCTACATTATACAAGACTTTATCTTAGGTGACTTCTTGTATAGGTAGTGTGACTTCCCAAAAACGATCAGCTCCCTACTTACTTAGTATAACGAGCAAAAATAAATAATTAAATTGTTATTTATAAAATAGTTACTTGACTATCTGTAGTGTTGAATGTATAGTAACTTACATAAAGTAAGTAACTAACAATTAGTCGGTTGTGAAGATATAGGAGGTGGGTAAATTGATTGAAATCGGACTCTATACACTTGCAGATATAATGGTGGATCCAATTACAGGAAACACGATAAACGCAGGACAAAGAATGAAGGAGATAATGGAGGCGGCAAGACTGGCGGATGAGGCTGGACTGGATATTTTCGGTGTTGGCGAGCATCATCGATTAGACTATGCCGTTTCCTCCCCACCCGTTGTATTAGCATCCATAGCCCAACAAACTAAACGAATCAAACTGACAAGCGCGACTACCGTTTTAAGCACGGTTGACCCAGTTCGTCTATTTGAAGACTTTGCAACATTGGATTTGCTATCGGACGGGCGTGCAGAAATAATAGCAGGTCGGGGTGCGTTTATTGAATCATTTCCTTTATTCGGATATGACACAAATGATTATGATGCTTTATTCTCGGAGAACATCGATTTGTTTTTAAAGCTTAACAAAAACGAGAGGATGACATGGAATGGTCATTTCCGTTCGCCATTAAGGAATGCGGAAATTGCACCTCGCCCCTATCAAAAAGAATTGCCACTATGGGTTGGTGTTGGCGGAACCCCAAGTAGTGCGGTTCGTGCCGGCAAATTAGGCGTTGGGATGGCAATGGCAATCTTAGGGGGTGACCCTGCACGATTCAAGCCATTGGTGGATCTTTACCGTGAGGCTGGAATAGCGGCTGGACATCATCCAAAAGAGCTTAAAGTCGGTGTCACAGGTCATGGATATATTTCAAATACGACTCAACAAGCCAAAGAGGAATTTTACCCGTACTATTCAAATTATTGGTCGAATGTACACCGTCAACGAGGGATGATTTCTGGAAGGATGTCGATTGCGGAATTTGAGCAACTTACGGCACCGAATACCGCATTGTTCGTAGGAAGCCCAGAGCAAATTGTTGAGAAAATTCTACATCAGTACGAGCTATTTGGTCACCAACGGTTCATGGCACAAGTCGATATAGGTGGATTACCGTTCGAAAAAGTGGCGAAGAGTATCGAGTTATTGGCTACCAAGGTAGCTCCAATAGTAAGGAAAGCAACAAGTAAATAATGTTTTAGCAATGGTTGAAAAGCCTAATTTCTCATGTGCACTTGAGAAATTAGGCTTTTGCTATGTCAATATGCAAGTGGGTAAGGCAGTGCCCCATCAACCTGTTCGAACGTTTCGATAAACCTCTCCAAAGTCGACGTTAAATAAGCGTCCTTTCGTCTGACGAATATCGTGTTAACCCTACTATATTTTTCGGGTAAATAGTGACAATGGACGAGTCCTCGCTTTTCAAGATGACCAACAGCCGACTTTGGAACAAAAGTAATCCCAAGGCCCATTGAAACGCTGCCTAATATTGTTTCTAACGTCCCGAACTCCATTATTTTCTTAGGTGTTATGTTTTGATCTTTATACCATTTTGCCAATCTTGCCCGGTAGCCGCAACCCTCGCTGAAGCAAAGAATCGGTTCCTCAACAAGCTGTTCAATCGACGTTTTCGAGCTATCCGATAGTAAGACGAGTTCTTCCTCGAAAACATTATGTGAAACGAGTTCCGGATGCTGATCAATTTCGGTGACGAAAGCACCATCCAAACGGTGATGCAGGACATCATTTCTAAGTTGCTCAGTTACACCTGTCAGAAGTGACAAGTCTACGTTTTTATATTTTTTACTATAGGAAGATAATATAACTGGTAATCTAATGACTGTCTCAACCGTTCCGATTTCAAGTTTACCTGCAGGCTCAGTTTTACTTTGAACGACTTTTTTCATTTCATTTGTCAGCGATAGGATTTTCTCGGCATATACAAGTAATTTTTTCCCTTCTGGTGTTAACGTCATTCCGCGGTTATGGCGGTTGAAAAGAGCTGTATTCATTTCTGTCTCAAGTTTTTTTATTCTTGAAGTGATGTTGGACTGTACGTAACTTAATTCTTTTGCGGCATCGGTAATTGTCCCTTTGGTTGCAACCATTTGAAAAATCTCTAAATCCTTGAATTCCATCTGGCGACCCCTTTCGTGTATCTCTTCTTTCATGATATCACTAATAGAGATGGATAGCATCAATAATGTTCATTTTGAGAGATACCACATCTGTGATTTAATAAAGATACAGAAGGTAATTGAAGGAGACATCTTAGATTGAAGAACAGAGTATTGGTTGCCGCTATTTTATGTTTGATTTCTGCAATATCCTGGGGAGCAATGTTTCCGGTTGCGAACCATGCGTTTCATCATTTAGACCCGTTTTACTTCACTCTTTTTCGCTATGGTTTCGTAACAATCATTTTAGTAGTTTGGCTATTATGGAAGGAAGGTAAACAAGCTTTTCGCTTTGAAGGAAAAGGAGGATATCTCTGGTTCTTCGGAACGATGGCTTTTACGGTTTATAATCTGCTCATTTTCTGGGGTCAAGACTTGTTAGGCAATCCCGGTACAATGATAGCATCGATTATGGAATCGTTAATGCCGATGATTTCCATCATTATTGCTTGGTTGTTCATCAAGCAACGTCCTCATGCATTTACGATGTTTTGTGTGTTCATTGGGTTTGTAGGGGCAGCGTTGGTCGTAACGAAAGGTGATTTTGGTGCCTTTTTTACGGCATCAAATGACATTATTCCATCTTTATTAATACTTATCGCGGTTATTGGATGGGTTATTTATACGATGGGCGGAAGCAGATTCAGTAATGATGGCTGGTCAGCCTTACGTTATTCTACGTTAAGCTGCTTGCTTGGAACTGTGACTGCTGGAACAGTCGTTTTGGGTGCGACTGTAATTGGCTATGTTGATGTGCCAACAACTGAAGCAATTATTATAACAAGCCCTCATATCGCATTCATGGTGATTTTCCCAGGCGTTATTGCCTTGGTTGGATGGAATTATGGTGTAAGTGTCATCACGCCGTTAAACGGTTTATTGTTTTTGAATTTCGTACCTGTTACGACGTTGTTCATTCAAATCTTCCAAGGTGCAAGCATCACTGCCTATGACTATATTGGTACTGTTTTCATTATCCTATCGTTGGTTTCAAATAATATATATATTAGATGGCAGCAAGGGAGATTGGAACCGAAGGAGAAATTCAAAGGAAGACTACAGGAAAGAGAAGCATGATATAACAAGCTGTCCAGGAATTCATCTGGGCAGCTTTTTTAATGAATAGAGAGCCGCGTCCAAAGTGAGGGTGAATCCAATTTGAAACTTTTGTCAGCGTGACCCGTAGAGACAGTAAAGCATCTATATAAAAAGGGGGGGAACGTCATTTCGACTCAATCCACTCGATTTTTTACAGGACTTGGTTGTTTAATTCCTATAGCTGCGATTTGTTTCCTTGTTTTTTCTATCTTTGACGGGTTTGCAGTCAAGGGCATCATTCTTTCAATTATTGCATTTTTCATCGGAATCATAGTTTTGGGACAATCACAAATTGTAGAGGGCCGTCAGAAGGAAAAACAAAAGGAAGATTTGCTTTCTTTGAATAGTGACCTTGCGGAATTCGATAAGATGCCATCTTTTATGTCCACTGATTTATTGACAAGAGTCGCGATTGACCGTGAAAAACAGCGTCTGTACATATGGTTTGCGGAAGACAAAGATGGGAAGGTCTTGCAGAAACCATATTTAGGGATGCCCTATCGTTTTCTGAACTTTGCTTTGAAGGATCTGGAGGGTATTGCAATAGTGGAAAATGCATCATTCTTTATATCCCATGGTAAGGTAGATGATATTCTTGAGGGAACAAAGGGCTCTAACAGTCCTACGGCTCTCGACAAAGTGAATTTTTTATCTCTTTTAGTTAAGATGGATCACGAAAAGCACTCTCTTTTCCAAGTCAATTTCTACAATAAACCATATATCCCATTGGCTAAGGATTCGCCCGAATATGCGGCCCAATTGCGTGAAGCAAGGAAGTGTTATGACAGGCTTGAAGTGGCAATGAGCCAATCAAAGCGGACTCCGGAATCTATTTCACAACCACTTCATGATGAATTGATTTCCAGTCATAAGGTTGAAGTTCCTATTCAAACGCTTGAAATGCAACGAAGAGAAACTGCGAAGCCAAGCGAACAGGTAGAAAGGGAAATCAAGAAGGAGCAGCCTGTATCAAAACAACAAGTACAAGAAGAACCCGAACTCTCCTATTTTGATCGCCTTGTTGCGGAGAATAAACGACAGTTGAATGAGCGTCGGTCTAATGAGAAGTAGTGTACTGATTCGTAATAATTCATAGACGAAACAGAAAAACTATCATGGTATAAGTTGCAGTTGACGAACAAATTAATTGTAATTAAAACAGTCTAAAGATAAGGTGACATTTAAGGAATTGCTCATCTTAAAATGATTGGAATGAAGATAATGAGACTAAGCATATTAGATCAAGCACCGATCACAAAAGGGAATACTGCGTCTAATGCCTTGAAAAACGCCTCGGAATTGGCGGTTTTAGGTGATGAATTAGGCTATCATCGCATGTGGATGGCAGAACACCATGGAACAAACGATTTTGCAAGCTCAGCCCCTGAAGTAGTGGCGGCACATTTGGCAGCGAAAACGAAAAACATTCGAATTGGCACGGGCGGGGTGATGATGATGCATTACTCTCCGTTGAAATTAGCAGAGGTTTTCAAAACATTAAGCGCCTTTTCACCGGGACGGATTGACTTTGGCGTTGGTCGGGCTCCGGGCGGGGACCAGCGCGCAATCTATGCATTGTCCGAGGGTCGTCAGCCTTTATTGCATAATATGTATGAGAAATTTGATACCGCGTTGCAATTGATCAATGACGAAGTGCCGACGGATAAACTATATGACCAGACAGTCGCTACACCATCCAATGTTATTCTACCGGAAGCATGGTTGTTGGGTTCCACTGGCAACAGTGCTATCCAAGCTGGAATTAGGGGTGTTGGCTATTCGTTCGCCCAATTTTTCAACGGTCAAATGTCGGAGTATATTTTAGACGCGTATAGACAGAACTTTAAGGCATCCGCTTTTTTGGAGAAACCGGAAATCAATGTTTCCTATATGGTGACAACTGCTGAAACAAAAGAAGAGGCGGAGTTCGAAGCGAAACCCCAGGACATTTGGCGTTTGCTGTTCATGCAAGGTAGGCTGACATCATTTTTAACACCTGAAGAGGCAAGTAATTATCCATTGACAGAAATGGATCGAATGACGATTCAAGAGAATCGTAAAATCCATTTAGTCGGAGATGCAAAAGAAATTGCAGCGATACTACAGCAAGAACAGGAGCAATACGGTTTTGATGAGGCTATGATTGTCAGCATCCCACATTCACAAGAGAAGCGTTTGGATGTGTATCGATTGTTAGCGAAGGAATTATTATAACATTAATTGATAAAAGCCGGCAAAAGTCTCGGATGTAGACTTTTGCCGGCTGATTTTTCTGTGCAAAAGTTTTAGTTAGGTTTTTAGCAATTAATTCAATCTCAACCTCTGCACCAAGTACTATTTTAGGAATAGAAATAAAACATATTGACTTTTCGAATCACTTTCTGTTAGATTGTATTGTAATAGTAAAAATAATCTGTGACGAGAAATAGTAAGAGTAGAATTAGTGTACCCTAGAGAGTCGGCGCTTGGTGAAAGCCGATGTACAGTCTTATCTGAAAATCATCTCCGAGATGCAAAGCTGAAATTAGTAAGCGATGCCGGTTTTCCACCGTTAATAGGAACATGTATGTTTGTACATGACTGAGAGCCGTATCGTTTTTTTATGGAAACTTTGCGGAATATGGGTGGTAACGCGAGCACAAACTCGTCCCTGTTGAGGGACGGGTTTTTTTATGCCTAAAACGATGAGATGCCACACCACACTCTGTCGAACTTATTATTACCAGAATAATTGGGAGGATTAATGATGAGCAAAAAAACTGTGGTATTTTCAGGACTTATGCTTTTTTCATTATTTTTCGGGGCAGGGAATTTAATCTTTCCCCCGTTGTTAGGTTTACAATCGGGTGAAAACTTTGAACCTGCAATTACAGGATTCCTAATTACAGGTGTATTGTTGCCGTTCATGGCAGTTATGGCAATTTCATTATCTGAAAACGGATTAATATCCATAGGCAGTCGAGTCCACCGAGTGTTCGGAATAGTTTTTGCGATTCTTATATATATGTCCATCGGTGCACTTTATGGAATACCGAGGGCTTCCAATGTCGCTTATGAGTTGGGATTCAAACAAATCATTGCCGTTGATAGTCAGATGGCATTACTTATATTTTCCCTGATTTTCTTTGGGGTCACCTATTTTATTAGCCTGAATCCAAAGAAGATAGTCGATCGCATCGGACAGCTTTTAACGCCTCTCTTATTGCTCGTTTTAGGAATGTTAGTCGTCCAAGCTTTTATCAAATTTGAAAATGTTGCCTCCCCGGCGGAAGGCGATTATGTTACAACCCCATTTATCAAAGGGTTCGTCGAAGGCTATTTTACAATGGATGCAGTGGCGGCGCTTGCGTTTGGAATTGTAGTGATCAACGCCTTAAAAGATAAAGGAGCAAAATCCAAGTTGGAACTGGTGAAAGGGACATTCGGGGCCGGTGTAATTGCCGGAATTGGACTGGTCATTGTTTACATCTCCCTTGGATGGATAGGTAGGGTTATACCGAAGGATACCGACTTTGCAAATGGCGCAGAAGTGTTGACTGTTGCTTCGGGCATATTATTCGCGCGGGGCGGGGGTCTCTTGTTTGGCGTAATTGTTATATTGGCATGTCTCACGACGTGTGTCGGCTTGATCACTGCCTGTGCAAGATTTTTCAATGAGATTTTACCGAAGATCCATTATAGGTTCTATGTCGCTGTTTTTACATTGGTCGGGCTATTAGTATCTAATTTGGGGTTGGATCTCATTCTTAGTTTAGCGACCCCGCTATTGGTTTTCATTTATCCAATAGCTATTGTGTTGGTTATACTTTCTTTACTCCAACATTATGTAGGTGGAGGTAAGATGATGTACAGGCTTACCGTATCCGTAGCATCGATTTTTGCATTATATGATGTGTTGGTTAACCTTGGTTTTCAACTTCATCGCTCGACAGAATTACTGGAAATCATTCCGTTCTTTGAACACGGATTAGGTTGGGTCCTACCAGCATTTGTTGCTGCATTGGTTGGTTATATAATTGACAAGGGCAGTGGGAAAGTCCAAAAATTAACGATTAACTGATCGAACTGATAGTAGTTTCACCAGCACCCTTTTATATTGATCAAGAAGTTCACGACTAAGACCAGGCCCTTTCCATTATTACATTTGGAAGGGCCTATTTGCATTTGAGAACTTCTTACTTACATTCCTCATAGAATATTATTTTATTTGAAAATGGATCGAGAACATAAAACTCTATCGTTTTCCAAGGTGTCTTCTCGAGACCGGGATTTGCGTAGCGATACCCTTTTTGTGACAGATGGTCATGATAATTCTCTACATTATGTGTCTTAATCCGGATTGAACCTCCAGGTGATGCATCACCGTGATGTTCAGAAAGATGCAGAATGATATCATTCATAGAAATTTGAATGTAATGGGGCATATTGTCCCCAAACTGATGCTGCCAGTCCAATTGAAAGCCTAAGTAATCCAAATAAAATTCTTTAGCCTTTTCGAAGTCAAAAATCCGAAATATAGGTGTAATCATCGACTTACCTCCGCGTAAGAATATAGTCAATCTTGCAAACCACTCTTTGTAGCTAAGTATACTGAACATTAATGATGAAGAGAAGGAGAACGAAGAGATGCGAAGCCAAAAATCCTTAATCCTGTTGTAAGTCCGTCGGGTGGAATAAAGATTTTCACGATGGGTAAGTATAAGAACAGTGCTGTACTTTTACACAGGTGAGTAAAAAAAATGACAAGTCAGCAGGTGTGAATATGGGTTTCTTATTCAAACTATTTGGAACAACAAAGGAGACGGAGAAAATGACTAATGTTAAAGTAGCTGTAGTTTTTTATAGTATGGGAGGTACAAACTATCAGTTGGCACAATGGGCTGAAGCAGGAGCGAAAGAAGCCGGTGCCGAAGTTAAAGTGTTAAAAGTACAGGAATTAGCCCCACAATCCGTAATTGATAGTAACGAAGCGTGGAAGGCAACTGTTAACGCAACGAAGGAAGTTCCAGTTGCAACATCAGAAGATCTTGAATGGGCGGATGCAATCATTTTCAGCGTTCCGACACGCTTTGGGAATATGCCATCCCAAATGAAGCAATTCCTTGATATTCAAGGTGGGCTATGGGCAAGCGGCAAAACAGTGAACAAAGTAGTAAGTGCTATGACTTCGGCACAAAATCCACATGGCGGCCAGGAAGCTACATTGCTTTCACTATACACTTCCATGATGCACTGGGGTGCTATCATTGCCACTCCCGGTTATACGGATCCGGTCCTTTTCGGAGCAGGTGGAAACCCTTATGGGACAAGTGTAACAGTCGGCCAAGATGGAAAAATGATTGAGGATGTTCAAGGTGCGGTGAAGCATCAGGCTAAACGTACTGTGACAGTTGCAGAATGGGTTAAAAAAGGAAATCAGTAATATGAGTTAAACATAAAAAGAGGCAATCAAATCTGATCTGATTTGATTGCCTCTTTTGCTGCAAAGGCGCATAAAATCACAGAATTACGTATAAATCTTTTTTCATTTAAAATAGAAATATGGATTAGAATGTTGATTTCCGCGGGTATGGCAGCCTCATACCTGCTCTCAACGCTTCTCTTTTGTTTGCAAAAGCCGTTCTTCGTAACGGCCATCGCAGTGTTTATGCGTTAAGAAGAGTTTCTATTTGTTTTTCTTATTGTTCCAACGCCAACAATTGCTTTTTCATGTCCAAACCGCCCCGAAAGCCTGTCAGGTTGCCATTTTTCCCGATGACGCGATGGCATGGGACGGTGATAAGCACGGGATTGGCCCCGATTGCAGCACCGACTGCGCGCACCGACTTCGGATTAAGGATCTTTTCGGCAATATCCGAATACGAAACTGTCTGCCCATACGGTATTTCCTGCAAAGCCATCCAGACAGATTGTTGAAACGGAGTGCCATGAAGATCCAATGGCATTGTGAACTCTTTCCGTTTTCCTTCCATATAGCCAATCAGTTCCTCTGCATAAGGTTCCAAGATAGAGCTGTCCTCCACCAAACTATATGCAGGAAGTCGTTTCTTCGTCCATGCAGCAAGTTCTTCAAATGGGGCATTATGCGGGCCGGCATAGCAAAGCCCTTCAGTTGTCGCTGCCAAATATAGTTTCCATTGTCCATGATTCAATAGCGTCCAGTATACGATATTCCCATTGTTTTGATCCATTTCAATCCTCCCTTGATTCTATTCCTTACAGTAATTATATCTTCAATCTTAATAGAAGGAACAGGGATTTGAATATTAAAACCTTCCGATGGTGAAGGGCTAATTCCTTTTTTTCGGACAGCCCCTCTTCTGTTATACCAAATTCATCTTTTGTGAATGAATCTTATACTGCATGTCTGCCACATGGTCAATGAAGGTTTGGTCATGTGAGACGAAAATTACTGTCCCCTTGTATCCCACGATAAACCGTTCTAATGCCTCAAGACCGTATATATCCAAGAAGTTCGTCGGTTCGTCCAATAGTAGAATATTGTATTCCCCTAAAAACAATTGGCATAGATGCAGGCGGATTGCCTCGCCCCCGCTTAGAGAATGCACTTGTTTCTGAATATCTGTTCCCGTAAATTGCATCGAATGCAATACGCTTCGTAAGAAACCTTCATCATAATCAGATCGATTTCTCAAAAATTGCAGCACTGTTTCATCGCTGGCAAATTGATAACTCATCTGTTGGAAGTATCCAATTTTAGCCTTTGGTGAAATGATGAGATTTTCCCCATTCATTGCAATGTGGCTGAGCAAAGAGCTTTTTCCCACACCATTTCCACCGGTAAACGCAATCTTCCTCCCAAGCGGAATTTGGAAGCTTACATCGTCTAGTAATACTTTTCCTCCGGCTTGAAGTGTTAGGCTATCTGCCATGATCGGGAATTTGTTATGCAATTCCAATGCTTTTGATTGTCGAAAGATGATTGGTCTATCTTCTTCCAAGGGGGAGACTTTTTCCATGTTTTCAATTCGTTGCTCAATCGCTTTGGCCGCACGGTATACGGCTTTTTGGCTTGTGCCTTTCGATTTTGTTTCAATCATGCGATTCGCCTTCGCCTTCGCATCCTTTTTCGACATATTTATAGTTTGTGTGATTTTTTCCGCCATTTTCATTTTTTCTTGCGCAGCTTGTTCCAATCGACTTTTTTCCTTAACGTACTGTACATGCGCCTGGCGTTGCTGTTCACGTTCCAACTGCTTTTGGGCTTTATAGTCGCTATAATTTCCCGAGTAGACATGTACTTCGCCGTCACGCACTTCCCAAATTGTTGTCACTAACGCATCCAACACAGAACGATCATGACTGACGAGGACGAGGGCCCCATAATAATGTTTCAGTTCATCGAACAAAAATGAAGTACCGCTTTGATCCAAATGGGTTGTTGGTTCATCAATCAACAAGGCTTCGTGATAATGGGTAAACAATTGTGCAAGCTTTAGCCTTGTTTGCTCGCCTCCACTTAATCGATCCGAGTCAGTCGGGACGGATAGTCTACTGAGTAGCCCGTGATCCGCTTCTAATGAGGAGGCGGGCTCAAGCTGTTGAAAATACCCACAATCCACATGACGCAACACTTTCCCTTTGGTCGGTTGTAATTCCCCGGCAAGAAGCTTGATGAGTGTACTTTTACCAGCCCCATTTTGTCCAACAATCCCGATACGATCAAACTGGTGCAAGGATAGACGTTCAATTTTAAGGATTTCTTTATCTAAATAAGTCATTTCTATATTTTTTAATTCAAAACAAATTTGTTCCATTTTCGCTACCTCCGAAATTTTTGATTTCGTATCGATAGCTTGGATCGATACGAGCTTAGTGATTTAAGCCCGTATCAATAAAATAGCAAAGTCATCATCATTATCCCTCCAATAAAAAAAGTACACAGAGTTGCCCTGTGTACTTACAAAATGGTATGGATATCCCGTAGAGCGATACGATTTCCTTCTACAACATACCTAACCGTACACATAGCAAATAAACCGTATAAAAACGGTGTTTACAATATGTATAGGATCAGTACAGTTGTAGAAATGCCATGTATCTTTCGCTCCTTTCAAGTACTTTCATCGTATCGGGTTCCATTTGAATTGTCAAACATGATTAATAAACTATGAATCGGGTAAGGAACAACATAGATTGGAGGTAATTTGAATGAAAAAGATTGGTGCATTATCTTTCGCAAGTGCGTTGTTGCTCATGTTGATAGGCTGTGGAACAGATGGCCAGAAAGAAGAGCCTACCGTAAAAGACGAAGCACTTGCGGTAAGTGGGAATGAAACGAACGCGCAAGGTGAAACAACTTCCCAAAAGGCAACAACCAAGAATCAAAACAATGACTCTTCCAATCAAGACATGCTGCAAAGTATGGATGAACTTGACTATGCAGAATTTGAATTGGAAGTTGAATACGCAGGCGATACCGAATATGAAGTTGAAATTGAGACGAAAAGTGTAGGTAATGTAAAAGCCGAAATTGAAGACTCATTGAATCATGTCGAGAAAAATGGTACAGAGGCATTCGATGAATTATATCCTCTTGTTCAAAAGTTGACTATTACACAGCAAACGAACAAAGATGAAGCCATTTCGGAAGTGTTGAAAACCTTTAACCTACCGGAAGACTATACGAAATTTGATTTGGAAATCACCTTCAATGATGGGACGAAAATAGAATTTGAAGATAAGAAAAAATAAGTTAAAAGCGAGCCTCTCACCGATCATTCGGGGAAGGCTCGCTTTTATGTGTTCTTATTTAAGGAAGTCTATGATTTCATCCATTAAACCTTTTGCCAAAGGAAGAGTAGGGTCCATATAAGTTGCCAAGTTACCTACCTGATCTTCAGGTGCTTCCTTCAGAATATGGTTCATGTTTTGGATAATAACGAGCTTGGAATCCTTTTTGCCATCATGAAGCTGTTCAGCATCAGCGACCGGCACTTGAAAGTCCCTTGTTCCGTTAATAATAAGAACAGGTGATGAAAGCTTTTGAAGCTCTTTCACAGGGTCATATTTCAACCAAGAAATCATATAGGGCTGGGCGGATGGGCGGAATAGACTTTGGAGCTCAGGGCTGATTTTTTCCACCTGTTCGCCTTTCTTCAACTTTTGCAAAATATCATCCGATTCTTTCAGTAAGTTCACAGGAAGCTGTGGTTCAAGCTGCTCAAGTAATACCTGATCGATCGATCTTCCGGCACCTGCAATGGATATGAATGAGTCCGCATCTGTTTTTTCAGCGGCTACCATTCCAATTAATGATCCTTCACTATGGCCAATAATACCGACCTTTGAAAAACGATTATCATTTTTGGCGAATTGTACCCACGCAGCTGCGTCATTGATAAAGTCATCAAATAGAATATTCTCCTCATTGCCGCTTAAACTTTGGTTTTCTCCAACACCCCGTTTATCAAAACGAATACTTGCAACGCCCTTATCGGCAAGCTCTTCTGCAAGCATTTTTAAGCTGTTGTTTTTACCGGGTATTAGCGGTGAATTCCCATTATGATCTGTAGGTCCGGAGCCCGCGATAATGACCATTAGTGGGAAAGGGCCATCACCTTTAGGGACTTCCAGTACGCCGGTCATCTTACCTTCTTCCAAATCGATTTGTACAGCTTCACCTGTATCCGGAGTCTCTTCCGTACTACCTTTAGTCAATTGTAGTGGAAAGGATTGGCCTTGTTGGGTGAAGGTTCCTGATACTTTATCCTTCTCGACACTGCCATCAATCGTAATCTGTTGTCCAGGAAGCGTCATTTGAATGACTAAGTCAGATCCCTTTAATTCCACACTTGCCAGCGGATACTTTTGCAGCCCTTGTGAGGGAATGCTAATTGTTCCATCTTCCTTTGTGAACGTGAACGATACTAACAATGGTTGATTTGGAATATTGATGGTTCCGTTCCATATCCCTTCAATTGATCCCAAAGAATCCATCTCCTTTTCTTTTTTACTGCACCCAGCAACTAATAAAATAGCGCTTATAAATATACATAAAGTTAGTGATAATCGTTTCATTTGGTCCTCCTTCAATCAATTCTGTTATATCTGTATTATAACAAAATGATTGGATAAGTAAAGAATTTCGAATTGGTGTCAACCAGACTCATATAAAGGAGAAAAAGCCCATCCATAATTTCTTTCGGATGGGCTGTGTATTCATATTAGATAAGGCTTTTTACTACCTTTGACATCGTTCCGCCGTCAGTTTTTCCGGCAAGGAGTGGTTTAGCAATTTTCATGGCGTCGCCCATGTTCATACCTTTTGTAACACCTGCTTCCGTTAGAAGGGCGGCAACTTCTTCCTCGCTTAATTGTTTCGGCAAGAATGATTTAAGCAATGCTAATTTCGCTTTTTCCTGTTCGATCAAGTCTTCGCGCTGGGCCTTTTCAGCACCTTCCAACGCCTGATTTGTCTGTTTGATTTCGCGGTTTACAATCGCGACTTCCTCTTCTTCAGACAGAGCAGAACCTTTTTCCTTTTCAGCAAGGTCAAGTGCCGACTTTAACAGTGTCAGTACCCCTTTTGAAAGAACATCCTTATCTCTCATCGCTTGTTTCAGTTGTTCAAAAACAGTTATTTTTAACACCTTTAAGCCTCTCCTTCCGTAATTGGATGGATATATCTGTCCAATTGTTTTATTGAAAAAATTATAGTGGAGGCTTCTCTGAAATGCAACTGTTGGCCTTAGCTGGAGCTGAAGATATACCCCATTAGCCTAAATTCTCTTTTTTATTGGAAGGCAAAGTTCCATCCTAATGTGATTAGAATCCAACTCCTTGAGGTCGTCAGAGTATACCTCCACTCCGTAATCACCAGCAATCTGATATTCAGAGTTCCTTACCCAGTTATAAAGTGCGCCATATAAATTGCCAGCCTCTCCTTTTGGTCCTTCATATGTCGTTACTACATATAGCTGCTCAGGAAATTCAAAGCCTTTCATTCCTTCTGGTGCATTTGAGATGTCATCCACTTCCACTCCCGCAATCCATGTAAAGGGATCGGTTTCTGGATCGTAATTCGGTGGGTCGATAAAAATCCCATAACCAATTGAAGGTTTGACTCGATTTTTTACTTCATGAACCCGTTCATTGAAGTCATCATGCAAGGTAGTGATCAATTTCTTTTTTCGTTCCTCATGTAATAAGACGGATAAGGTCATACCAACAACCTTGAATGCATCTCTTCGTTCTATTCGAATGTCCATATTCTATTTCCTTTCACTAATTATTTAGACGGCCAGCCACTCCAAATATCAAGTTTATTTCCATCCGGATCATATGCATAAAAATTAAGACCGCAGCTGCCATTATCTTCAATGTCTGAAACATTCGCCCCATTGTCTTTCATTCGAAGATATAGAAGATGAAAGTCATTCGCTTCGAGTGTAAGTGCGCTTTGCACAGTACCGCTTGTTTCTAAGTAGTTGAGGGTCGTTGGCTTGGCAGTTTTGATTAAAAAAATTGATGTACCTGAGGGAATTCGAAGTTGTGCTTGATTCACAGTGATGGGCGCTGTTAATTCCAATCCAAGATTATTAGTATACCAATAAGCCGTTTTTTCCATATCTGTTGTAGGGATATAAACGCAGTTGATTTCTTTCACGTTCCCCAAAATGTATGCCCCCTTATAATAGTCTTTCATATTAATTGTAAACTATGATAGAATTTTTGCAACACTCTAAAAGTAACGGGGTGAATAGTTAAAACTTTTCATGAACAGGGGAGGGGGGGTAGGATGTATAACAATAGGGCACGGCATATCTTCATGGTTATTTCCATTGTTATTTTAATTATGTCACCGCTTTTATTGTTGCCATTGCCTACTTTTATTGCATCAAGTATGCACGGATTGTTAGCGTGGGTTGTCTTTGTACCAGGTAAGGCATATCTATTATATGGGTTTGGGTTCCTGTTTCTATTTGGATCAGCATTTATCCTATTCTTATTGGACCTTAGCAAAATAGCTAAAATCAGTAGTATCGCAGCTTTGCTCATAAGCATCGCATTTTATGCAAGCGCTCCTCAGAACTATGCGTTGTTTGCGGATGATTCAATTGCTTTTAGGGAGTCAATTTGGAAGGATCGTCAATCATACACTTGGGATGAGCTGGAGATTGTAAATTTCGACCTTTCGGTAATAGATTTTCCAAAGTATGAATTTAGGTTTAAAGACGGCAAAGAAATAGCGCTTCCTGAAAATAGTCACATAAGGGTATTTCGTTCTGCGATTGAAGGAAAACTGAAGGAACATCGTGTAGAATTTGTGAAAAGGTACTATTGAAAAATAAAGACTGAAACAATAAAGACCGCTGATTCAAAGTTTCAGCGGTCTTTTTGATTAAATTTTCTTCACGAACTCTGATTTCAATTTCATTGCACCAAAACCATCAATTTTACAATCAATGTCATGGTTGTCATGAGCACCGTCGACCAATTTAATGTTTTTAACTTTTGTCCCCTGTTTAACGACACTTGAGCTGCCTTTTATTTTGAGGTCTTTGATGACGGTGACTGTGTCGCCGTCATTTAGGACATTGCCGTTTGCATCTCTGATAACAGCCTCTTCAGCTTCGGCCTCCTGTGATTCCAACGTCCATTCGTGCGCACATTCGGGGCAAACAAATAGGTTACCGTCTTCATACGTATATTCAGAATTACATTTTGGGCAATTTGGTAGGTTTTCCATAATTTCTTTCCTCCATTTATTAGTTATACATATACTATAGCAGACATTCAGATTAAGCCAAGTTGGCTTGGAGAAACGGGGTCCCGCCAAATGCATTTGTATATCTTTGTGCTATTTGGTATATTATAAGCAATATGGAATCTAAGAAGTGGCCAAGTAAATGGAAATTGTGAGACAGAAAGTATAGCAACCTGTTGAGAGCTATACCACCGCTTTTCATTGAACCCCTACCACGGAGATGTCATGAAAACATGACCGGGTCGTTTTCGTTATCGAACGTTCGAGGGCCTTTTTTTTCAGGCCGAATGAAGGTGGTACCACGTCTATCCAGCGCAAAGACGTCCTTATTTTTAGGGACGACTTTGCGCTTTTTATTATTCAAGGAGGGAAAATAGATGAGCAATCAGAAAAACGACTTTTCAAAATGGTACATCGACACAATCCAAAAGGCAGATTTGATGGATTATACGCCAGTCCGTGGATGTATCGCTTTTAAACCAGACGGCTACGAAATTTGGGAACATATCCAAGCAGAAATGGACAGACGATTTAAGGAAACGGGGCACCGTAATGCGTATTTCCCGATGTTGATACCTGAGTCGTTCTTCCAAAAAGAGAAGGATCATATCGAAGGGTTCTCACCAGAGCTTCCATGGGTGACAGAGGCGGCGGGCGAAAAGTTGGAAGAGCGTCTTGCACTTCGTCCAACGTCTGAAACAATGATTGGTCATTTGTATTCTGATTGGGTGAAAAGCTACCGTGATCTCCCGGTGTTGATCAACCAGTGGGCGAACGTGTTCCGTTGGGAGAAAAAAACATTGCCGTTCATTCGGACGTCTGAGTTTTTATGGCAAGAAGGGCATACTGCGCATGCCGACGAGGAAGAAGCGCGTGAAGAGACAATGCAAATGTTGAATATTTATAAGGAAGTTGTTGAGGAGTTGCTTGCAATTCCAGTTTACGACGGCCAAAAAACACCTTCAGAACGTTTCGCTGGTGCGGTTGACACGTACTCAATCGAAGCGATGATGAAGGACGGGAAAGCTGTACAAGCTGGAACTTCCCACTATTTGGGTACGAAGTTCGCGGAAGCGTTCGACATCAAGTATTTGACGAAGGAAAACCGTCATGAATTCGTTCATACAACTTCATGGGGAACTTCAACGCGTCTAATCGGCTCAGTCATCATGGTGCACGGCGACGAACAAGGTCTCGTATTGCCACCACGAATCGCACCGACACAAGTTGTGTTGATACCGGTTGGTCCTTGGAAGAAGAACCCTGCTATCATGGAAAAGTTGGAAGAAGTGTTTGCTCAATTGAAGGCGAAGGGTATCCGCGTACGTCTTGACGATTCCGACCAATCACCTGGATTCAAATTCAACGAGTGGGAGTTAAAAGGTGTACCGGTTCGCGTTGAACTTGGACCACGTGATTTGGAGAACAATCAAGCGCTAATGAAGGCGCGCGATGAGGATGAAAAAGTTGCTGTCGATTTGACAAATCTTGTTGCAAGTATTGAACAGGAATTGCAAACGATGCAAACACGCCTGCTTGAAAAAGCACGCGCATTCCGTGCAGAACATTCTCATACACATATCGATGATCTTGAAGGATTGAAGAAACATATAGCGGATTCATCTGAAAAAGGCGAAATCCCTGGATGGGTCCTTGCTGGTTGGTGTGGCGACGATGCGTGTGAAGAGAACGTGAAGGAAGAAACGAAGTTTACGACGCGTAACATTCCATTCAATCCACCTTCTGAGAAATCTACTTGCGTTAATTGTGGAAAAGAAGCGAAGCATACTGTCTGGTTTGCAAGAGCGTATTGATTACTGAATGAAAAAAGCTGCCGTCCGATGTGACGGCAGCTTTTTGTATTGGATAGTGGCCATTAAATGGCTAAGTGGTGATAAACTCCTTTTAAGTGTCGCGTCACTCTCCAACAATTTCCCTCATTCTTCCTAAAAACTCATCCCCTGACATGATTCGCGCGCCGCCGCCTTGCACAAACGCATCCTTTCCGCCGCCTTTTCCGTTAATCAGAGGCAGCACAGCAGAGGATACCTCCTTCATACTGTCCTCGACAGCTGCACCTCGAGCGGCTACAAATTGTAGTTTCTCTTCATTATCCGCAACAAGAAGGGCGATGATCGAGTCATCGTTTGCAACAAGCAAACGAGCTAATTTTTGAAGCTCCTGGACAGTTCTATCGGTAAAAGAAGCAGCCACGATCTTTCCATCTCGACTAACAAGTAGCTCGCTCGCTTCAAACTCCAACAAAGCACCCTTCGCATCTTCCAAAGATTTCTCCAAAGCTTGATTTGTCGCCAAAAGCTTTTCTATGGCATTGCCAACTCCATCTTCCGGTGCGCTCAGCAATTTAGAGGCGATTGATAGCTCTTCGTGTTTGCGACCTAATTGTTCAAGCACTCTTCCGCCGCATACAAAATGGACACGGACTTGTCGTTTTTGCCTTTCGGTCGATAATATTTTGATCATCCCGACTTGTCCGGTTGAACTTGGGTGCGTGCCGCCGCATCCGTTGTAATCGAACTCGGGTATGATGACTAACCTGATTTCATCAGTGACCGATAGCTGTTTTCTTAGTGAAAATTGGGCAAGTTCATCCTCGGTAGGATCCCATTTTGTTTCAATCGGACGATTTTCCAAAATGATTGCATTCGCAAGCTTTTCCACGGCCGCTAACTGATCTGTCGAAACGTCCTCAACGTCCAAATCGATGGAAACGACGTCTTTTCCCAAATGAAAACTGACTGTCTGGAACCCGAAAAGTTCAACAAACGAGGCAGTCAAAATATGTTGCCCTGCATGTTGTTGCATATGATCGAAGCGGCGTTCCCAGTCGACAACGCATTTAACTTCACCTTTGGAGTTAAACTCCTTTTCAAGAAAATGACGGACCTCACCGTCCACTTCCTCGACGTCGATTACCCGAACACCATTAATCAAACCTGTATCATGCGGTTGTCCACCGTTAGTCGGGTAGAAAGCAGTGTTATCAAGTACGATATACTGCCGTCCAATTGCATCTTCACCTTTATGTAAAATCGAAGCTGTAAATGTCTTCAAATAAGCGTCTTGATAATAAAACCGGTCTTTTAACATTCCACCGTCTCCTTGGCATTAATTTGTCTAAAAGTATTGTACACCAAAACGAAAAGGCTTCTCACTTATTTAAGTGAGAAGCTCCGGTCATTTTTTGAGTATAGGGAAAGGATCCATTCTATGATAGCGTCATATTTTTCTTTCCACAAAATTCTTATCGCAACTGTTAGCAATAACAGGAGTAATAGACCGATCAGCGAAACCCAGAATACTATTCTAAAGAATAGCAACTCTTGAAGCCCCCCGATTGCAATGGATATTGTTAGGCTACTAATAAATACGATAGAAAAGACAGGAATCAATTGGATGAAAATATCATAATTCCTTTTCTTAAGATATCCCATTATGAATGGTGTGGTGAATGCTACAAGGACGATATACGTTAGTATTATTAACGTATCGAAAACTCTCATAAAAATATCCAATTTTCAAACCCCCTCGCTATCTACTTTTTAGCTATACCCCGTTTTGCTATAGAATATGCACTTATCTTCATGAATCTTCATTTCTTCGACAAAAAAGAGAGTGAATGTAGCTTCACCCTCTTCATGAGTTCTATTCCACAATTTCAAAGCTCTCTAACATATGCCAAAATCTTGCGCCATGTCCCTCGGCGGCTTCAAGGAAATACTTCTTGGTAATAACAAAGCTTCCTTCTTTACCGTTGCTAATAACGTTGACATCGATAACTTTACCGTCCCATTTCGATTCAGTAAGTCCGTGTAGCCAGAAGCCTTCGACAGGTTCCGTTACCGATTCGACAGGTCGTAACTCAGGAAAGTCCTTCTTAAGTTCAGCCTCGATCTGCTTAACGAGTTCTTCCGGTTTAACCTCAGGATATTGTTTAATTTCCATGCTTACTTCGGGGTATTTTTCAGGAAGTGGTTCGATAGTTGTGATGATATCGGATTCACTACCTTTGACCATTTTATAGCGTGATTCATCAATATAAATGATGTACTCAGAATCCTTTCCTTCATTCAAATGAACATCTGTCGGCTCATCTTGTCCTTCAATACTTTGGATGATTTCTTTTTCGGGTGCGAACATGTCCTTAATATTTTTTATCAGTGCGAGTCCTGAGTCAGTTTGAAAAGTGAATGCAAGGACAATAGCGGCTGCCGCAATCATGATTGCTGGTGCCAATCGTTTTTTTCGTTTCATCTTACTTCTCCTCCGTTCAAATAATTCTTGGTTGATGCCGTTCCAAATCTCATCCTTTAAATCACTAACGTCTTTATCTGTCCGCTTAGCCAAGTCGTTCTTTATACGTTCGTCGAATTTGCTCATTGGAATTCACCCTCCTCTTCATTAGGCTGCAATTGTTCATGCAACTTCTTCCTTCCCTTGAATAATCGCGACTTGACAGTGTTTTGATTCAACCCTAAGATTTCTGCAATCTCTTTTTCTGAAAACCCTTTGACATACTTTAAGATGAGGGGAATTCTGTGGATGTCATCCAACGACTGGATCACATCATATAGATCTGATAATTGGTCGAAAGACTCTTCCGATAGGGAAGGATTATCCTCTATGTCAGCAAGCTCCAACTTGGCAACCTCTTTCTTCATTAACCGAAGACATTCATTCGTCAATATGCGATAGAACCATGGATCAAATGGAAGTTCGGGATTATAACTTCCGATTTGTCGAAAGACGCGGATGAATGTTTCCTGTACAGCATCCTTTGCCATTTCCCGATTGCGTGTAATGGCGGAGGCTGTTCGGATTGCCGCACCGGCATAGGCATCGTAAAATTGCCGGAAGGAAGCTTGGTCGCCTGCTTGTATTTGCTGTATCCATTTTTTCTCTAACACGCGGCACACTCCTTTCGAACAACATAGTTTGTTGCTCTTACTATATATACCCTCACTATTGCCGAAAAGTTTTCGGGACAACAGAAAAAATCCACATCATCTGTTTGCACGATGTGGATTAAAAGCTTTTTTCATTATTTTCAATTGCTTATCTGTTGTTAATTACCCTCGCAAGTAGTCAATCATATTAACCGCCGCCTGTTTGCCTTGTTGGACACAGTCGGGGACACCGACTCCCTCGTAAGCCGCACCGCAAAGGAAGATGCCGGGTTTCTTCACTGCAATCGCTTTTCTCAAATGAGCAAGTTCTTCCACGTGATTCACTGGATATTGTGGCATAGCTTTTATCGCCCTTGTCACTTCACTGAACAACGGTTCGGCTGTAATACCCATAATCCCTTCCAAGTCGGAACGAACTTTTCCGATCAGTTGCTCATCAGTTAACTGAACCCAATCTTGTGCCTGTTCATTCCCCACATAGCAGCGTAACAGAACTTTTCCTTTAGGGGCAGCATGCAGCCACTTCGACGAAGTCCACGTACAAGCGGTTAGGTCGAGCCCTTCCTTATGTGGGATGACGAATCCTGTGCCATTCAATGGGTAGGAAATTGCGTCTGCGTCAAATGCCAACGCAATATTCGCTACCGACACATAGCGGATTTTCTCAAGCCACTGGTTATCGGATATATTCGGCAAAAGCTTTGCTGATACAGACGCGGGGAGGGCCATGATGAGCCCGTCAGCCGTTATCGTTTCCTTCGTATCAAGCTGTATCTTATATTGCTGGCCATCCTGAATAATATTTTCAACCCCGCAATTCGTGAGTAGATTAACAGAAGGCATCTCTTTTACAAGGCGGTCAGTGAGTGTGCGCATTCCATTTTTATACGTTAGAAACATGCTCTTCTTCGCAACATCAGGAAGTTGGTTGTTTGGTGGGGCTTGCTGTCTGCTTCTCATCATCCCTTTGATCAAACTTCCATGCTTCTGTTCAAGCTGTTTGAAATGCGGAAATGTCGCCTTAATGCTGATTGTACGGGCATTCCCTGAATAGATTCCACCAAGGAGTGGTTCTGTTATACGTTCAAGAACTTCCTTGCCAAGGCGTCGCTCAACAAAATGTCCAAGTGATTCATCGGCCATCCCTTTGTGTCTTGGAAGGAGTAGATCCATTGCAGCCCGCATTTTACCTAATGGTGAAATGAGTCCCGTCTTAAGAAATGGGGTCATTTTTGTAGGAATTCCAAGCACAAGCCCCAATGGCATCGGGTGAAGCTTTTTATTGAGATATATGAAGTTTGCCCTTGCATTTGGATTGGTCCCGACCAATTCATCTTCCAAACCGAGTTCTTTTGACAGCTCGATAATCGGATATTTCCGTCCTAAAAAAGAATCTGGGCCTTTCTCGATGATAAAGCCATCCCGTTCGACTGTTTGAATTTTACCTCCCAATACATCGCTCTTTTCAATGACTTGAATGGCTAAGTCAATATTCTGCTCATCCGCCTGTTTCATCAAATAGTAGGCAGAGGTTAGTCCGGTAATACCTCCGCCAAGGATGACAATATGCTTCTTCACTTATCATTCACCGGCCTTTTCACGAAGAGCTTTTGGAATATAAGAGCATGAAGGATCACTTTCAAGATAGTCACCAGTCATTGCAAACGCCCTCGCCCTCGAGCCTCCGCAGATGCTATTGAACTCACAAACACCGCATTTTCCTTTCAACAAGGATTTATCTCGTAACTCTTTCATAATTGGTGAGTTTTGATAAATATCAGTAAGGGATTGTTCCCGGACATTTCCGCAGACAACTGGTAGGAATCCACTTGGGTATACTTCACCAATATGACTGATGAAGACAAAGCCATCCCCGTCATTCACAGGCTGAGGTGCCCGTCCTAAAACGTCTTTCCTTTTAATTTCTTGTCCAACTGTTTCACTAACAGTCCTCTGACTTTCTTGAAGGAATACCCTTCGGTAATGGGGTGCCTCTGTCGTCTTTACGCCATATGGCATTCTTTGTTGAATCTCATAAAGCCATTTCATAACTCTCTCATGTTCTTCCGGACTTATCATGTCTTTCTCCAAGCCGCGGCCGGTTGGGACGAGGAAGAAAGTGCTCCAAAGAACCGCACCCATTTCTTTCACTTTTTCAGCGATATTTTCAAGGTCGTGTAAATTGTAATTAGAGATTGTGGTGTTGACTTGTATCGGAATATTGAGCTCTTTTAAATATTCGATCCCTTTCATTGTTCGATCGAAAGAGCCTCTGGTGCCACGGAAATGGTCGTGGATTTCCGCACAAGACCCATCTAAACTAAAAGCCCAGCGTGACAATCCGACTTCCTTCGCTTTACGGATTGCTTCACGTGTCACTTTCGGTGTTGCACTTGGCGTCATAGACACAGGAAGATTTTTCTCTTCAATTGCATACTTGGCAAGTTCAAAAAGGTCTGGGCGCATCAAAGGGTCACCGCCGGTAAAAACGAATAATGGATTATCCATTAAAGCAATTTCATCAATTAACTTTTTCCCTTCTTCAAAAGATAGTTGACGAGGATCCGGATTATATTGTGCTTCCGCCCGACAATGTAAGCATCTAAGTGCACAGGCCCGCGTCACTTCCCATATTACGATGAAAGGATATTTATTATAGTCCCGTTCTTTTTGAAGATTCATTTCCTTGAACAAAACATTATTCATTAAAAACACTCCTATAGGATAGTTGTATAAACAATGATATGAATGATGACAGATATGAAAAACGTACACGTTTATCATAGAAAAGTTATAGAAGAGGCGCTGTGATATTCATCACACTATGTTGAAGAAGATTAAAATAAAATGGAATTTGTTATATACAAGTTAGAACAGGGGTGTTATACTGAGTCTATAACAAGTGGAAGGGTAGTGACTTGTATGGCAGAGTTAGCGAATATACCTTGGAATCTCATTTTACCGATTCTTGTATTACAACTTATCCTTATGGCGGTTGCGCTCATTGATGTTATTCGGCGTCAAAAGACGAACGGGCCATTCATCATGTGGATTTTCATCATCTTGCTAGGAAGTCTTTTAGGTTCAATTCTTTACTTCATATTCGGGAGGCGACAAGATTGACACAGTTGCTGCAAGTGAAAACCCTATCAAAAACATATGGGAGTCAAAAGAGCGCTGATTCAATTTCGTTCGTACTTGAAAAGGGCACGATAACGGCTTTGATCGGCCCGAATGGAGCAGGAAAGACGACAACATTGTCAATGCTTGCCGGTCTTGTCACACCAACTGAAGGTGAAATCTTATTTCAAAACAAACCGAAGGCGGATATCCGGGAATCCATCGGTTTTCTTCCACAATATCCAAAATTCTTCCCGTGGCTAACGGCTCTCGAGTTCACAGAAATGGCTGCACGTTTAAGCGGCGTAGATGCGAGGAAGGCAATGGACGATGCGAAGAAAACGTTGGAGTTTGTAGGTCTTGGAGAAGCAATGAAAAAGAGGACGGGGACTTTTTCCGGAGGTATGAAGCAACGTCTTGGCTTGGCGCAGGCAATTGTCCATAAACCGAAATTGCTTTTATTGGATGAACCGGTATCAGCGCTCGACCCAGTTGGACGCAGGCAAGTGATGAATTTATTGAAGGAATTACAACAGGAGACTACAATTCTTTATTCCACCCATATTTTGAATGATGCTGAGGAAATGACAGATCAGCTTTTGTTTTTAAGAAAAGGCGTTCTTGTGGAAAACGGGTCATTGGATTCTGTAAGGGAAAAATACGCAAATCCTCGTATTCTCATAGAGTTCGAGTCAAATGAGGAGGCGGGTCGCTTCGGCGATATGGTTTCTTGGGCATTTAATAAGGAAAGAAATCTAATAGTTATTGACGCCGCAAAGGAAAAGGTCGGTATGTCGGAAGTGCTTGCGTTGCTTAACTCTAAAAAATTTTTAATCCGTAAACTGGAATTGCAGACTGCAACCTTGGAAGAGATCTTCATGAAAGTGGTGATGGAGGAATGAAAGGATTAGGCGTACTTTTACAAAAGGAATGGCGTGAGAACGCACGGAATTTTAAATTGTATTGGATTCCAATCGTGTTTATCATCTTCGGAATCATAGAGCCAATCACGAATCACTATCTACCCGAAATCATGAAAAGTGTAGGGAACTTGCCGGAAGGGGCGGAGTTTACATGGCCGCAATTTAGGGGGGAAGATATTTTCATTTCATTGATGGGGCAATATCAGTTAATTGGAATCCTGATTATCATCCTTGCGTTCATGGGTTCTATTTCAAGTGAACGTAAAAGCGGAACGGCAACGCTTTTATATGTGCGTCCAATGTCTTTCGGAAGCTACTTTTTAAGCAAGTGGATTGTCATCAATGGAATCGTTTTAGGTAGCGTGTGGTTAGGATTCTTTGCCGCATGGTATTACGTTAATATCCTATTCAACCCAGTGGCTGCAGGAGATGTGTTTGCCTTTTTAGTGACTTATAGCCTCTGGATCATTTTTGCAGTAACAGTCGTTCTTTCATTCAGCGCATGGATGTCGACAGGTGGGACAGTAGGTTTATCTATAGTGGTGTTGTTAGTCTTACAAATAATTGATAGCGTCATTGGTGCCTTTTGGACAGTATCTCCATGGAAGGTCACAATGTATGCCTCAATGATGTTCTCATCCGTCTCAAATCAGTCAGGCTTTTGGATGAGTATAGGGTTAACTATTTTACTTACAATAGGATTAGTCATCTTTGGCATAAACATGGCGAAACGGAATGCGGCAAAAACTACGGTATAAAATCGGCTTTTTCGACATTTTTAGGAAAGTCGACAAGGTACGCGATGATAAAAGCAATGCCTCACACGGGAATCGGTGAGGCATTGCTTTTTATTTATACTTTTCTTCGCTGGATGAGTTGCTTTTTGTTTCATGATGGTGTTTCTCTTCATGTTGTTCCATTTTTAAATCCTCTAATGGAATCGGGTCGACTGTTTGCATGTCCTTGTGCATATCATAGATGCTTTCCTTCTCTGTTCGTAGATTTTCAGGGTTGTCCATGAAACGTCCTTCGGCATCTTTCCGGTTCTCTGAAGTAAAAGGCTTCTTTTTATTCAATAGAAAGCACTTCCTTTTTTCATAGTTATCTATTCTATTCACGTTTATAAAAGAAGCTAAACATATGTGTTTTCTGATGAAAGTAAGGGTAAAGTAAGGAAAACAGGTGAAAAAGGGAGTGGTTCGAAAAATGGAAAAGAGATATGTCGGTACGCAAAATAAAATTGACGCCGCGTTGTATAAGATTACTGAATTGAAGTCTCTCGGCTATTCGGAAGATCAGATTTCCGCAGTGGCTAATACTGATGATGACTTTGCGCAGCTTCGCAGGCAGACCTTCGTATCTTTGGATGGGCAAGGAAAGGAGGGCTTTCTTGATCGGTTCAAAGGAACATTTCTTGATAATCGGCCGAAACAGGCAAAATACTTCGAGGACATGGGCTTCTCAAGGGAAGAAGCCGAAAATATTTATAATGAGATGAAGCATGGTGGAATCGCGATTTTTGTCGATAATGTCGAACCGGATATAACAAGGGAAGGACGCGGCGGTGGAGAAGTCGAAGACACAGAAAGAGAAATTAGGGCATCAATGGTGGATAGAACCACGATGTTGCCTGCTGACGATATTTTAAAACCACGGGATGAGTATGGCGATTCTGTCCCGCGGATTAACACAGATAATTTATAATAATGTTCACTAAGGACGGGGTTTATTAATCCCCGTCTTTTTTATGTATGAAATATATGATGAAACGGACATGTTAGATGGTACATACAGGAAGGAGGAAAAAAGTATGGCTGATGAGCGAAAAGGTTTGTCGAGACGTGATTTTCTTAAAACGACAGGAATCGCAACCGGAGCATTGGTAGGGGGAGGACTGATTGGTGGGCTTGTTGGATACAACGTCAATAAAGGCGGAGTAGAAACAAAAAGCGGAACAAAAAATACAGGTAATCATGATGCAACCTCAGTTGTAGGCTTAATGTTCTTTACGAATCATGCTGATTTCAATCTGCTTTCCCAGGCCGTCGAACGTATTTTTCCAGAGGATGATCTCGGTCCAGGTGCAATCGGTCTTGGTGTGCCCTATTTCATAGACAACCAACTGGCAGGGAATTACGGCAGCAATGCACGGGAGTATATGATAGGTCCATTTTTCGCGGGTGAGGCGACACAAGGCTACCAAAGCAGGCTGACGCGTGCTGAAATGTTTAGGCAAGGGATTACCAAGATGGAGGAGGAAGCGCAAAAGCGCTATCAAAAACCATTCGTTGACCTTGATGGCAGTCAGATGGATGAGATAATCACTGCATTCCAAAAGAACGAGGTGGAGATGAAGGGCGTTTCTTCGGAATTCTTTTTCCGTGTCCTCCGACAAGCGACGTTGGAAGGCGCATATGCCGACCCGATCTATAACGGAAATAATAATATGGATGGCTGGAGAATGAAAGGGTTCCCGGGTCATCAGATGGCATATATCAATTTGATCGAAGATGAAAAGTTTCAAAAGATTGAACCGAAATCAATCAGTACTATGCAGCACTGACGGAGGAATGACAAGTGGCTAAAACAATGGATAAGGTAAATGTGGTAACGGTTGGAGTCGGTTGGATGGGGGGAATCATCGCCGCAGAGTGTGCGAAGGCAGGTCTGAAGGTTCGTGGATTGGAAAGAGGAAAACCACGGGGCACTGCTGATTATCAAATGATACATGATGAATATCGGTATGCTATCCGCTATGAGCTCATGCAAGATTTGTCGAAGGAGACAATCACGTTCCGCAATCATCGAAAAATGCGGGCGCTACCGATGCGTCAATTGGGCTCATTTCTACTTGGTGAGAATCTTGGCGGTGCTGGAACGCACTGGAATGGTCATACATTTCGCTTTTTACCGTACGATTTTCAAATTAAAACAATGACCGAGCAAAAGTACGGGAAAAACAAGTTATCAGCGGATTACTTATTACAGGATTGGGGAGTAACATACGACGAGTTGGAACCGTACTTCGACAAATTTGAAAAGACGGCGGGTATATCCGGAGAAAATACAAATCCTTTCGCAGGGAAACGGTCAAATGATTTCCCAACTCCTCCGATGAAACGGACGCCGATATTGAAGAAGTTTGAAACAGCTGCCTCATCATTGGGCTATCATCCATACATGCTGCCGTCTGCCAACTTGTCCGAGGCGTACGAAAACCCGGATGGCGAAGCAATCAACGCGTGCCAGTATTGCGGGTTTTGCGAACGGTTCGGCTGTGAATATGGTGCAAAAACATCTCCAGAAATTACTGTTGTACCGACAGCGATGAAAACAGGGAATTTTGATATAACATTCCATGCCAATGTTATCGAAATTCTCAAGTCCGGAAACAAAGTAACTGGCGTAAAGTATGTCGATACACAGTCTGGCGAGGAGTTCATCCAACCAGCAGATGTTGTCGTCCTAACAAGTTATGTGATGAATAATGCGAAATTACTTATGGTCTCCAATATCGGTGAACAATATAATCCCGACACAGGTAGAGGAACTTTGGGTAAAAACTATGGGTATCAAATTTTGCCGGGAGTAACCGGGTTTTTTGATGAACAGATGAATGTGTTCATGGGAGCAGGTGCTTTAGGCATGACGATTGATGATTTCAACGGAGACAGTTTTGATCATTCTAATCTCGATTTTATTCACGGGGCAAGCATTTCAATTACACAACCAGGAGTCAGACCGATCCAGACAAATCCGATACCACCGGACGTACCAGCATGGGGTGCAGAATTCAAAAAGGCATCTATTGAAAATTATACGCGCATGTTATCGATCGGTGGCCAAGGGGCATCCATGCCGCATAAGGAAAACTTCATGTCGCTTGACCCTGACTACAGGGATGCATATGGTGTGCCGCTATTGCAGCTGACATACAATTTCACTGAGCAGGACCGGAATCTGCATAAGTTCCTGACAGATCGTATTGCAGAGATTATGAAGGAAATGGGCGCGAAGACTGTAGTTCCAGGTAACCCAATCTCGGATTATGACATAGTTCCTTACCAAACAACACATAATACGGGTGGAACAATCATGGGGACGGATCCTGCCAATAGTGTCGTTAACACGTATTTACAGCATTGGGACGCAGAAAATCTATTCGTAGTAGGTGCAGGAAACTTCCCGCATAATGGCGGCTATAACCCGACTGGAACAATTGGAGCTTTGGCATATCGCGCAGCAGAAGCCATTCAGAAGTACAGCAAAACGGGAGGATCTCTCGTTTAAGAAAGGGAGAATATTGCTATGAGCTTAGCGAGTATTGGCGTACCCGGGTTAATTATTATCTTAGTTATCGTTCTTATTCTTTTTGGACCGCGCAAGTTACCGGAAGTTGGATCAGCAGTGGGCAAAACGTTAGCGGAGTTCAAGAAATCCGCACGTGACATATTGGACGAGGATGAAGTGAAAAAGGAACTGCCGAACAAGACGGATCCTTCATAAGTGGGTGAAGACATGGATCCTTATGGTGATCATCATAGAAAAATCTTAAGTCCACTTGATAAAAAAGAAATGAAGGAAAATAGTACGCAAAGGGAAGACAGTGTAACAACAGTAGAAGATTTGACAGACGTAGAGACTGCAAAAGTGGCAAATGTTGAGTCGGTGGAGCCGTTTGCCCAAGACCCTCCTTTAGTCGAGCATCTAACCGATCTTCGCAAACAGCTCATAAAAGGTGCAGGTGTATTCATCACCTTTTTCATCGCCGTATTTGCGACCATCAATCTATGGTTTCCGGTTGTCACGAGAGGCCACGAATTAATCGTCCTTGGACCGATGGAAGTCGTCGTTTTTTACATGTCCATCTCGACAGCACTATCATTTGGATTGTCGCTTCCCTTTCTTTGCCACTTTTTATGGCAATTCGTGAAGCCGGGCCTGAATCAGAAGGAACAGCAGTTTCTCAGTCTCTACTCGCCAGTCATGTTTTTATTATTCCTAGCTGGATTGGCATTCGGTTACTTCGTCGTCAATCCATTGAGCTACGGTTTCCTCACTTCATTAGGTGCGATGAACTTCAAGGTGATGGTATCAGCTCAGGAATATGCAAAATTCCTGCTCATGACGACGATGCCAATCGGCCTTCTATTCGAGCTGCCGATCGTCGCCATGTTCTTAGCCGCGATTGGCGTGTTGACAGCCGAAACCTTGCGAAAAGTGAGGAAGTGGTCCTATCTGATTTTAGCCATCGTCTCGGCGCTGATCACACCTCCAGACTTTGTCAGTCAGCTTATCGTTCTCATTCCGATGATGCTGTTATACGAGGCAAGCATCTTCATTGTACTTAATATGGAAAAGCGCAATGTTGCGGTCAATGAATAAAAACGAGAGGACGCATCTATACGCGCCCTCTCGTTTCATTCTATCCAAGGTCAGCTAAAAAGCCCGCCTAATAATCCTTTATTCCGGCTCGATGTCGTGGTAGAGGTGGAAGCGCGGGAACCTTTCTCCCCTCTAAGAGGAGTGGATCCAAACGTCTCAAATTGCTTGGACAATTTATCCCGAGCATCCTTGTTCCTCATCAAATATGCGGCACCCAATCCAAGAGCAGCCAAAGCCATTTTCTTTTTCATAATCGAAACCTCCTATTATTCTACTTAAAAAATACTTTCCCGATTTAGGAGACTCTAAACTACTTAAGCGATAGCCGTCGCTTTTGTGCGAGGGTCCATTCTTTCTGCTTTAGGGTCCATTCTTTTGCGCGAGGGCCCATTCTTTCAGCTTCAAGGTCCATTCTTAGTCAAGTCCTTAGTCTTGTGTAAATTCCCTTTAATGTTTTCAGGTTAATATAAGACGTTACAAATATGTTAGGCAATACTGGATATGCCTACGAAACTCTATCTCGCAACTTTACTTGGAGAGGCGGGCATGATAGCCTTGGCGGGAAAAGCCAGCCCTAACGGCTGGGTTTCCTGGCTTGGGACTCATGCCCGCAGAGGCTCCAAGTCAAGTTGCTTCACGATGCATCAAGTCTTACGACTTTTTAGCTGTAAACAATCGTTTATTCCAGTATTTATTTGATTCGACATAACTGATGAGTACGGCGCCAATCAACCTAAAAGCGGATTGGGTATTCGGGAAGATCCGGATAACTCTTTCACGCCTGCGGATCTCTTCATTCAGCCTTTCTACACCATTAGTGCTTCGTATCGACTTGCGATGGGCGATAGGAAAATTCATGTATTGGATTGAGTCTTCAAATCCCTCGTCAAGTATTTTTAATGCTTTTTGGTACTTGGGATTCTCTTCGTACTTTTCAAAGAACAGCTCTTTCAGACTTCGCACGGTGTCCATATCTTCTGCGGCAAATATGCTTTTTAGTAGACTGATTGCTTCCTGGTTGTCCTTTTTAGGGAAAGCTTCTACGATGTTGCGTTTGAAGTGGACATTGCATCGCTGCCAAGAGGTTCCTAAAAAATCCTCTTGAATGGCTTTTTTAAGACCTTCATGGGCATCGGAAACAACCAGTTTTGGTGATTGTAGACCTCTTGAAATAAGATGTTGGAAAAAGGAGGACCAACTCTTATAACTTTCGTTATGATCTACTTTCAACCCTAAGATTTCCCGACGACCTTCCTTGTCCACTCCCAAAGCGATGTAGACGGCTTTAGAGACTACACGGTTGTGCTCCCTAACTTTAATGTACATTGCGTCCACAAATAAGTAAGGATAAAAGTTTGTATTCAAAGGACGATTTGCCCATTCATTGACAATGGGATCCAGTTTCGCTGTAAGGGAGGAAACGAATGATTTTGACACACTCTTACCGCAAAGCTGTTCAACAATCTTGGTGACTTTTCGTGTTGACACCCCATTCACAACCATTTCAAGCATGGATAGAACAAGGGCTTGGTCACATCGCGCATATCTTTCAAAGACTGAGGGAGCGAAATCACCTTGGCGAGTACGGGGAACCTTCAAAGTAATCTTTCCGATACTCATGGTAAAATCACGCTCATAATATCCGTTTCGATAATCTACACGGTCGGCAGAACGCTCGTAGGACGCAGCGTTCAAGTACTCATCCCGTTCCATTTCCATGTATTCGTTCAGGACTAAAACGATTGTGGATTTGACGACAGCATCAATGTTTGAATTCATCACAGAGTCTTTTAAAACATCCATATCTAGGTTAAAATTAAGTTGGGCCATTTTCCATTCCTCCAAATGTTTATCGTGGTTGAAAACATTTTATCACAAGGGATGGAAAAGGCCTTTTCCTATTTACACAATTATATGGACTTAATCCCATTCTTTTGCGCGAGGGCCCATTCTTTCTGCTTCAGGGTCCATTCTTTCTGCTTCAGGGTCCATTCTTTTGCACGAGGGCCCATTCTTTATGCATCAAGGTCGATTCTTTTACGTTAGGGCCCATTCTTTCAGCTTCAGGGCCCATTCTCTCGCACAGAGGCCCATTCATTTCACTCCAATTAAAAACGGCACCCAAAATGGATGCCGAGTTTTCCGTGAGTCCGTTGACTTCTATGAATCAAGATGATCCATTTTTTGAGGTGAATGGTTCTGCGAGAGATTCAAACTGTTTCATCAGCTTTTCTCGGGCATTTTTATTTCGCATCAGAAATGCCGCTCCGATACCTAATGCCGCTACCGCCATTTTCTTCATAAAAACGCCACCTTCCTCACGTAGATGTGAATCAATGTTAAGATGCCCCACTTCTTAAAAGTTATCCGGATTATTTATATTTAAATTGATTTTATAAAGGATTTGTTATTTGAAAAATAAATTACGCTTTAGAGTAAATACCTATTGCTTTGTTACGTAATATAAATTACTATATGGAGTAAGGAGGGGAAATGATGGAAAGAGACAATCTCAGGCTGAATGTTTCATTATTAAGGAGAAGAGTGCCCAATTTAACTAGTGCCGCTAAAGCAGTTGGTCTAAGGCCTGCAACGGTTTCGAATTTGTGCACAGGGAAAATTTCAGTTGGTAAATCGGAAGTGAGGACGCTTGTTGCACTGGCTGATTTGGCGGAATGTAGTTTAGACGAATTGATAATCCGGGGGGAGAAGATTGAAATGATCGAGACGAAAATTAAAACGTTGGATTTATTTGCACCGTTGGCAAAAGGGGGCACGGTCGGTTTGGTCGCACGGAAAAACATGGGGCAGCTTGTTGTGTTGAGCGAATTGTTTTACCGCTTGAAGACAGAGGGATTTACAACAATATTGTTAATGCCAAAAGGGGATTTCCCGGAACTGTTAGACGTTTTGGGAAATGTGGACATCACAACACAATCTATTGATGAAACCTACGAAAAAATCACCGCACTTGGAACAGAAAAAGAAATTGCTTTTGCAGCAGATAAGGGTCATGTAGTTACTGGGGGAATTTACGAACTGCAAGAGCGTTTGCAGCAAATTGGAATGGAGTCGGTGACGACATTTCTTTTAGACTTGACCGGGGAAGTTATGGATGAAGAAATGCCATATGGCCCACTTGAAACACTATGGCAATTTGATGCGGATTTATCCGCAAGACACCGTTTTCCAGCTGTAAACCCAGTAGTATCGACTTCTTCCGTTTTGGAAGGCGCACATATGGATCAAAATCACTTCTTTATTCAACAAAGGGCACAAAAACTCCTACGTCGTTACCGTGAATTACGCTCACTTGTGAATGTGCGTGGCGAGGAGAATCTGCCAACGTCTGAAATGCAAACATTTAAACGTGGCGAACGTTTGGAAGCTTATTTGACACAGCCGTTTTACGTGGCAGAAGAATATACGGGTCAGAAGGGCGAGTCGGTAAACCTTCAAGATACATTGAAGGATGTTCAGGCGATTTTGGACGGGGCATATGACTCACAAGAATTAGAGCGCTTAAATTATGTAGGAAAGCTCTAACACATTTGAATTGGAGCTAACATTCAGATAAAATAACAATATGAGATTAAATGAGGAGTGACGCGGTCACTCCTTTTTTCGTGTAAAGGGGGATATCTGTGGAGAAATGTCGAAAAGTGGCTGATTGGATGGCGGGTTATGTCCGGCAATGGGGAATCGCTGGCGGTTGGGCGATAGATCTTTTTATTGGGAATCAAACAAGGGAGCATTCGGATATTGAAATCGCCATATCGCGTGAGGATCAACATCGGATGAGAAATTATTTAATGGATTGGAAATTCGACAAAGCGGTAAATGGGAAGTTGGCTAACTGGGGAAACGAGACGTTGGAGTTGCCGATACACGAATTGCACGGAAAACATCTCAACAGTGAAGATGCTCTCGAAGTACTATTGAATGAATTTGAAAAAGGTAAATGGGTGTTTAGAAGAGAGCCTCAAATAACTTATCCAGCCTCTTCGACGTTTTTGATTTCCAACTTAGGGATTCCAATCCTACATCCAATAATCGTTCTTTTATATAAATCCAAGAATACCCGGGAAAAAGATCATGCAGATTTTATAGCTGTTAAGGATATATTGAACGTTCAAGACAAGAAATGGCTTTGTCAGGCACTTGATATTCATATACCCGGTCATCCGTGGATTTCTGAATTGCGAGGTGGGATGGAGTGAACAAGGTTATGGTAATTGGAGTTTCTGCGGGTGCTGGCAAATCGACATTCTCACGTCGACTTGGCGAAATTACGGGAATCGAAGTCACTCATTTGGATCGACTTTATTGGCGGCCAAGATGGGAGGAAGCACCGAGGGAAGAATTTTCATCAGCCCAGCAAAAAATTGTCGAAAAGAATCGTTGGATAATAGAAGGTAACTATACATCTACAATCAACATTCGTGAACCTCATGCCGATACGGTCATCTACATCGAACTACCGATGCACGTTTGTCTATATCGCGTCATTAAAAGGCGTATTCAATATCACGGAAAAACTCGTGAAGATATGACGGAAGGCTGTCCGGAAAAGATTGACTGGGAGTTCATCAAATTCATAGTGACAACGTATAAACGCCGAAAAGTGAAAATGCATGAACGGATGGAACGATATGCGAATGAAGGGAAGACCGTTCACTACTTGAAAACAGCGGAGCAAATTGAAGGGTTTTTATCGACTTTCAAAATGCGAGGGATGAAAAATGAGGATTAAGCCAAAGCAAGATGCGCCCGGCATCCAATAACAAGCCCAGTCTGCTTTCACATTCCTACGTATCCTATACAACAACCCTTTCTCACGAAGGAGGTAAACGATGCGCTGGATAGACGTTTCTGTTGGAAAACATGAATTGAAATTGTATGACGGCAAGCGTCTACTAAAAAAATACCCGATAGCGGTTGGGAAAATGTTAACAGCGACGCCGAAAGGGACATATAGAATTATCAATAAACAACTAAATCCAGGTGGCCCGTTCGGTGCATTTTGGATGGGACTTTCCAAGCCGCATTACGGAATTCATGGAACAAATAATCCTTCCTCCATTGGGAAAAGTGTTTCCCATGGATGCATCCGAATGCAAAACAAAGATGTCCTCGAACTATCCTCATTGGTGCTGTTAGGAACAATAGTTAAAATTCATAAATAAAAAGCCGGTTGCTCAATTCGCAATCGGCTTTACTCGTTCGAAGAAGAAGAAACTGGTTCAATCCATTCCTTCGACCAATTTTCAATTTCCTTCATAATCGGGGTCAAGGACATTCCCTTCTCCGTCAATGAATATTCAATAAGCACTGGCGTTTCTGGGTAGACATTACGCACAACAAACCCACGTTGCTCTAAATCCTTAAGCCTTTCCGTCAACGTTTTTCCGCTCACACCTAATTTATCGGTCATCGTGCAGAAGCGTTGGGGACCGGACATGAGTTGATATAAAATCAATGCGGTCCATCGCTGGCTTAATATGGAAACAGTTTGCTCAAAGCGTGGACAAAGCTCGAATTCACTCATAAATAGCGTTCCTTTCAATTAAAATCGTTTTATGTTGACAATACTTATCATAACATATAAAGTTAGTTACATAAAGTAAGTAACTTACTGGGAGGAATAAATATGACATTTCATCAACCACCACATACGTATACCGGTGAAGTTTATTTGAAAGTGACTGATCTGGATAAACTAACGGCTTTTTATACAGAAATTATTGGATTTAAGGTTTTATCAAAGGAAGGCAATCGAGTGGCTCTAACTGCAGATGGCAAAAAGCCATTGATCGTATTGGAACAGCCTGAAAACATAAAACCGAAAGAATCGCGTCGCACAGGTCTTTATCACCTCGCGCTATTATTGCCAACACGCGCAGATCTCGGAAAAGCGATAAAGCATTTATCAAGGAACCAAATTCCTCTTGGAGCTTCAGATCATTTAGTGAGTGAAGCATTATATTTATCTGATCCAGACGGAAATGGTATTGAAATTTATCGTGACCGCAAACCGGAAGAATGGGAGTGGCATAATGATTTCGTTTCAATGAGCACAGATCCACTTGACGCACAAGGGATTGTTGAGGCAAGTGGTAATGAAGAATGGGATGGTTTGCCTGCGGACACGATCATGGGGCACGTCCATCTGCACGTTGCAAACCTACCAGAGTCTCAAGCCTTTTACGAAGCACTTGGATTTGAAGTAGTCACCCCTTATCCACAAGCATTGTTCATGTCAACCGGTAAATACCATCATCATATTGGGTTGAACACGTGGAATGGGGCGGGTGCTCCAGCTCCATCGGAAGATAGTGCAGGGATGCAGGCATATACGTTAGTATATCCTGAACAGAACAAACTGGAAGAAGCGATAAAGAACATTGAAGCACTTGGTGGAAAAGTGGATAAAGAGGATGAAACTTACTTTACAAAAGATCCGGCTGGAAACGGCATCGTCCTTCGAATTCATTAATAAATTGGTCAAGGAGCGCAGGCATCTATCTGCTGCTCCTTTTTTCATTCAATTTGAAACTTCCTTTCGACACGGAACGTATTTAACCGTATACTTAACTTTAATTAACATAGACAGTAAAGGAAGTGAGAGATTGACGAAGAAATTATGGTTCCAAGTGGGCGTCGGGATTTTGTTGTCGATACTGATCATTAAATATTTCATGGAAATCAGCTTCATTTTTGCGCCGGTTGTCATTATTATTAAAGCAATTATACTGCCTCTTTTACTCGGCGGTGTACTTTATTACATGACAGAACCGATACAGCACTTCCTTGAAAAACGAAAATTTCCTCGGTGGGCAAGTATTTTAACCATCCTTGCCGGGCTTGCGGTCGTGCTATGGATTTTCATTTCCATTATTGGTCCACCCATTACAAACCAGGTTAATAATCTTGTCGAGGATGCCCCAACCTTGACGAAGGAAGTTGAAAAAGTGAAGGGCTTTTGGCAACAAAAAGACGACCTGCCTGAGAGTCTGCAGAAATCCGTACAAAGCGCAACAGATTCTCTTCAGTCGATTGCTGTGAAATTCGGGAAATGGTTCGTTCAATTTTTACAATCCTTTTTCCAAGCGATGTTCTTGCTCATTTTAGTGCCTTTTTTCTTCATCTTCATGCTGAAGGATCACGAAAAATTCGCGCCGAAAATTTATAATCTTTTCAGTGGTGAACGTCGCGAGTGGGTCAAAAAGACATTAAGTGACATTGACAATGTATTGCGTTCGTACATCCAAGGCCAGTTCCTAATAAGCGCCATACTGGCATCACTAATCTTAATCGGATATTTGCTAATCGGGTTGAAGTATTCGCTGCTCCTTGCGATCTTCGCACTATTTATGAACTTAGTGCCATTTATCGGGCCGTGGATTGCTGTTACACCAGCAGTTATCATCGCTTATATACAAGACCCTAAACTCGTCATTTTAGTGGCAATCGTAACTCTGGTCGCCCAGCAAATCGACAGTAACCTCATTACACCGAACGTTATGGGGAAATCGCTTGATATCCATCCGTTAACGGTTATTACTATCATTTTGGCAGCGGGAAATATTGCTGGATTCGTGGGGATTATCGTCGGCGTCCCCGTGTACGCGGTTGGTAAGGTGATTGTGAGCAATATTTATGACCAGCGAAGAAAGATTAAACACGCTGCTACAAAGGACATCTGAAGTAAGTCTTTAAAAGCCTCCATGATTGGGGGCTTTTTTAGTCGGAAAGTATAAATATTCGCACCAATATATTAGAATATTGGGTATACTTGGTTGTAGTAATACAAATTATAAGGGGGATAACTATGGAATTGGGAGCATTTTCTGTAAGTTTAAGTGTAAAAGACATCAACAAATCGAAGTTGTTTTATGAAAGCTTGGGGTTTCAAATCTTCGGGGGTAATATCGAACAAAATTGGCTTATTATGAAAAATAATAATTGCATTATTGGCCTCTTTCAAGGGATGTTTGAAAAGAATATATTGACTTTCAATCCGGGATGGAATGAAAATGCTGAAAACCTTGATGCATTTACTGATATTCGGGACTTGCAAAAACAGCTTAAAGCAAAAGGGATAAATATACTGTCTGAAGCAGATGAAACAAGCGAGGGTCCCGCAAGTTTTACACTTGAAGATCCAGATGGCAATCCTATTCTTATCGATCAACATAGATAAGAAATAATATAGGAAGGGTGGTTAAAAAATGTACGAGTTAAAAACGAAAGAAACCGATAGTAGTGTTATTGAGTTTATCGAACTTGTAGACAGTCCCAAAAAACGTGAAGACGCATACAGATTGTTAGACATATTTACTGAAACAACCGGATTTGAGGCGAAAATGTGGGGGCCAAGCATTATCGGTTTCGGCAAATATCATTATAAATATGATTCTGGACACGAAGGCGACGCACCTCTTGTCGGCTTCTCTCCACGGAAAGCCAAAATTAGTTTATATTTCGCAACCGGAGACACACAACGGGACGAGTTATTAAAGGACTTCGGAAAACATACATCTGGAAAGTCCTGTGTGTATATTAATAAAATAGCAGATATTAACGTTGATGTATTGAAAGCATTGATTGACCAATCAGTAAGGTTTTTGCAGGAAAGATATCCGGATAAATAAAAAGATGTTAGTGACCAAACGGGGAAAGGTGTTAGGTCACTAACATTTATTTTTCGAAATATAATGTTGCATGCAAGCTACATCCTGGATTAAATTCGGCTTTGCAGTATGGACATGCTGAGTCGCAGTCGCGATATTCATTCACCGTCAATTCGTTCCCACAACTTCCACATAATATAGCTTTTTCATCAAATTTATCAGCCGGCCACACTTCCGGACTTCCGCAACCTACCTCTTCATGGCATTGAAAACAAGGAAAATATGTATCACAGCAATAAAACTTGATTGCAATTATATCAAGTCTTGAATGGTAATGTACGCAGCGTGTCTCGTTATCAATGACATTGCCCGCCACATGATGTCCTTTACATAGCATCGCTTCTCACCTTTTTTGAATAATTTCTTATTGCTTGGAAATCCTTCCTTATAAAAAATCTTACTTAGCCTATCGGGCTAACTAATTTTTAGCGGACAAAACCCACATTGCATCAACCCGGGTACATCTTTTGAGAAACAGCAAGTCGTCCGAACTGTCGTCTGTAAGAGTTCGAAAGGCTCTCGACCATTTAAGAATTTAGCGAATAATGATTTTGCTGAAATTCCATCCCATGTTTTGTCATCCATTAAGCAATTCAAATCCGCGCGCGCTGTATCAATTGTGGCGGGGTTTTCCAACATGACGTGATACTGCCACAATAAAAATCCGAAAATGTTCTCCCATAATGTTAGGGGAGAGATGGATGTAACGGTCCTAATTTGACGGATTATTTTATTCGCCCATAGTAAAATACTTCGAATGGCCCCCCTGTGCTCATCCTCGTCAACAGATTTCCAATCGTCCATTGCAACAAATGTACTTACTGTTTTATTGCCGTACTCTTTAATTGCCCCAAAATTCATCTTCGTTTCGTCCCCATCCCATATTTCATCATATACCGCCAAGTTAAAAAGCTGCATATTAATAAACATACCAACCCGTCGCATGAAAAATGATGCTGCAACAGTCATGTTCGGACTGCCGCTCACGATTTGCACCGCTTTTACACACTCCGATGTTTTTTCACGATCCAATAAATCGTGTAAAGTAAATAGGGGATGAAGAGGTGGATTTACGTAAACACTATAGCTATTCAGTTGTCTAATTTGCTCATTTGATAATTTCGTCATATCTATATTATATGTATTCTCGCATAATTCGACAAGTTGAGCGAGCGCTCGGTCTGAAATATACTATAAAGATAATAAAGTATAGCAGGAGGATTTGAAGAAATGACTAAGCTATTACAACCAGAGGAATTTATTCAGTTAATTGATAAAGACATGGATATCATTATCCCGCTTTCAAACGGTGAGCCCCACGGTTTACTAGATATTTTGGAGGAGCATCATAAGCAATTGGAAAATGTCAAAGTCCATCAATTATTGGCATTGCGTGAACGCGATTATATTAATGGGAAGATGAAAGGGCATCTTTCACATATATCTTACTTTCTAAGTGCGGCGACACGAAAAGCGTTTTGGGAAGGGCATGTGGAATTAATTCCAAATGTCTTTCAAGAAATGTATTATCTTTTAAGAAAGACAACCAAAAATCCTATGGTAATTGCGGTTGCGTCACCAATGGATGAGCATGGCTATTTTTCACTCGGCACAAATGCTGATTATACGGCTGATTTCATTGGTGAGGTTCCATTTGTCCTTGAGGTTAATAAACATATGCCGCGCACATTTGGAAAGCACCAAATCCATATTAGCCAAGTTGCTGGGTTTATTGAAAATGATCAGATTCTTGCGGAAGAAAAGTCGCCAGTCATTACTGACAAGGACCGAAAAATTGCCGAGTTCGTAGCAGCAGATATACAAGACGGAGACACACTGCAAATCGGTATTGGTGCTATTCCGAATGCAGTTATGAAAATGTTGAAAGACCGTCGTCATTTAGGTATCCATACGGAGATGTTGACCGATGGAATTGTGGATCTCGTCGAGGCCGGTGCTGTCGATGGCATGAGAAAAATGACGCATAAAGGGAAGATTGTCGCGTCATTCGCTTTCGGTTCACAACGACTTTATGATTTTATAAATAATAATCCATCAGTTGAATTTTTACCGGTGAGACTTGTAAATGACTCTTATGAGATTGCAAAAGAGGATCATATGGTGTCGATCAATGCGACAACTGAAGTGGATTTATATGGCCAATGTGCTTCCGAGACGGTTGCGGGGCGATATTATTCCTCAAGTGGTGGACAAGCCGATTTTGCAAGAGGTGTTCGTTTGTCGAAATATGGAAAAGGGTATGTCTGTATGCATTCAACGGTGAAAAATGACGCGATTTCGCGGATAAAACTGCATTTAAGTGAGGGATCCGTCGTGACGACATCAAAAAACTATGTCGACAATATTGTGACGGAATATGGCATTGCACGATTGCATGGCAAGTCGATTTCCGAGCGGGCGAAAGCGTTGATCGGGATTGCGCATCCGAAGTTCAGGGATGACTTAACGCGGGAAGCGAAGGAGTTTGGATTGATTGATTGAAGAGATGAGATGAGAAGCCTCCAAGTGGCAAGGCTTCTCTTTTTTAATTTTGCGGGGCGTTTTTTTTGCATGAATGAAAAGAGAGTTGTCCGAGTCGGTGATAAAGTCGCCTGAGTCGGTGATAAAAATATAAATAGTTGCATATTTATACCCCGCATGGTATATTACTTCTATAATAAAAATACTGCAGGGGGTATGAAAATGGAATGGATCATCATGATAGTTATCATTGCATTTTTTGCTTGGCGAATGATGCCGAAAAAAGGCGTGAAATCCATATCGACCGAAGAATTGAAAGGCATGTTGAAAGATAATTCTAAGCAATTTATCGACGTGCGTACACCGGCAGAATATAAAGGTAGACACATTAGTGAATTCAAGAATATCCCTTTAAATATACTTAAATCGAAATTGGAGACACTGGATAAAGAGAAAGAGACGGTCGTCCTCTGCCAAAGCGGTATGCGGAGCTCGCAGGCGGCTAACTTATTAAAGAAAGCAGGTTTCTCTAACGTAATAAACGTCAGGGGCGGCATGAGCACTTGGCGCGGTTGATTGAATAAAATAAAGAAGCAAAGCATCCTATCGCTAAAAACTAACGATAGGATGCCTTTTTTTTGAAGTTCCTATAACACACAATTGGAGTTCTCCTTCTCATCGAAATAGTTCTCATTCCCACTCAAAAGTGTTCGATCACCTCCTCTGCACACCCCAAACCCTACCCAATCTTCAAAATTCGACCTGTTTTGCCCAAGCCAGCCCATAAGCATTCTCATATTATTAAATTAAAGAGGTGGTGACCATTGAAAAAAGAGAATTTGACTGGTCGACATGACCCGTATGAGATTGAACAACGGGAATGGAAGCAAAGACAATCTAAGGAACGATATAAGCAGTTATTAACGATTGCTTCGCCAATTTTCATTTTACTGTTATGGGAAGTACTTTCGAGGACAGGAATAATGGATATTCGATTTTTCCCGCCACCATCCGCTATTTTAGGCACTTTTGCCAAAATGGTAGCGAACGGTGTAATGGTTGACCATATCGGGGTTTCCCTGTACCGGATTTTTGTTGGGTTTTTAGCAGGAGTTATCCCTGGGGTGGTAATCGGTTTGCTGATGGGGCTTTATTCTCCGATTCGACATTTTGTGCAGCCGCTTGTTATGGCACTTATGCCGATACCGACGCTTGCATTGCTGCCGATCATCATTATCCTCTTCGGAATTGGTGATCTGTCGAAAGTTGTAACGATAGCAGGAAGTGTATTTTTCCCAGTCGTTATCAATACGGCTGCGGGTGTTTTGAACATTGACCGAATTTACTTGGATGTTGCTGATAATTATGGCGCGAGTAAGACACAGTTCTTTTTTAAAATTGCATTGCCGGGCGCAATGCCCGTAATGTTGGAAGGGATTCAGATGGGGCAGGCAATTGCGTTGCTTACGATTGTTGCTGCAGAAATGATGGGTGCAACTTCGGGGATTGGATATTTAATCTGGACATCGTATAAGGCATTTCTGCTCGAGCAGATGTATGTCGGTCTCATCCTTATTTCATTCTTCGGCTATCTCTTCTCCTTGATGCTTCGCGGTCTACAGAAAAAGTTGTTACCTTGGAGGTGATTGGATGGAAAAGAGAGCGAAAATCGAAATTAGGAAACTAACAAAAGCATTTTATAAAAAACAATCGAGTGTGACCGCCCTCGAGGACATTTCTCTCACAATCGGGGAGGGTGAATTTGTTTGTATCGTCGGACCAAGCGGATGCGGAAAAACGACTTTACTTCGGATATTGGCAGGACTCGAACAGCCAAGTATTGGGGAATTTGAAATTCATCAAGAGCAGGAAGGGCGACCTCTCCAATCAATGGTTTTTCAGGAGAGGGGCGTCATACCTTGGTTGACGGTGAAGGAAAATGTCGCATTTGGTTTGAAAATGAGGAAAATGCCGAAGAACGTTGTGCAAGAACGAACGAACTATTATTTGAAAAAGACCGGACTTGACCGATTTGCACACCTATATCCGAAAGAATTGTCAGGTGGCATGAAACAGCGGGTGAGCATTGCCCGTGCCTTTGCAAATGACCCGGAAATCTTGCTGATGGATGAGCCGTTTGCAGCGCTCGATGAACAGAATAAATTCATCTTGCAAGAAGAACTGCTATCCATTTGGTCTGAAACGAAAAAAACAGTTATTTTCATAACGCATAGCATTGATGAAGCATTATTGTTAAGCGACCGAATCCTCCTTATGAGTGCGCAACCCGGCAAGATCATACAACAAGTCAAGATCGATACACCACGGCCAAGGACGATAGAGGATATCCGGAAGGACCCGGTACTTGCAGAGCAATTTGTCGATATTTGGAAACACTTGCAGGATGAAGTTCAACAATCAAGGAGAGAGAATAAGTGAAAAGGGGAAAAAAGGTGAGAAAAAAGTTCCTGTGCGGGTGGCTATTAATGTTGGCGGCGGTCCTTTTAATAGTAGGGGCCTGCTCCAAAAAAGAAACGAATCCTGTTGAAAAGACAGAACCAACGACTCCTGGAGATTCAGTCGTTGAAACGCCCTCCGGTGATTTGGCTCCTTTAGACAAAAGGGTGAAGATTTTAATCGCTGAAGACGGTGCAGCTTCCGGAGCGGGTTTCTATATTGCAAAGGAAAAAGGATATTTTGAGGAATACAATATAGAAGTCGCTTTTGCGGACTTTGCCAATAGTGACGATATGTTGCCGGCACTTGCCGCAGGGGAAGTGGATATTGCAGGGGGGGTCTCGACTGCATCGTTCTTCAACGCGATTGCACAAGGTATCGACGTTCGGATCATTGCGGATAAAGGGCATAATATGCCTGGCAAATCATATTTCACTTTCGTAATCGGCAACCATATGGTGGATGAAATTAAGGATTATCCTGATTTCAAAGGGAAAAAGATAGCCGTGTCTTCAAGAAACTCGATTGATGGGTATATTTACGAGGAAATGTTGAAACATGCGGGATTGACTGAGGATGATGTCGAATACGTCCATATCGCGGATTTTGGTGCAATGCTTGGTGCGATTAATGCGGGTACAATTGATGCTGCTCTCAGTATCGAGCCTTTGATTGCACAAGGGGTTGCAAATGGTATTCACGTTCGCTTCGGGGATGCTACCGATTACGCCCCTGAATCTCAGATCGCCATGGTGCTCGCTTCCCCGAAATTCATGGAAAATGAAGAAGTATCTTTGCGTTTCATGGCAGCCTATTTGAAAGGCGTCCGGGATTACAACGATGCATTCTTTAAAGATATCGACAAGGATGAAATCGTCGATATCATGGTGATGCATACCGCTTTGAAAGATCATGAGTTGTGGGACAGAGTAAACGTCACTGGTCTCGACCCGAATGGAAAGATGTTCGTTGATGATATTAAGAAGCAATATGAAACGTATAAAGCAAATGGTGCGATTCTTGGAGATATTGATTTTGACAAAGCGGTAGATACTTCATTGACGGAAAAAGCTGTGGAAGTTATTGGGGTTTACGAATAAAAGAGAAAACGCTCAGTTTTGCACTGAGCGTTTTTTCGTGTGGCTAAGAAGAAATGTCTGGATATCGATTGAATCAGTAAGTTTATCGATTGAATCTATGATTATATCTATTGAATAATAGAATATATCTATTGAATCCGTAAATATATCACCAAAATATGAGCAATGGACTATTCGGACGTTGGGATTTTCCCCATCACAACTGAAGTCTGATAACTATGCAACCCCATGCCGATCACTATTACCAATATACCAACCAAAGAAAGTGCGTTAGGCAATGCGATATGCAGAATAAGCATTTCACCTACCATTGCAAATATAAGCTCTGTAGATTGTGTCGCTTCAACTGCCGCAAGCTTGCCTTGATCATTTTGTACAAGGTCCGTCGCCATGAAGAATAGAGTCGTCGCAATGACGCCTGAGCTGACCGCGACAATTAGCGACTGAATAACCTGACTCCAAGAAGGCGGTCCGGCAGTAAGCAGCGCATAGATGGCAAAACCAACCCACACAGGAATCGTCATCAACGTCATTGCTAGCACCCGTTGAAACGTGTCAAGCCTACCTTTCAATAAATCCATCATCTTCCGATTGCCTAAAGGATAAGCAAACGCCGCAACGATGACCGGAAGAATGCCAAGTAATAGAGTGCGTGTATCGACACTATTCGCATTCGGAATTTGAATCAAAACAACGCCCGCGAAAATAATTAATGTTATGAAGAGTGATACTAAAGGAATCCGCTGCCTAATCCTCTTTTCCCCATCATTAGTCCTCACAACAATAACGAACAACGGCGCCAACAGTACGCCCGCAACAATCGTTAATTGCCAAGTGCCCGCAAGCAACCATCCGGGACTATAAGCCGCTGAAAATGTCAAAGGGGCATAGAAGAGTACGAATGCAACGATGCTCCACGTGAAAAAGGGAAGGGGAGTTGCAGCCATTGCCTTACCCGTTTCCCGAAGCCCTTTACGATAGGCCACGATGGCAATCAAAAACGGAACCATGAAAAAATAACGGAGGGAGGCACTCCATAACCAGCTGCCCCCCGAAATCTCCATCGATCTATTCAACACGAATGTCACCGCGAAAAATAGAGATGACAGAATCCCAATCCAAATCGCCTTCATAAGGATGTCCCCTTATGCACGTTCTTCGTAAAGTTTTACTGCCTCAATTATGACGTTCGTCGCTTTTTCCATATTGTCCACAGAAATATACTCATATTTGCCGTGGTAGTTTTCACCGCCAGTGAAAATATTCGGCGTCGGCATACCCATATAGGAAAGCTGGGAACCGTCCGTACCACCGCGAACCGGTACGATATTCGGCTCGATTTCAAGCACTTTGAATGCATCCGAAATGATATCGACAATCTCCATAACCGGCTCGATTTTCTCACGCATATTGTAATACTGATCATTCAATTCAAGTTCAACGGCACCTTCGCCATGTTCCTGTTTCAATTGCTCAACAGTATCGACCATCAATTGTTTACGTGCCTCGAATGTTTCGCGATCGAAATAGCGGATAATGTAATGCAACTCAGTTTTTTCAACAGATCCACTCACATCCGTAAGGTGGACGAACCCTTCATAGCCGTCTGTCACTTGCGGAATTTCATCAGCAGGCATTGCCGCTTGGAATTGGTTTGCAATGAGAATGGAGTTCACCATCTTGTCTTTAGCAGAACCAGGATGCACATTTGTTCCGTGGAATGTCAATTTAGCGCCAGCCGCATTAAAGCTTTCATACTGAAGCTCGCCAAGTGGACCACCGTCCATCGTGTACGCATATTTCGCACCGAACGCCTCCACATCGAACTTATGAGGCCCTTGCCCAATTTCTTCGTCAGGTGTGAAAGCAACACGTAGTTTCCCATGTTTAATGTCAGGATTCTGAATCAAATACTCCATAGCCGTCATGATTTCAGCAATCCCGGCTTTATTGTCCGCACCTAATAACGTCGTTCCGTCTGTTGTGATAAGCGTGTGGCCAACATAGTTTTTCAATTCAGGGAATGCTTTAACAGACATCACAGTCTTTTCATTCAACTGAATGTCATTGCCATCATAATTGTCGATTCGCTGTGGATTGACGTTTTTACCAGTGTAGTCCGGCGCAGTGTCAACATGTGCAAGAAATCCGATAACCGGCAATTCTTTCTCAGTATTTGACGGAAGGGATGCGAATAAATAACCGTTTTCGTCTAAAGTTATTTCCTCCATACCAATTTCAGCAAGCTCTTTTTCAAGGACATGAAGCAGATCCCATTGTCCCGGAGTTGATGGAGTAGTTGTGCTTGCTTCATGCGATTGTGTATCGATTTTCGCATAGCGTGTTAAACGTTCGATCAATTTTTCTTTCATTCTAAAAACCTCCTATAATAAAAAGCATTGTTTCCTTCATCTTATCAGATTGTTTCGATTCACGGAATACTGAATAACCCGGCTTCCAATGCTTGCTGCTATGAAAACTTGGGCTGCATAATACGTCACCATTACAAAAGCGTCTCGGTAAGGAATATCGAGAACAAAACGGTCGATAGCAAGCACGGAGTCGGAAAAGATGAATAGTAACGCACCTACAATGGTAAGTTTTAATCGTGTGCGGATTGCCATCCATCCCATCAATAGAATAACGGCAATATAGGCGATAATTGCGAACCCCATAACCGATTGGCCAACAGAAAACTGTGAACCTGCAAGCAATACAGCCATGAACACTCCATATAGCAAGAGTGGAATTGCTGCCCATATAGGCACACGATTGCGACTTACCGATTTAAAGGCGAAGATGTAAAAAACATGTCCGATGAAAAAAGTAATAAGACCTGCCAAAAACCAATAGATGACACCGTCCGCAATCATACAGACTAATAGGCCGGCAATAATGGTTCTCTTATAATTTCGTGAAACAAACGTCGGTGTCATTGCAGCAAACGTAAGGATAAGCGCCATCGGAACAAGTTTCATAAAGATCTTAAAACCGACCGGTTCAGGTGGAATAAAAAAGATGTAAATGGAACCAAAAATGATAATTGCTGTCAATACGATTTTTTTCATTGGAAAACAGCAGCCCCTTTCCGTACTATTACTTATTCGGGAAAAGTGTCTATAATCCTTTTAGTCAAGTGTCGTTAGCAATTTATTCGTCCGAAGGATCTCGATGAAAACCTCAAGTGCCTTTGTTTGAAACGGTGTGTTCGTTACAATGGAGAACTTCCTGGTGAATGGCAGACCCCTAATATTCAGCACGTGCAAGTCACCGTTCTTCAACTCTTTTTTCAAAGACCATTGGGAAAGAAGGCTGATTCCAAGACCCGCTTCCACAGATTCTTTAATGGGTTGTGTGCTACTGAAATTCATCAAATTTGTTGGCGAAATTCCATATTGTGAAAATAAATTGTCCATGGCCTCCCGTGTTCCCGAGCCTTTCTCCCGAACAATCCACGTTTCCCGTTCCAATGAATTAAGTTCAATCAGCCTATCGCTTTTGGCGAGCGAGTGGTTGCTTCCGCATACGACGACCATAGCGTCTTCTGCAAAATCCTCGACAATGAGTTTTGCCGCATTGAACTTTCCCTCCACAATTCCAATATCGAGCTGATGGCCGGCGACCAATTCAGCTATTGTTGCCGTATTCCCAATGGTAACGGTAGGTTGGATATCGGGATAAGTATGCTTTAGATTGGCGATAATGCGTGGCAGTACGTATTCTCCGAATGTATAACTGGCGCCAATAGACAGAGGGCCGCTCGCCTTATTCGCAAGGTCATCGACAAGATTTTGCATTTTCGTATATAAAGCAAGAATTTCCTTTGCGTGGTGATAAACGATTTCGCCTGCTTTGTTTAGTCGAACATACTTATTGGTGCGTTCCAATAGCCTTGCCCCAATCTCATCTTCAAGTTGGCGTATATACTGGCTAACTGCCGGTTGGGTCATATGGTGCTCCTCGGCGGCACGTGAGAAGCTCTCTTTTTCAGCTACTGTAACAAATATTTGAAGTTGCTGATCCACCATTCATCACTCCTTGAATTCGATTATAACATTTTACTTATCATACTCATTATTATAATTTATTTTACTTATGAAATACTTCGTATTACCCTTAAATAAGGAGGTGCTGAATATGATTGAAAAGAAGCTCACTAACAAGAAAATTCTATGGATCACGGGAATTGCTTTCACATTTTTTATTGCTTTATTAGGTTTTATACTAGCGAAAGTACCCGGATTCAGTCACATAGGACAGTTGGCAAGCGCCATTATCATCGCTGTTACATATAGACAATTATTCGGTTATCCCGAATGGGTTCGCGCAGGAATTACCTTTTCAACTAAAAAACTGCTTCGGTTGGCAATCATTCTATACGGATTGAAATTAAACATTGACGTTGTATTCCGAGATGGTTTAGGACTGTTGGCGCGCGATGTATTGGTCATCGCTTTTGCGATTGGAGCCATGGTGCTTCTTGCAAAATGGTTGAAGGCGGATAGGAATATTTCTTTGCTCCTTGGTGTCGGGACTGGTGTTTGTGGGGCAGCAGCCATCGCAGCGGTCGCACCGATTATCAAAGCCAAGGATGAAGATACCGCAATTGGCGTTGGTATTATCGCGATGTTAGGAACAGTTTTTGCAATCGGTTACACGCTATTGCGACCAATATTGCCCCTTCTTCCAACTGATTATGGAATTTGGTCGGGAATGAGTCTCCATGAATTGGCGCATGTTGCAATTGCGGCTGCACCAGCAGGGGAGGATGCACTCGCCATCGCATTACTCGCAAAATTAGGCAGGGTATTTCTATTGGTACCACTATGCTTTATCTTTATCTATTTCATGAAACGTAAAAGCAAGGGAGAGGATGGGGAGCAGACCAAAATCGAATTCCCATGGTTCCTTGTCGGGTTCATATTAATGAGCTTGTTTGGAAGTTATGTATTAGGTCATTCCATTCCGGTAACGGACGGGGTGATGTCAGGAATCAGTAGCGCAACAACGTGGCTATTGACAGCCGCAATGGTCGGGCTTGGTCTAAACGTAAGTTTGAAAGACTTATTAGACCGGGCGATGAGACCATTAATAGCGGTCACAATAACATCAATTTGTTTATCTGTTTTAGTGTATTTTATTTTATAAAGAATTGAAAAAGGGCACTCCTGAGAGATGCCCTTTTCGTATAGATTAACCTACTGAGTAGTTCTTGTGTGCAACAACAGTGAGATTGGATGCGACACCAATCCTCTCTGCATCATCCTCGGAAATCTTCACGATAACCGAATTCTCTAGTATCTTGTGGATTGTTCCATTCACCTCATGATCATTACGGGTGAATGAAATCTCTTCGTCAATATGACGAGCTGCGACAAAATCTGAAACAGGTTTCTCCCTACGTGGAAAAGCCAATCGAATCCCTCCTACTGTGCATTCTCACCATAACCTATAAAGAAAAAACGCTAAGGATTGTCCTTAGCCAAAAAAGTCATGATGGAAAACAACTAGTCGAAAACGATCTAAATCAAGTTGTCTACTATTAGTATACCATAATTTGTCGAACTTCGCTGAAAACAGGATTCGTTGACTACAATCAAACCTCTTGACAATATACCTAAGGGGGTATAAACTATTAAACATAATCAACAAGAAAGGAGCTGAAACGAATTGCAATACGATGAAAAAGTTGTAAATCGATTAAAAAGAATCGAAGGCCAGATAAAAGGGATTTTACGAATGATTGAAGAAGGCAAGGACTGCAAAGAGGTCGTCACGCAATTGTCAGCATCTCGTTCGGCAATTGACCGTACAATTGGCGTCATTGTCAGCTCGAACATCATTGCATGCATGCAAAGTATTGACGAAAATAATCCGATGTCTCAAGAGGATATCGTGAAGGAAGCTGTAAATCTTCTTGTAAAGAGCCGTTAAGTAGACCTGCTCGTAAAGAGTCACAAACTGTTGACTCTTTTATTTTAACTCTTTAATATACCCATAGGGGTAATGGTAGTGAAAAGAAAGGATGATTATATTGTCGGGAACGAAAAAGACGACCATTGTGTTGTTCAGTGGCGATTATGATAAAGCAATGGCAGCCTATATCATTGCAAATGGAGCCGTGGCTTATGATCATGAAGTCACAATCTTCCATACATTTTGGGGTTTGAATGCACTTCGTAAGGAGGAACATGTGCCAGTTAAAAAAGGTTTCCTTGAAAAGATGTTCGGGAAAATGATGCCGCGTGGGGCTGATAAGTTGGGCATTTCAAAAATGAATATGGCTGGAATGGGACCTAAAATGATTAAGCATGTCATAAAGAAGCATAATGCGATGACGCTTCCCCAGCTGATCGAATTGGCGCAGGAACAAGATATCAAACTTGTAGCATGTACAATGACAATGGATTTGTTAGGTCTTGATCAAAACGAATTACTAGATGGTATCGATTATGCGGGAGTCGCGGCTTATTTAGCTGATGCACAAGAGGGCAATGTGAATTTATTTATCTAAAAAGGAGGAAATAAAATGATTGAAGTAACAGCAAAAGAAATTGAAGCAAAATTATCCGAGGGCAAACAGCTTAATCTGATAGATGTTCGAGAGGTGGATGAAGTTGCAGAAGGTAAAATCCCTGGTGCGATTAATATACCGCTTGGTTTATTGGAATTCCGTATGAATGAGTTGGATAAAGCGGTTGAATACACAATGGTTTGTCGTTCGGGAGGCCGCAGTGGACAGGCGACGAAATTCCTTGAAAGCTACGGATATAAAGTCGCTAATATGGAAGGCGGTATGTTAGCTTGGGAAGGACCAGTAGAGGATTTTTTTACAAAAAATAATACTCCCACCAGTATTGGTGGTAATTTAGGTACACCAATAACCGCTGAAGAAGTTGCAAAAAAAGTGATTAATAAAGAGAAATTCTTCGTATTGGATGTCCGTAATGAAGACGCGTTTGCTGATTGGAAAATCGAAGGGGAGAATATCCAGTACTTGAATATCCCTTATTTTGATTTACTGGATGGAGTGGAAGAAATCCTCGATCAAATCCCGACAGATCAGGCTGTTGTTGTTGTCTGTGCGAAGGAGGGTTCTTCTATATTTGTCGCGGAAATGCTCGCTGAAGCCGGACGTGATGTCAACTACTTGCAAGGTGGCATGAAAGCATGGAGTGAACATTTGGAGCCTGTGAAAGTTGGCAACTTGAAAGATGGTGGTGCTATTTATCAATTCATCCGAATCGGAAAAGGATGCCTTTCTTACATGATCATTTCGAACGGGGAAGCCGCAATTGTAGATGCGACAAGAATGACAGATGTCTTCATTGATTTCGCAAAACAGTTGGACGTAAAAATTACGAATGTGCTCGATACACATCTGCACGCGGACCATATTTCCGGGGGACGAAAAATTGCTGAAGCCGTGAATGGAACGTACTGGCTACCACCAAAAGACGCTACTGAAGTGACGTTTGCATACGAACCGCTTGAAGATGGTCGTGTCATAACGGTGGGTAGTTCAAAAATTGATATTCAGGCACTTTATTCACCGGGTCATACAATTGGCTCTACTTCGTTTATTGTCGATGATGCCTATTTATTATCAGGTGATATTTTATTCATCGATTCCATTGGGCGTCCAGACCTTGCGGGATTAGCGGAGGATTGGGTTCGCGACCTACGGGAAACGTTGTATGGCCGTTACCGTGAACTGGCAAAGGACCTGCTCGTTCTGCCAGCGCACTTCATGATCATCGAAGAATTGAAAGAAGACGGAAGTGTATCGGAAAAGTTAGGAACACTTTTTGAGAAGAACCACGGTTTAAATATCGAGGATGAACAAGAGTTCCGTCAAATGGTAACAGGAAATTTACCTCCTCAACCAAATGCATACCAAGAAATCCGTCAAACGAACATGGGAAGAATCATGCCCGATGAAGAAACACAACGTGAAATGGAAATTGGACCTAATCGTTGTGCAGTCCGTTAATAAAAAAATTAAATTAAAAGGAGAAGATGACAAATGAATAGTAGAAATGTAGTAGATGCAAAAGGATTAGCATGCCCAATGCCTGTTGTACGTACAAGGAAGGCGATAAAGGAATTGGAAGCAGGAGAAATCTTGGAAATCCATACGACCGATAAAGGCTCAGTTGCTGATTTGACAGCATGGGCGAAATCCAGCGGTCATGAAATGGTAGACCAAAAAGAGGAAGATAGCGTCTTTACGTTTTTTATTAAAAAAGGATGAGTGTAGGGGAGGGGGTATCTAAGTAGATACCCTTTTCTTAATAACAAATAGGAGGACGACTCTATGGATATGACATTTTTAGTCGCGATTTTCCTTATCGGGTTTGTTGGATCCTTCGTTTCCGGCATGGTCGGCATCGGCGGTTCAATTATCAAATACCCGATGCTATTATACATCCCGCCCTTGCTTGGCGTTGCGGCATTCTCTGCACATGAAGTCTCTGGCATTAGCGCGATTCAAGTGTTTTTCGCGACAATTTCGGGTGTATGGGCGTATCGGAAAAGTGGATATCTCAATAAAACATTAATAATTTATATGGGCAGCGCAATCTTGGTAGGAAGTTTCATCGGGGGCTACGGATCCAACTTGATTTCAGAGGGAAGCATCAACCTTGTATACGGCATTTTGGCAACAATTGCGGCCATCATGATGTTCATTCCAAAGAAAGGATTGGACGATATTCCGACGGATCAGGTTTTTTTCAATAAATGGCTTTCGGCGGTATTAGCTTTCATTGTAGGGGTTGCGGCCGGAATAGTAGGAGCTGCAGGAGCTTTTATTTTAGTTCCGATCATGCTTGTCGTCCTAAAAATACCGACGCGCATGACGATAGCAACGTCACTTGCAATCACATTCATTTCATCGATTGGATCGACTATAGGAAAGATTGTAACGGACCAAGTCCTTTACAGTCCGGCTGCTGTTATGATTGTAGCCAGTATCCTCGCTGCTCCATTGGGGGCAAAGGCTGGACAGAAGATGAACACGAAAATATTGCAGGGTATATTGGCTTTATTAATTTTAGGTACAGCCATCAAAATCTGGTTAGATTTTTGACATTACAAAAGAGGCACTTGAACAGATCAACTGTTAAAGTGCCTCTTTGCTATCCATAAGGATAATAGATTTATTGCCGTTTTTTCTTAAATGCTGCGCGAATACGTGGTTCGGTACCTTCGCGAATCCTTTTAAGATTTTCAATATGCTTCCAAATTGCCATCAAAAAAAGTAAAGCTGCGACAAAAATTGTCCAAGTACCGTCGAGCCAAAAGGCCATTAAAATAAGAGTGATATAAAGCATAAGTACACCGAAGACTATAAGATCTGTAACGATGGCGATAAGAATAAACAGAGCAAATCCGGCAAGTCCGAACCGCCAATCGATAGCAAAGAGCACCCCGATTACAGTTGCAGTACCTTTTCCTCCGTTGAATTTCATATGGAACGGAAAATTATGACCGAATATAACAGCGGCACCCGCAATGAATAACAACAAAGTGATCTGGTCAGTGGATAATCCAAAATGTCCAGCAAGCACTCTTACAATAATGACCGCGAAAATCCCTTTACCGATATCAATCAAAGCAACGAGTGCGCCATATTTTTTCCCAAGTACAATCATCGCATTCGAAGCGCCCGCGTTCTTAACCCCTGTCTCTTTCAGATTAACCCCGGAAATCAACCGTGCAATTGTCGAACCATGTAAGCAACCCACTATATATCCTAAAACAACGATGCTTATAATCCATAAAGTCATTTTAAATCCCCCAAGAATAGTATAGATTTTCAATTGTGCGCCCAACAATCGAGTTACGCGCTCAACATTATGCATCCGCGCTCAAGAATCGCATTCCGAGCTCAACATTGTCCATCCGCGCTCAAGAATCGCATTCCGCGCTCAACATTATGCATCCGCGCTCAAGAATTGCATTTCGCTCTCAACAATGTGCATCCGCGCTCAAGAATCACATTTCGCGCTCAACAATGTGCATCCGCGCTCAAGAATCACATTTCGCGCTCAACATTATGCATCCGCGCTCAAGAATCACATTTCGCGCTCAACATTGTACATCTGCGCTCAAGAATCACATTTCGCGCTCAACATTGTACATCCGCGCTCAAGAATCGCATTCCGCGCTCAACATTGTGCATCCGCGCTCAAGAATTGCATTTCGCGCTTAACATTGTCCATCCGCGCTCAAGAATCGCATTCCGCGCTCAACAGTGTGTCCCTACCGCTCAAGAATCCTCATCGAACGCCCAAGCTCACTTCATAACTAATAAAATCATCATAACATTATTAACAAAGCGCAAGTTTCAGAAAAAAATAAATTTGCCCCCTTGACTTTTAAAAAATAGTCTCCTATACTGTTCAACAAGATGAAAAACTGAATACCCAAACTCTTATCAAGAGCGGCGGAGGGACTAGGCCCTGCGATGCCCGGCAACCGGCAAGTGATGAACTTGCAAAGGTGCTACTTCCTACAGATTCGTGCGAACGGTCTGAAAGATAAGAGGAGGAATAAGCGAAAGCGTAACCCTTCTCTTAGCGAAAGGGGTTATTTTTTTATTCCAAAAACCCCCAACGCCTCCGCATTGAACTAATTTCATCTTAAAAAAACCACTGGAGGTAATGACAATGACAAACAACAAACAACTTCAACCTGAAACTCTTCTTTTACACGGAGGCCAAAAGCCGGATCCTGTGACTGGTTCCCGGGCTGTGCCGATCCACCGCACAACTGCATTCGTTTTCCGTGACACTGAACATGCCCAAAACCTTTTCGGTCTGCAAGAAGCAGGCAATATCTACACACGTATTACTAATCCAACCGTTGCTGTATTTGAAGAACGGGTTGCGCTACTGGAAGGCGGAACTGCTGCAGTAGCACTATCTTCCGGAATGGCAGCCATTGCGTTTTCAATTTTGAACATTGCAGGGGCAGGGGATGAAATCGTTGCTGCAAGCAATCTATACGGTGGTACGTATAATCTGTTCGCCGTGACCCTTCCTCGTTACGGAATCACTGTCAAATTCGTTGACGCAGAAGACCCTGAAAACTTCCGTGCTGCGATCACTGAAAAAACGAAAGCTGTTTTTGCAGAAACAATCGGTAATCCAAGTCTCCAAGTGCTTGATATCGAAGCGGTCGCAAACATTGCTCATGAGAATGATATCCCGTTCCTCATCGACAACACATTCGCGTCCCCATACGGGTCGAACCCAATCGACTTTGGAGCAGACGTTGTCATCCATTCCGCAACAAAATGGATTGGCGGTCATGGAACAACAATCGGCGGAGTCGTCGTCGATGCTGGGAAATTCGACTGGACGAAAGGCAAGTTTCCGGGATTCACAGAGCCGGATGAAACTTATCATGGTCTACGCTATGGAATCGACACGGCAACAGCTGCTTTCGCTACGAAGTTACGCGTCCAATTATTACGCGATTTCGGCCCGTGTCTTGACCCGGACAGTGCTTTCAACTTCCTTCAAGGGCTGGAGACACTACATTTGCGCGTGACTCGCCATAATGAAAATGCCGTTAAAGTCGCCGAATTCCTGAAAAATCACCCGTCTGTGGAATGGGTGACATATACAGGCCTTGACGATCATCCGACATATGAAAACGCGAAAAAATACTTGAAAAACGGCTTCGGTTCTATCATCGTATTCGGCATTAAAGGCGGCCGTGAAGCGGGACGTAAAGTTATTGATAATATTAAACTTTGGTCTCATGTGGCGAATGTCGGCGATGCAAAATCATTAATCATCCACCCAGCTTCTACAACGCATCAACAATTGTCAGCGGAAGATTTAGTGAAATCCGGAGTGGCTGAAGAATTGATTCGCCTATCTGTCGGTTTGGAATCCACAGAAGACATCATTGCGGACCTTGAGCAGGCAATTGAAAAGGCGGTACCGGTCACTGTTCAATAACAGGCGTCTTGCTCTTTAATAGCGGGCGCCCTGAGAAAGGGTGTTGTGGAATGCCGTCGATTAAAGTGGCGATTCTTGGATTTGGCACGGTTGGTGAAGGTGTATATAGGATTCTGCGGGAGAAGCAAGAAGAAATTAAAAAACACACAGGTTTCACCGTAGATGTCGTATCCATTCTTGTGAAAGATAAGACGAAAAAACGTACGTCATTAACGGACGTTCAAGTTACTGATGATTTTCGAGATATACTGAACAACCCAACAATCGATATTGTTTTTGAAGCAATTGTTGGAGAAGAACCTGCCTATACGTATTTATCCGATGCGATTGAGAAGGGGTGCCATATCATTACAGCGAATAAAAAGATGTTCGCAAAACATGGCCCTGCATTGATAAAACATGCGGATTTCCGTAATGTGCGAGTTGGATTTGAAGCAACAACAGCTGGTGGGATCCCGATTATTAGGACTGTGACCAACCTTCTTGCGGGCGACCGAGTGAAGCGGATCCAAGGCATACTGAATGGCACTTCGAACTTCATTTTAACCAAAATGAGATCTGTTGGTTCTTCATTTGAGGAAGCACTGCTGGATGCGCAACGAAAGGGCTTTGCGGAGGCTGATCCGTCTGATGATGTGACTGGAATGGACGCATTTCGCAAATTGATGATCCTTAGTTCGCTTGCATTTGGACAGCAGCCTAACTGGGATGAAGTTCCGGTAATTGGAATTGATCATCTTCAATCCAATGATCTAATTGAAGCTTCAAAAGAAGATCTTCGATATCGACATATTGCCGATATTTGGGTGGATGAAAACGGAAAGCTGCGAGGCACTGTCGGTCCTGCTTTAATAGGCGCTAATCATCCGTTTTACAATATTGATGGAGTCGACAATGCAGTCATTGTGAAGACTGAATACCTTGGTTCGTTGACATTGGTCGGTCCGGGAGCTGGAATGTATCCAACTGGCAGTGCTATGATTGCCGACCTCCTGCATATTATCCGACAACATGAGGCTGTCTTAATTCCAAGTTAAATAAAGGACTGACCAGGAAAAATTCCGGTCAGTCCTTTATGTTATTTACTCCTTGCCCTTTTCGGTCCCTCGTCTTTTAGAGCTTTTATAAGAGAGATAATCATAAGCAACATGATGAAGGAGAACGGCAAAGCTGCAATGATTATTGTGTTTTGTAATGCTGTCAGTCCGTTAACAGACAGTAGGATGACAGCGATGGTTGATTGGATGACGCCCCATGTAATTTTAACGCTATTTGAAGGTGTCAATGAACCATAAGTGGACTGCATGCCTAATACAAAAGTTGCCGAGTCTGCAGATGTTATGAAAAACGAACTAATCAGTATAACTGCAACAATTGAAATGATGAAGGACATTGGCATCGTGTGAAACATCTCGAAAATCGTCAATTCAGTAGATGCTTTCGCTAAATCCGCAATCCCTTCCCGTTGGATATTAATGGCGGTTGCTCCGAATGCGGAAAACCAGATTGCACTTAAAAGCGTTGGCGCCAACATGACGCCGACCATGAACTCTCGTATCGTTCTTCCTTTTGAAACGCGGGCGATGAACATGCTGACGAATGGTGCCCAAGAGATCCACCAAGCCCAATAGAAAATCGTCCACGTATCCAGCCAGTCTCGATAATCAGCATTTAGCGGAGCCGTACGGAAACTCATCGATACAATATTGGCAAGATACCCTCCAAGTGAATCAGTGAAGATATTGAAAATGAGCAAAGTCGGTCCTAAAATAAGTACAAAACCTAATAAAGCCAAGGCAAGTATCAAGTTAGTGTTTGATAAATACTTGATTCCTTTACTAAGTCCCGACCACGCGGACATGATAAATAGGACTGTTACAACAGCAACGATGATTAATTGTGGTACAAAACCGATTGTAAAGCCAAATAGATAATTCAGCCCTGCGTTAATTTGAACAGCACCGAAGCCGAGAGAAGTGGCAACGCCAAAAGCTGTTGCAAAAACGGCAAGTACATCGATGAGGACACCCCATGGCCCCTCCATTTTTTTACCGAAAATCGGCTTCAATGTTGCTGAAATTAACCCCGGTTCTCCTTTTCGAAATTGGAAATACGCGAGTGACAAAGCGACAATTCCGTACATGGCCCAAACATGTAGACCCCAATGGAAAAATGTATAACGCATCGACTCTCTGAAAGCGGCATCTGTATTCGGCTCGGTCGTTGCAGGGTTGATGGCAAAGTGAGATAACGGTTCAGCTGCACCGTAAAAGACTAACCCAATCCCCATCCCAGCAGAAAATAGCATTGCAATCCAAGTAGGCGTGGAAAATGAAGGCCGATCATCGTCCTTCCCCAAACGGATTTTCCCGGCTGGACTAAAAATAGTGAATAGGCTAATTACAAGAAGTAATGAAAGCAGGAGCATATAATACCAACCGAACGTTGATGAGATAAAAGATTTGATGGAAGTCGTCACGGTCGCAAAACTATCTGCTGCAAGAACCCCATACCCGACGGCCAATATAATAAGACCAATTGTTATATAAAACACGTTTGATATTTTTCGCATGTTTCCCCCTATGAATAGTTAATTTTGAAACGACTATACACTATATCAACTGTGTAGCGGGAACGCAAAAGGAATAATAGTTTGACAACTGTGTTGAGTAGAATGTTTTATTTTTTCATAAACACATATAAACATTATCAATATAGTCTGCATGGCGAAAAAATTGGGTTTTCCAAATTGCAGATTCCCGTCGAATTTAATGAATAAATTGTGCCTTTTTTACTACATTTGATCGTTAATTTCAGTTTACCCCGTGTGCCGGTTTTTAATCTTCATCTTTAATATCACGGTCGGGTGGAATCGGTTCATTCAAATAATCTTCAATTTGTTTTTTTAGTGTTTCAAGCTCGTTGAAATAATTGTCGAACTGGCTTTGATTGATGAAAAATTGTTCGCCATCGTGTACCGCACGAATGCGACCTTCCCAAACGTATTTTTGTACTTGTTGGACAGGCATGCCTAAATATTCGGCAGTTTCTTGAATGGTCATATACATTTTGAAGTCCTCCCTTGAATTGTTTTCATTATATAGGTAATCAATACGCTTATGAAAGGGTTATCAATGATTGAAAACCTAATTTTGGCTTGGGCATGTAAATTAAAAAAAGTGGATGGTGATCTTTTTTCACCGTCCGCTTTTTCATATGAAAAATCTCTTACTTAACAATAATTGAAAATGCAAAGCTCGCCTCGCCTTTAACCTCGCTATCCCATCTAATTAAACCCGAGTAAAAGTATCTTCCCTTCTCATTTGGAGCAATAAAGGATCGATTCCCATCTTCGCCTACGGGCACTTCGATTTGGGACTCTTCGCTCTTAAAAAATTGAGTCATAGTGACAGAGTCCATATCTTTTAAGACAAGTTCTTCAAAACTTTTCGCATTAATTCTAAAACGTATCTCCTCGCCTGCTGGAACAGTTAAAGAAAATGCGCCAAGTAGAAGATCATGCGGTTTGTCAGGCTCAATATTACATGTTTTGTTTTCATCTTCCCAGCAGTACTTATCGATAATTGCCATTGTGACACCAGAATCGATGCCAACCTGGAGGTCAGGTTTTCCAAAGTTTTGTTTAGTTGTCTGAATTGGTGCACCACCGGGCTGATTCTCGAAGCTTTTATCCGTTTGTGAACAAGCCGTTAACAGGAACAATATAAAAAAAAGAACGCTTTTTTTCAATCAATTCCTTCCTTTCTTTATCTTGTTAATGAAAACCGTATCATAGTTGTTATTATTATACAATGGTGAATTAAGAATAGTTAGAAAACTGATTTTACGATAAATAAGAAGCGTCCAATGAATGAACGCCTCATTTATTTTATATTAACTTCTCAAAATGAAGCCTTTTATTCAACGCTGCCATTACCGGAATACCGACTGCCATGACAACGAATTCACCAACAGCGACGAACAACCATGTCCATAAGAAAGGAAATCCCAGAGCAATGTTCAATTCCCATGCAATAATGACCATCGTGAACGTGAAGACGATTGTATTGAAAAACATGCGTCGGTATAGCCCTTTGATGAATCTCGCTGACAGGATTGTAATCGATAGTGCAAGTATGGATTGTCCTACACCAAATACGAGGTCAATCGGTCCAAGTTCCGAGAAGAACAAGTTCGCAATGAATACACCTAATACGACGCCAACGATATATTTCTTATTAAACACAACGAGATGATTGAACATCTCTGACAAGCGAAACTGGATATTTGTGAACCCGAATGGCGCTATCAAAAACGTCACAGCAACATACAACGCAGCGATAATTCCGCTCGTTGCCATCATTTTTACTTTCATATTCATTTCTCCTTAGTTTTTTATCGTGGGATGGTTACGAACCACGTGGCAGAAAGCCTGCCATCCAGTTTAACATAGAGCTTTTGGTTGTTCAATAGATTTTGGGTGAAAGATGGAGGTGATTTCAGATATGGGAATCTCGGTTTTTCCGTTAGACTTCTCGTTTAGGTGGTGCGAGTTCTCGATTATGCCTTGCAAGTTCTCGTAAAGTAGCTAAGAGTTCTCATTCAAGCCGGAAAAGTTCTCTTTTCCGGTCAAAGAGTTCTCGTTTAAGCAGGAAGAGTTCTCGTTTCCAAGCAAAGAGTTCTCGTTTTCAGGCGATGAGTTCCCTTTGGCATTGGATAAGCATCCTCGTAGGCCCATTCCTCCACGTTCCAGGTCCATTCTTCTCGCCGAGGGCCCATTCCTCCGCGTTCCAGGTCCATTCTTCTCGCCGAGGGCCCATTCCTCCGCGTTCCAGGTCCATTCTTTACGCCAAAGGTCCATTCTTCCGCATTCAAGGTCCATTCTTCTCACCGAGGGCCCATTCTTCCACGTTCAAGGTCCATTCTTCTCGCCGAGGGCCCATTCCTCCGCGTTCAAGGTCCATTCATTCCACTTAATCCCCATTTTTCCACGCATATTGAAACAAATTCACCATTTCTAACGTATTAATAGTAGGGAAATACGAACGGATTCTTCAAACTTTAGGGGGTTGGGAATTGAGGAAGCTATTACTGGGAACGATATGCGTAACAAGTATGCTTTTCGGATGTACAGATCAGGGAAAAGTAGATCAAGTAAACGAAAATCAGGCAAACACGGATCAAGCAAACGAAATCAGCGAACTGAAAAAGCAAATTGAGCAAATTACATTGGAAAAAGATGACCTATTAAAAACAATAGAAGAGGAAAGGAAAGCGCTTGAGCAAGCTGCGAATCAACAAGTGAGTTATTACAATTCAATAATTCATGCAAAGGCTATTGAAAAATATCCTCAAACGCTTTATAAAACAGCTGTCTTGGACTTGGATCGGGACGGCGAAGAGGAAATAGTAGAATTGTATGTGAATGCTGGGAAAACCGACGATGGCCTTTTTGCATGGGACGATGGGCAGACTTGGATGTTGGTAGTGAAAGACGGAGAGGAAACGTATTCACTTTTTGATGAATATGTTCAGTTAGGTTCAGTAGATTTCAGTACAACCATAATTGATAAAAAACAAGCAATTGTAATGGTTATGTCGCAGCATGCTAATAGAACGGTGCAGAAATTCACATATGATCAAAACGAAAAAGGATATTATAAAGAGACTATCTATAAAAAAGAAAATATGCAAGATCACTATAACAAACCTGCGTCTTATGCCTTTTTCAAAGACGCATACAAATTAATGGAAACGGCATTTACAACTAAAACATTGTCGGTTCTTGAAGCTGACGATAAAACTCTTCAGGATACAGAAAAGAGAAGGGCCATCATCTATCCGATTATAGAAGACCTTTATAATGTTAGGGGATTGTTAGGGACGGTTGCGGATTTGAATCGGGATTTGAATATATCTTTAAATACCGCCATTGACTTGCTGAACCAAATGGATAGTAAGCCGCCGACGGCTGAGCAAATGATTCGGTTAAAAGCTATTTACGATGTGTTCAAGGAAATTGACGCAGACAATGTGATTGATGAAACGGAGAATCGGATTCATCCAGAGATTGTGGAGAAGCTCCAAAAAATTGATTTTATTCCTTAATGAAATTTAGGCGCCTCTCAGACAAAAGAGAAGCGCCTTTCATATGAACTTACACAAACTGCAAACGAAGATTGTCTCCGTTTTTATACATTTCAAGATCACTCGGCTCAATTTCATCAATCTTAACCGTTCGCTCCACCAGTTTTTGCTCTCCGTCACCGGCCCAGAAAATCAGTAACTCGACGTTTTCTTCTGCTTTTATATATTCCTTTATATAATTCGCGAAATCAGTTAAAAATTTGTCATTCCAATTTCCAGAAAGCCAATACATATATTCCTTTTCAGAGTAAAAATCCAAGTCATAGGGTGGATTTGTACAAACCGATATAGTTAGGTGACCAAATGCTGACTCATCCGGCGCGTGCAAAACTCGGACATCATCATCCATCGTATGCCAAGGTTCTTCTGGTGTATTTTCATTAATCGGATATAACTTCTTCAATTCTCCTACTGTGATCTCAGCAATGCCGCTGTAATCAACTTCTTTTAACGGACTGTCTGAAACTAATAATGTAAATGAACTCATCGTCTGATAACACTCCTTTATTTTTCATCCCTTTTGACAATGAAACCCTCATAATCTACAGTATCAATACCGCTATAAATTTGGAAGATATTAACGAAATATGCTTAAGGAGAGAACCAAATGTCTGAAAATCAAATTAGAAAAAACATCATAATCCATGCACCAATCGAAACAGTCTGGCCATACGTCTCAACAGCAGAAGGGATCGGCGCATGGTTCATGCCGAATGATATGGAACCCATAGAAGGAAAGGAATTCACCTTGCAAGCGGGGCCTTGGGGAGAATCAACGTGCAAAGTGACTGAAGTGCAATCACCATACCGCCTTTCCTTCAACTGGGGAAAGGATTGGCAAATTCATTTTCACCTAAGGGAAGTCGATGGGAAAACGGAATTGGAATTCACTCATGCCGGCTGGGAAGATGGAAAGCAAACCGAATTTGGAGAATCGCATGAAGTCGTCCGTCCGCGTATGTCCGGAGGTTGGGATGGTCTTTTGGCAAAATTGAAGAAAATAATTGAATCTGAAACTGAATAATTTAGAGAATTCACACACCACTTCCCGATATCATGATATATTCGATGTATCGGGGGAGGGGATTTTTTTGTCACAACGACTTGCGTTTGTTGCAGTGTTATTAGGAGCGGTACTTTGGGGAACGACGGGCACCGCGCAAACTTTTATGCCACAAACTGTTCATCCATTGGCAGTAGGGGCTTCACGTCTCGCTGTCGGAGGTTTTGCTTTGCTCATCATCATGCTCATACTTCGGAAAATTAATTTCCGCAACTGGCCATGGAAAGCGACGATTTTTGCTGCGTTGGCGATGGCAATCTTCCAATATTGCTTTTTCACATCTATCCGTTTAACTGGAATCGCGATTGGAACGGTAGTCGCGATCGGAAGCGCGCCGATGTTTTCAGGGGTAATTGAATGGCTTATCTTAAAACGCCGTCCAACAAAAGTCTGGCTAACGGCGACATCACTTGCCGTTGTCGGATGTGTGTTATTATTTTCAAATAAAGAAGGGTTGATCGTCAATCCGATAGGGGTTACTTTATCCCTTTGTGCAGGTCTATTATTCGCGTTCTACACTCTGTTTAATAAAACAGTATTGGAAAAAGCGGATGCAATTCCTTCTGTAGCAGTCATTTTCTCATTGAGCGCAGTCATGCTCATGCCTTTTTTATTCATATTCAAAACAGAAGGATTGCTCACAGTTCCTGGCATTTCCACGACGATTTATCTTGGAATCGCAGCAACAAGTGTAGCGTACATCCTATTTTCAACCGGCTTACGGCAGATCCCTTCTTCTTCGGCTGTCACGCTATCATTAGCTGAACCACTCACTGCAGCAATCTTAAGCGTTCTTGTTGTCGGAGAAAGACTGGACCTGATTTCTTGGTCCGGAATCGCACTTTTATTGGGAGGAATCCTCGTTTTAACATTAAGCGGAAGAAAAGAAAAGGCTGCCCTCAATTAGGCAGCCTTAAAAACGCATAAATCTCACTACGCATATACGCCTTACTCAGCCTTCATCCTCACATACAATCTCGTCGCAAAGAATCCTAAAACTATAAGCAAAGTTGCCAAAAGGCCACCTTCAAGCCCAAACGCTCCGCCTGTCAATAATGAATTTCCATTTTCCACCGATACATTATAAATCCCGTACGGTGTAGTTCCACTCACTGCAAATCCAAAAACATTCCCTTGGAAGTAGTTCCAAGTAATATGATAGCCAATAGGGAGCCATAAACTATTTGTAGCATCAAACATATAAGCGAATAAAATCCCGACTAACGCAATATTGACCAGTCCAAGAACACTTACATTCGGATTCATGCCATGGACAAGACTGAAAATCACTGCCGAAATTACATAAATAAGCCACTTCGGATTTCCTCGCCGTTGCATCGTTGACATGACATATCCCCGGAAAAACATCTCTTCAAAGAAGCCGACCAAGATGAATAAAAGGAGATAGGACAGGGTGTACACGGTAAACTCAGGACTCCCGAATGAATTCAACATCTTGATATTTCCTGTTACCAATAAAATCAAGAAAATGACAACTATCGATGCCGCACCAAGAAATAGCCCAAACCATAAATCCCTCAGCGATCCCCTAAATCCAAGCTGCGGCAATGTCCCTTTATTGACGAATTTCCATACAAGCACTGTAGCAAGCATTCCGCCGACCGTGCCGCCGCCTTGCGTCAATAAGAAAATCCATGGGTGCCTTGCAAAAGCGGCATCAATATCCATGTCGAATGATCCGTCCTGAAACGGAAAATCCACTAAGGCTAACATGACTCCACCAGGGAGCGCGAAAATTTGCTGCGTGATGAACATCGCGACGAATGCTAAAAATATTAGCCATCCAGCGCGTACTTGGTTTGCTTCGTTTTTAAACAATTGACTAACCTCCATTCCTTTTACTCTATGCCAATTACCATGTTAAACAGAATAACTTATTAGATGTTCATCAGGGGTAGCCCTTCGAAAAGCGCGGATCAATAATAAAAACAGAATATCCATAAACACTCCGGCAATTATAAGGATTACCGTAAGTGCAACCCAGCCGTCGCCAGATACATTCATGGAAAAGGACATAACTGTCAAAATTGCAAAGTGGATGGTGACAAAGTATTTAAAAGTAGACCGCGTTCGATTGTGTAGCTCCTCATTGCCAAACGTTTTGGCGACTTCCATTAACACAAGGAATAAATAAAACGCAATGACCAATTTAAGGATTGAAAGGATATTCTCATAGATTGACCAGCCGAAAGACAATGCTGGATCCGATAGGTTTATGAAAACGGAAGGCAAAGACGCAACAACACCAATCATCGCGACTGTCATTGCTTTTTTCGCATTCGGATAAGCACCAACAATCCGTGCACATCCGGTGTAAATCAAGAAATAACCGATAGGGTCCATTAAAAGGTCAATCACGATATAAATATCGAGAAAAATGAAGAGATACCCTCGGAAAATATTGCGTAGCGCTTTATTCAACCGAATCCCTCCTTGACTTTTTGTCGATCACCCTATTGACATCTTCTTGCGTCAAATACGGATACATATGATAATGGGCGTAACTTGTAAAAGGTTCTCCCTGATCAGTTGTTCCACTTATACGAATGGGAAAGGCAAATGGATTCACAAAACTTTTAGTCTTCAAGTTGGTTCGTAGCGGCAAATGCTTGTCTTTTTCTAAATGGATCGGAAGCTCAATAGACTCCAATGATTTGTCTTTTTGACTACCGCTAATTGTAATGTTGAATTGTTCTTCAATAGGTTCATTGAAAGGGAAAGAAATCTTCTCGATTTTCAAAGGTTCAGTAGCCTGGAATGAATACCAACTGGAACCGTCATTGCTACTACCACCCGATGGTTGTTCTAATTTCATTTCGACTTGTGTAAAGTATCCTTCAGGGTGAATAATTACTTCTCCGATGGAAAAAGTGCCATGCCTCCCATTTGAAAAATAGACAACCATGTCGTTAAGGTGAAAATCGGTCATGGAGTCACTTTCAAAGTTTTGCAGACGGACTGAAACACTCCTTAACACATGATGTCTGTATGTATCGATGTTGTATATAGAATTGTCATTATATATGAAGTCATTTTGCGGATAGCCATCCAAACCTCCAAGGCGTACATGACTGATACGAGAACGGTCGTTTTTATTTGTTAAATAATAGAGAGTGAGATAATTATAGTCACCCATCGTCATTTCAATATAATGGTCAAGAAAAATAGGCTCCGTCAATTGTTTCGACTGGGCATATAGTGAGTTAAACGCCCAACTCGCTGCAATTAGACCTAACGCAATCCAAAAGAAACGTTCTTTCACGAAGTCACTCCTTCCATTTTTTTCTGCATACCTCCATTGTCTCAAATCAGTTGAGGGATTGCATCATCAATTTTTCGACCTAACTGTAAAAATGAAGGTTATTGAAATAAAACATTCAATGATATAATGGTGTGACATAAATCCAAGTTCTTTTAAAGGGAGGAAATATGATGACCAAGCATCGAATCTATACAATGACTTTCGCAAGCGTCTATCCGCATTACATTACAAAAGCGGAGAAAAAAGGCCGGACGAAATCGGAAGTGGATGAAATTATCCGTTGGTTGACTGGTTACAGCCAAGAAGAATTAGGAGCGATAATTGAAAATAAGACGGACTTTGAGACATTCTTCGGAGAAGCTCCCCAATTGAATTCTTCACGGGAATTAATCAAAGGCGTAGTCTGTGGAGTCCGAGTTGAAGATATCGAAGAACCATTGATGCAGGAAATTCGCTATATGGATAAGCTGATAGATGAGTTGGCAAAAGGTAAAGCGATGGAGAAGATTTTGCGGAAATAATAGCAAGGCCACAAATGAAGAATTGTATTGTGGCCCGGCGTATTAGGAAGATTGGCTTATCAGATTCGCAACCTCCGTATCAATCTGTCCTACATCTATCCTTTCGAACAATGGCTTCACATGCGTTAGATTCAAACCCTGAATCTCAATTTCTTTCCATTCCGGCTTTCTTAATTTCAACATGCTCTGCACTTCCTCACTCGAAAATGGAAGGAAAGGGGAGAGCAACTGCGAAAGGTTAGCGATGATATAGACGCATGTTGCCATGGTTCGCTCACATGCTGCTTCATCCTCCTTCACTTGAATCCACGGCTTTTCCGAGTCGAAGTATTTATTCGCCTCGCGGATGAAATTGAATATAGTTTCAATCGCTTCTTTGAAATGACCGTCCTCAATTTTCTTGCCGACAGCATGATAAAGCTCCACGACTGTATTTTTAATCGCTTGATTAATTTCCGCCTGAGGGACAATCCCACCATACGATTTCTCGATAAACCTCAACGACCGATTCACAAAATTCCCGTAAGCACCTAATAATTCCGAGTTATGGCTATAAATAAATTCGCGCCAAGAAAAATCAGCGTCTCTGTTTTCGGGAGCATTCGCAGTCAAAAAGTACCTTACCGAATCTGGATGATATCGATCCAAAATATCCGGCACCCACACTGCCCAGTTTTGGCTTGTCGACAACTTTCGCTTCTCCAACGTCAAGTACTCGTTCGAGATAACATGAGTCGGCACCGCCTTTTCCTTGCCGATTCCCATAAGGATGGCAGGCCAAATGATTGTGTGAAAGGGGATATTATCTTTACCGTGGACATAGTAGGCGACCGTGTCCTCATCCCAAAACCTATCGATTTCGGTTCGGTTCAACATGGCCCATTCCCGGCTTGCGGAATAATAGCCCGTCACTGCCTCAATCCACACGTAAATCTTCTTATCCTCGTAACCTACGACCGGCACGTTGACACCGTTTTCCAAGTCCCTTGAAACAGCTCGGTCATGTAGACCTTCATGTAAATACCGCTCAGACTGGTGAATCGCATTTTCACGCCATCTTCCATCTTTATCCGCACTTGCCACAAACGATTCAAGCTGGTTTTGGAATTCACTTAATTTGAAATAAAAATGCTCCGTCTTTCGCACAGTCGGCTCCTTGCCGCATAGCTTGCAAGATCGATTAATCAAGTCTAACGGATCTAAAATGGAACCGCAGCTATCACATTGATCGCCCCGCGCCTCGCTTCCACAATTCGGACAAGTTCCTTCGACGAAACGATCCGGTAGAAAACGTTCATCAAACTCACAGTACGTCTGGTCCATTTCCTTTTTGTATATAAACCCGCGCTCCAATAGCTTAAGAAAAACTTCACGGACCACTTCATGATGGAATGACCCATCCGTCCGTGTATAAAGATCATATGAAAATCCTAATTTCAAAAAGCTGACGACAAACTCGGTGTGATAGAGGTCAGCAATATCCTTCACAGACACTCCTTCCGCATTCGCTCGAATCGAAATCGGCGTACCATTACAATCGCTACCCGAAACATAAAGAACTTTCTCGCCCTTCAACCGATAGTATCTCGCCAAAATATCCCCCGGCAACAATGCCGCAATATGCCCAAGATGCAGCGAACCATTCGCATACGGCCAAGCCCCGCCAATAAAAACAGCCATTTCATTCTCCCCTTTAATCTAATAAATATAGAATCTCATCCTAAAACGCATAAAAGCCTTGCCCCGCGCATACCCTCACCTAAACAAGCATAAAATCACCAACTCGCGCATAACTACTGTTAGACACGCATAAACGCCGATACATACGCATAACTTCCACCAGACACGCATAAACGAACCAATTAGCGCATATCCCTTCCAGGAAAATAAAAAACCCCGCCCTCATCGATAAAAATCGATAAGGACGGGGTTCATTTACCCGTGGTACCACCTTACTGCACAATTAGTTCACACTAATTGTCTCCAAAAGTACGCGCCAAAAAAGCGTTATACTTTGGCGAGGATAACAAGTGCCAACTCGTCGCATCCTACTAGTCCGAAGACGTTCAGTACGAGGCTCAAGGATCATGTTCAAAAGTTTCGTCCGCTTCATTTCCACCGTCAGAAGCTCTCTATGCGACATCCGCTTTTTACTTTTCCCTCTCATTGCCTTTGTAAGATGTAGTTGTGATGAGTATAGTTACTTTATTCAAAAAAGTCAACAATGATTACCAATTGGTAGGTGGGCGTTGTTCATCATTGGCTTTTTTCTTGTTGTTTTTATTCTTCACGTTGTTGTTCTTTCCAATCACGCCCATATCTTCAGGGCTGATGTCAAAGCCATAACCGAATTCCTCACGATCGAGCGTGTTGCCTTTTTTTATTTTCTTCTCTTTGTCTTTCGTCATAACAGTTCACCTCCCGGTATATGAAAAGCATGTTCATTTTGAGGTGGATTATTCGGTTTGTGGATGAACTGCCGACTTGTAGGTTGTTTCCACGGGCTTGGCGGTCGTTTACCACCGATGTTCACGGGTTAACCACCGATTTGAGGAAGTTTACCACCGATGCTCAGGGTTTTACCACCGATTCGTGGACATTTACCACCGATGCTCATAAAAATAGCGATTTTAAAAGGAATTCCATGCAAAATCATCAACATTCCAAGTAGACAAAAGTTTATCACCCTTTTATCACCACTAAATCAATGTTTATCACCGCTTAGCCGCGATTTATCACAACTCAGCCATAAAAACACAAATTCTGAAGCCGACCACCCTCCATCTTAAGAATTTCTTCATAATTCTCCTTATGGAATGTTAAGATTTAACCACTACAATTGGTATCATAGAGGAAAGTGAGGTGCGGATGATGGCGAAGTTCACGGTGCTTGTGGCGGATGATGATAAGGAGATCCGCGATGGGATTGAGATTTATCTGAGAAACGATGGGTATGATGTCTTGAAAGCTGCGGATGGGAAAGAGGCGCTTGACTTGCTTGCCACGAATGAAATCCATCTGCTCATCCTCGATATTATGATGCCAAATATGGATGGGATTACAGCGACGTTCAAAATCAGGGAGGCGCAGAACATTCCAATCATCATGCTGAGCGCAAAGGTGGAGGATTCGGATAAGATCCATGGATTGTCCGTTGGAGCGGATGATTATGTGACGAAACCTTTCCACCCGTTAGAGTTGATGGCTCGCGTCAAATCGCAGCTAAGAAGATATGTTCAATTGGGCACATATGATGGTCAGAAAAAGGTCCAGATTGATGGGCTTGTTCTTGATGAAGATGCAAAGGAATTATCGGTCGACGGAAAGCCTGTAAAACTGACGCCGATTGAATATAAGATTACGGAATTGCTTATGAAAAATGCTGGTCGTGTGTTTTCAATAAATGAAATATACGAACGTGTGTGGAATGAAGAGGCGTACAATGCGGAAAATATCGTCGCTGTCCATATCCGTAAAATCCGTGAAAAAATAGAAGCGGATCCGAAAAATCCAAGGTACGTAAAGGTGGTGTGGGGAATTGGCTACAAAATCGAGAAGTGACTGGAGCATTTTACTGTCTATTATCTCCATCTGCATCGCCGTAATCAGCATCGGGTATTGTTTTCCGCTTGTCTTCGAACTTGCCCAAAACGGTTGGGAACGCTCGACTCGGGCAATCGCCTATTTTTCAAGAATTATTAAAGGAGGCGTTGCCTAATGAAAAACAAATCGCTTTTATTCGTATGGGCTGCACTCGTAACGATTGTTTTACTTACGGCCTTTTCAATAAATAGACAGGGCCACAATATAATCGGAAAGGATTTTTCCGATTCCGACGACCTAAAGTGGAGGCTTGAAGAGTTTTACGATTATATTGGTCCTACCGTTTTGAATCCAATCGACCGGGAAGAAGCGAAGAAAAAGATTACCGTCTCTCCGCGCGAAATTGAGGATCATCGGACGTATTATGGCTCTTTGGCGGACCAACTTGCAAGCATCCAAGAGCAATACGCTCAAAGGATTTTCGATGCAAGGGAAGATAAGGACGAAGTGGTAAGAGAGGCATTGATCGCAGAACGGGATGCCAAAATCGAAGACATAAAGAAGAACTTCTCGGATGACGCCCATGTTGAGGCGAAAATCCGAAAAGAGAAAGAAAGAGCGTTAGACCAATTTTTAAATGAAATCAATAGGAATTCATTCTCACTACCAGTTATCTATAATTTAACAGACATCGAGACAGGTGAAACATTTTCGGTTGGGGACGAATTCACAAGTGCAGTTTATAAGAGGAAGTTTGACGCGTCAAACGGGTACTTTAAGGCAAGTTCATTGCCTAAGAGTTATGCAAACGGGGATTGGTCATCCATTTCATATAAAGATTCGGAAGCCCGTATTTCAAACGAAGATATCATGAATATGGCAAACCCAGTAAAATCATTTGAAGGTGAAATCCTCATACCGCGAAAAAGTGTAGAAAAAGGCGGGGCTTTGTATTATCAATATAAAGATTTCAAAAAAGGCAAATATGGCATGTATGCCTTCTGGCTCCTTGGCGTCTTATCGCTCATCGCATTATTTACTGTAATGAAGTTTAAAAAAGAGTGGGTGACGGAAACGGATTTTGCAATTCGATATGCTAATATCAAAATTGATGCGAAGGCGATGTTCATGCTACTATCTGCATTGGTTTTAGTCGGTTATATCGACAGCGAATCTTTCAATCTGCTGAATCATTTTATGTACCAACGATTGGACAGATGGGTTGTGTCGCTTATCGTTTTCGTCCTATTTGGAGTGTTCATGACAGCATTTTTAGTCTTCCAAATTGTAAATAGTATAGAACGTTATAAGAAGAAAGAAACTTTCGAAGCGGATTTCAAGGATAGCTACACACTTCGATTCATTAAAGCGGTGCAAGAGGTTTTCCTCAAACAAACTATCGGTGTGCAAACATTCTTCCTGCTTATCGGCTTTTTCCTTGCGGGTAATGGGTTTGTTGCTGCGTTCATTGACGATGCTTTATTCATCATTTATGCGTTCTGTGTTGCGTTCTTAGGTCTACCTGCGCTATTTATCTATTTTAGACGTATGGCGTACTTAAACCGGATCTTCGTCGCAACGGAAAGAATCGCGGCAGGACAATTGAACGAAGACATAAAAGTGGTAGGTCGCTCCCCGCTTGCTGATCATGCGAGAAACTTGAACAATCTCCGTGAAGGTGTTCGGATTTCCATGACCGAACAGGCGAAAAGCGAACGGTTGAAAACAGAATTAATCACGAATGTTAGCCATGACCTTCGCACACCACTGACATCGATCATCACATATACAGATCTGCTAAAGGATGAAAACATCACTCCGGAAGAACGTGCGAAATATGTTGACATTCTTGATAAAAAATCACAGCGTTTAAAAACGCTCATCGAGGATTTATTCGAAGTGTCGAAAATGACGAGCGGCAATCTTGAACTCCACAAGCAACGTGTCGATTTAACGCAATTGCTGCAACAGGCACTTGCCGAACATGCAAACAGAATCGCGGAATCCGGCCTCGATTTTCGGACGACATTGCCTGAAGAAAGTCTTATTGCACATGTGGACGGCCAAAGATGGTGGCGCGTTTTAGATAACTTGATTGTCAATGCGGTTAAATATTCACTTCCAGGAACTCGTGTTTATGTGACACTCCGAAAAATGGGAGACTCAGCAGAATTTGTCGTTAAAAACATTACTAAATACGAACTTGGCGAAAATATCGATGAACTTTTTGAACGTTTCAAACGTGCAGATGCATCACGTCATACCGATGGCTCTGGCCTTGGTCTTGCTATTGCACAATCAATCGTCGATATGCATCAAGGTACTATGAAAATCGAACTCGACGGCGATTTATTCAAAGTGACTGTGACAGTGCCAACAAAATAATAAATTCGCATGCTTGCCGGGGAACTTGGTGGGCATGCGGATTTTTTAGGTTTTACTTAATAAAAGTAAATGATATATACCCCAATAAGTAATATGCCGAGATCCGCAAACATATGTATGATCCAAGACGGCAGGATGGTATGGGATTTTTCATTCGCAATTTGAAAGATTAACCCGCCTGTCCAAAGTCCCCCGACTGCCAAAAGTAAAATTGGTAGCGTAAACCATGGCAGGAAGATAGCGATATGATAAATGGCGAAAAAGAACGGAGGCAGGATGAAACGCATGGCGCCACGGCCGAATAAGTGCGGTAATAGTCCCCGGAAAAAGAACTCTTCAATAATTGAGTTTCCGAGCAGAATATAAAGTGCGATGAATGGAAACACAGCAGGCGTGATACCGGATTGTAGCAAGTCGTCCCGCAACGAAGTGATGTCGATAAGATCTTGAAAAAATAGGAATGCGCCAATAATGGTTGCCATTACTGAAATCCCTAAAATGAAGGCATGCCTTATACTTTTTCGATCAGTTTTCTTGAACCGAAGGAAAATAAATTTTGTGGAGCGGAAGAACATGAAAGGGATTCCTAAGAATAGTATGACCTTTGCCGCCGTTTTGACGCCATATGAAACGTCAACACTTTGCTCAATCCATAACAAAAGCAAAATGCAAAAAACAGGAAAGGTAGCTCCGAACCATTTTTGCATATAATTACCTCTCAACTTTTTGCCGTTTTCATATGTAGTCTGGACGTGAAACAGCAAATGATGTTCCCTCTTAGAAAAATTTAAAAAAGAGGTTTAGGTTTTAATTCGAAAGGGAATAGATAAAAACCACCTCTCGCCAAGCGCGGGATTTCCGTGTTTGAAGGGAGAAAAAGGAGGAATCCATATGACGATCATTGATGGTAAATATCCGAATAAAAAGGATTTGGAACCAAAGATTTTACATCCCGGAAAAGGGGTTGGACCAGCGTATGAATTACCTTTAGCGGATCCTGCTGACTCGAACTTTACGAAAGAATTCCGTAAGAACGCACAAGACAGAATTGGCATGGATGATCCTTCTGCTTTTAGCGAAAATAAGCCTTTGGTCAATGAATTCGAAGTAATGGATCATGAAGTGTCTGTAAGGATGCCAATTGAAAATAGGGAATTCGACAGCGTAACCAGAGAAAAATGGAATAGCCAAAAGAGAAATGACAAACCGATAGATCTTTTATAAGCGGACTCCTTTAAGGATACCCGCTTTTTCTTTTCATACCCTTTTTAGTATGATGAAGAAAAGGGGGAATGGAAATGAAAACGATTGAGCAATTGAAGTTTGCGAGAATTTATACGATGGGGCGTCTATCGCAAGTGAATGATGACGTATGGGACGTGCAGCCAAAAGGGTTCAATAATACGGTACGATGGAATGTCGGACATGTTTATTGTACATTAGAAAATTTCACTTCGATGGTAATACCATCATATGAACCGCATTACCAAGAATGGCAAACCTTCTTTGTCAGGGGGACAAGTCCTGCAGAGTGGGAAGGTCAAGCCCCTTTAAAAGAGGAATTGATAGCTGCATTACAGGAACAGTTGCCTCGCATTGTTGGTGAATTGGAAGGAAAGCTTGATGAAGTGTTGCCTGAACCTCTCAAAATTGGTGATATGTTAACGATGGGTACAGTCGATGCGGTCATTCAGTTCGCTCTTTGGCATGAGGGACTTCATGCAGGCGTCATTCATGGACTAAACCGAGCGATTGGAGAATAAATATAAATAAAGGAAAAACGCTTTGGAAATTGAACCAAAGCGTTTTTTATTTACTATCAAAATGTTTCCGCAGTATATAAGCGGACCATTTGCAGTGAGGGTGGTGCTGAATGTTTGCCAATAAACCCATTAAGATTGCATGAGGTAACGTACGCTTCGACAATTCTTGCTTTAGTAAGATCAACGACTCCTTTTCGATGGAATCCTCCATATCCTCAATGTTCTTCTCCACGATTTCAATAATTTTCTCTAAAGGTAGCTCCTCATTTACAGGTTGGTCAAGAGCCTCTATCAAATCATCCGAAATGAAAGAAATCGTCATGTTTTTAGCAAGGAGATTTGTCTTTTCAACAAGGGAACGAATTAATAGGTCCATATCCAATGGGAATTTATAGAGCAGTATTAATTCGGAATATGTTTTCAAAAAGCCTTTAATGCAAAAAGCCAAATCGAATTTCAAATACTCATCTGTTTCTTCGTAAAGTCGTTCAATCATTGCCATAATCACTGTCTCCAACGACTTGTTATACGTGTGAAATTTGGAAAAAAGCTCTTCATCAAACGACTGCATTAATTCCTTCATGAGAATTTTTGCGAAGTCGGAGTGTTTTTGAAACGAATTAAACGACGTATAGTAAAAGTTATAAAGCAGATCCCCATTGTTCTTTGTATGGTTGACTACGTAGTCAATATCTGAGGTGAACTCCTTTAAGAAGTGATCAATCAATCCAACAATCAGTTCATCCTTCGATTTGAATGACAAATAGAAAGCCCCTTTGGAGATGCCGCAATGGTCCGTTATTTGCTGTACAGATGTCGCTTCGAATCCTTGCTTCGCAAAAAGTTCCAAAGCCTTTTCCATAATTAGTTGTTTTTTCGCCATATATTCGAATCGCTCCTATGTATTTCAATTGACAATTGACCGGTTAGTCATTACTATAAAAAACAGAGTCCAATTTGTCAAATAGGGAAGGTGTAAGGGTGAAAGGTTTAGTCAATTTTGTTCTAAAGAATAAATTAGCAGTTTGGTTGCTTACTATTATCATTACCGTGTCGGGAGTCTATTCCGCAACACAGATGAAAACAGAGACATTGCCAGATATTTCGATACCGTACTTAATGGTCATGGGTGTCTATCCAGGTGCAACTCCTGAGCAAGTTATGGATGAAGTTTCGATACCTATCGAAAGGGCTGTTGAAAACTTAGACCATGTCAAATCGGTTTACTCCAATTCAAATTCCAATATGGCAAGCATTCAAGTGGAATATGAATATGGGATTGATATGGATGAGGCGAAGCGGGCATTGGCATCCGCTATGGATTCATTAACTTTGCCTGAAGGTGCTCAGGAACCAATCATCACTGCGATTAGCATGAATATGATGCCTGTCGTAGCATTAAGCGTAAGTAGTACAACAGAAGATATCGTAGAATTGACTTCCACAGTTGAAGATATCTTGCTACCGAAAATCGAGAAATTAGATGGAGTAGCGTCGGCAACAATCTCAGGACAGCATATCGAAGAAGTTCAATTAACGTATGATGAAGAAAAAATGGCTCAGTTAGGTTTGACTGAAGATACAGTCAAGCAAATGCTTCAAGCGGGCAATATGGAAGTTTCACTCGGTCTTTATGAATTTGAAGAAGGCGAGCAGGCTGTCGCAGTAGACGGGAAGTTCATGACAATTGAGGAATTGAAAGGCATGCTTATTCCTGTCACGCCTACAGAAGATAGTCCTTCGCCATTCGTGAAATTAGGCGATATCGCAACAGTAGAGAAAGTGGGCAGGGTGAAGTCGATTTCACGTACAAATGGTGAAAATGCGATTGCCATTCAAATTGTCAAAGGCCAACGTGCTAACACTGTTGATGTTGTTAATAATGTGAAGAAGTTGATGAAGGACGAGGAGAAGGCGATTGATGGTCTTGTAGTTGATATTTCGCTTGACCAAGGTGAGCCTATCGAAGCCTCTGTTTCTACAATGGTAGAGAAAGCGCTTTTCGGTGGATTGATTGCGGTTTTGATCATTTTACTATTCTTGCGTGATTTCAAGTCAACAATCATCTCAATCGTTTCAATTCCAGTTTCAGTATTCATGGCACTTTTACTGCTAAATTGGTTAGATATCACTCTTAATATTATGACGCTTGGTGCGATTACAGTTGCAATTGGGCGGGTTATCGATGACTCGATTGTCGTTGTGGAAAATATATACCGACGGTTGCATTTGAAAACTGAAAAGCTATCAGGTCGTGCATTGATTCGCGAAGCGACAATTGAAATGTTTAAACCGATCATGTCCTCAACACTCGTAACTGTTGCGGTATTTGCACCGCTTATCTTCGTCGGCGGTATGGTCGGCGAGTTGTTCATGCCGTTTGCACTGACGATGACATTTGCTCTTGGTGCCTCGTTGCTTGTTGCAATTACAATCGTACCAGCATTATCACATTTCCTATTCAAGAAAAAGCTGTATGGTGAAAAGACGGATAGCCAGCATAAAGAGGCTGGTAAAATGGCGAATGGATATAAACGTGTCCTATCTTGGACGCTGAACCATAAAGTCATTACGTCAATCATTTCTATCGTTCTATTGGCGGGCAGCTTAGGGTTGATGCCGTTAATCGGTTTCAGTTTCTTGGGAAGCGATGAAGAAAAAGTAATGTACATTACGTATACACCGGCAACGGGCGAGCTTCAAGATGAAACGATGGCAAACGTCGAAGTTGTCGAAAAGGAAATGCTTAAACGTAAGGATATTGATATCGTTCAATTATCCATCATGGACAGTGCTGATCCGATGACAGCAATGATGGGCGGAGGATCGAACGGTGCATTGATGTACCTGATCTTTGATCCGGATATGGAGAACTTCCAGGAAGTTCGTAAAGAAATTGAAGACTATGTATTTAATATTGGCCAGTCCGGAGAATGGAAGAGCCAAAATTTCAGCTCCATGGGAATGGCTACAAATGAAATTAGCTACACGTTCTATAGTGAAGATTTAAGCAGCCTGAAGGAAGCCGTTCAACAGGTCGAAAAAGTTGTAGGCGAAACAAAAGGTATTGAGGACGTTTCTTCAAGTGCTGAAGATGCTTACGTTCAATACACGCTGAAAACCACTCAAGATGAGCTGTTGCAATACGGATTGACGACAGGGCAAATCATCATGATGCTTAGTCCATCAAGAACGCAAGAAGTCGTAACGACAATCGGTAAAGATCGTAATGAGTTGGAAGTTGTCGTGAAGCAGAAGGCAGCAGAACAACCGAAATCGATTGATGAATTAATGGCAACTGAGATTCCTACTGCATTAGGAACTACGATGAAGCTTTCAGATTTAGTAGAAGTTGAAAAAGGATCTACGTTCAATACGCTTTCCCGAAGCAAAGGTCAGTTCTATGCTTCTGTAACAGGTAAGTTAGTTGACGCAGATGTTTCTAAAGCAACGTCTGAAGTTGATAAAGCAATCGATAAGCAGAAGTTGCCGAAAGGCGTGTCTGTCGATACGGCTGGTGTTGCGGCTGACATGGAAGAGGCATTCACTCAGCTTGGTATTGCAATGATTGCTGCGGTCGCGATTGTCTACTTCATCTTAGTCGTCACATTCCGTGAAGGTGTCGCGCCGTTTGCGATTCTATTCTCGCTTCCGTTTGCGGTCATCGGATCGTTTGTTGGATTGCTGATTGCGGGTGAAACGATTTCCGTTCCGGTCATGATGGGTCTCTTGATGTTGATCGGTATCGTGGTCACGAACGCAATCGTACTCGTGGACCGAATCATCCGGATGGAACGTACTGGTTTGAAAATGCGTGAAGCTGTACTTGAAGCGGGCGCAACACGTTTACGTCCGATCCTTATGACGGCAATCGCGACAATCGGTGCCCTCATTCCATTGGCAATCGGGAATGGAGCAGGCGGCGGTTTGATTTCAAAAGGATTGGGAATCACAGTAATCGGCGGTTTGATCAGTTCAACATTGCTGACGCTGATTGTTGTGCCGATTGTTTATGAAATCTTGTCGAAGATGTTCAAGAAGAATCGTTTGGATTTGGAAGAGGATTGAAAATGAATAGGGCAGGCGGGGGGAGTATAGTGTTTTCCTTCGCCTGTTTTTTATTTGAATAAAATTTGTTCCCCGCGCTCAAGCCTTCTATAGACTAATAGGTTTACTCCTCCCCATTAATAGGAATAGTCACTAATAGATTACCTAATTGATTGGAGGACGCGGAATGTACAGAGATATGTATTTTACAAACATGCTTAGCTATCTGCCGGAATTGATTCTCGGTTTAGTCGTATTGCTCATCGGCTTCTTCATAGCAAAAGCGGTCGAGAACGCAGTCAGCAAACGATTGAAGAAATCGAGAGTCAATGAACGATTAGATGTTAAAGACGGAAAATGGAATGTCGAGAAGATCATCAGTAAAGTAGTTTTCTTTGGAATCCTCTTACTTGCTTTCCTTCTTTTCTTTAACATCATGAATGCATCCATGATCGCTTCGCCTTTCATGACGATGTATTCGGGAATTGGCGGGGCGGTTCTCAGCATCTTGAAAGCTGGGCTAATCTTGCTACTTGCGTGGGTTCTTGCATTGATTGTCAAAAAGGTAATTTTGGCACTCGGAGGCAAGATGAAGCTAAACAAATATGTCTCGAAGGTAGGGGCATCCCCTGATGAAATCGATAAGTCGAAATGGGTCGAAACTGCAGCGAACATTGCATTTTACGTAGTATTGTTGCTCTTCGTACCAGCTGTATTGCACGCCCTCGGTCTAAGCGGAATTAGTGGTCCATTCGAGGGAATGCTTTCAAGCTTCATGAATTTCATTCCGAAACTTGTCGGAGCAGCGTTAATCTTCGCAGTTGGCTGGGTGGTCGCAAAAATCATCCGAACGATTGTTACGAAGCTGCTTGAGTCGGTTGGCGTCGACCGGTTCTCGCATAAGTTAAAGCTTTCTTCAGGACAAGGGAAATCAACAAGTATTTCGGGCATTGTCGGCACAATCGTTTTTGTTCTGATTATGATCCCTGTAACGATTTCCGCACTTGAAGTACTGGATTTGGAAGGTATTTCGCAACCGGCAATCGCCATGTTAAATGACATTATGACAATGCTGCCGAAAATTGCTGTCGCCATTGTACTTGTACTTGTCGGAATTTATTTGGCGAAATGGGTAAAGGGTATCGTCATTTCGTTACTCGATAATTTGGGGATCAACTCGATTTTCGGGAAGATGGGTGTACGCTCTAAAGCAACAACGCCTTCATTCTCCCAAATCATTGGAACGATTGTTCAAGTGATCGTCATCTTACTGTTCGTTGTTGAAGCACTACAGCTACTGAACTTGACGTTCATGGTGACATTAGCAACTGGTATTTTCGCATACTTGCCGATGGTCGTTGCGGCAGTCGTCATCTTGGCGATCGGATTCTGGTTAGCGAACCTATCTGAGAAATTTGTCGGAAGCATCCTCACAACGAAATCAGGGTCGCCACATGTTTTGCGATATGTAGCGAAATATGCGATTTTGGCGTTCGCGTTCTTCATGGCGTTGAGCCAGTTAGGTATTGCGCCAGCCATCATCAATGCGGCATTCATCCTCATTCTTGGAGGTGCTGCACTCGCATTCGGGCTCGCATTCGGTTTAGGCGGACGTGAACATGCCTCCCGATATTTGACGAAAATGGAAGGTAGTTTGCAAGAGGCGGATGTGTCGAAAGAGAAATGGGAGCAGGAGAAGAGTGAGATGAAGCGCGAGGCTAAGAGGTCTGCGAATAAAGCACAGCGTGCCGTGGATGAAACGACTAAAGAGGACCATGTCCCTCCAGTTGGGAACAATGGATATCCGACTAAACAAGACTATGAACCACGTACGGGTCAAACTTTTTCAGATGAACTTCCATTGTCTGATCCAGCCGATTCAAACACATCTGATGCCTTTGAAGAAAATGATCCAACACGTTTCAATCAAACGGACGGATACAATACGACGGATCCGGGTGAAGAGTACCCTTATGATCCGAACCGTGGAAATAATCCTGATAAGTAATTATAAAAAAGCTGCTTGCCAATTTCATGGCAAGCAGCTTAACTCATTCCACCAAATCATTCTTAAACGCATAAATAACCGCCTGTGTCCGATCCTGAACTTCAAGTTTCGACAATAAATTACTCACATGCGTCTTCACGGTTTTCAATGCAATAAACAGCTCATCCGCAATCTCCTGATTCGTTTTGCCTTTTGCGAGTAAAAGAAGAATCTCTAACTCCCGCTCTGTCAAATCATCATGCAACCGATGCGAATTGCCGGTCCTCATTTTCTGCATCATTTTCGATGTCACTTCTGGCTCCAAAACGGTCTGGCCCTTCAAAGTGTCACGGATGGCTTCGGCAATTCGTTTTGCATTGGATGTCTTCAATATGTAGCTAATTGCCCCAGCTTCGAGGGCGGGGTATACTTTATCGTCATCCAAGAAACTGGTGACAATAACGATTTTCGCTTCTGGCCATTGCTTGATGATCGCCGCAGTCGCCTCAGCGCCGTTCATTTCCGGCATCACCATATCCATTAAAATGATATCAGGCCTTAACTCAAGAGCTTTTTCCACGGCCTCTTTTCCATTGACCGCCTCGTCGACGACTTCCATATCTGGTTGCGTCTGTAAATAAGCGGAAACGCCTATTCTCACCATTTCATGATCATCCGCTAATAGAATCCGAATCACCCAACTCATCCCCCTTTTTCGTAGGCAATTTTACTTCGACAATCGTACCTTGTGAAGGTACAGAAACAATTTTACAAGTACCACCGATTTCAATCGCCCGCTCTTTTACGTTTTGCAAGCCGTAAGAACCGCCTTTACTATCGGTTTCCTGGAACCCGACGCCATTATCCTGAACACGGAAAATGGCCAATCCATCCCGTTCAACGAAAAGGACATCGACTTCCGTCGCCTGTGCGTGACGCAATGTATTCGACAACGTTTCTTGCGCAATGCGGAATAAATGATCCTCTGCGCCCTTCGATAGCGACACCTCTTCCAATCGGTATCGGATGTCGAACGAAACCTTTTCTTTTAATTCGACTAATAGTTCCTCAAGTCCTTCAGCGAGTGATTTATCATTTAAGGCAGCTGGTCGCAAATGAAGTAATAACGCCCGCATCTCAAGTTGTGCCTGCTGCACCATGCGTTCCACCTGTAAAAGTGGCTTCGCTATCGACTTTTCATGCTCCTGCTCATTAATCGCGGACATAAGCATCGATGCAGCAAAAAGCTGCTGAGAAACGGAATCATGCAGTTCCCGGGCAAGACGCTGACGTTCCTGGACAATCTGCTCTTGTATTAATTTATCTTGTGCTTCTGCCCGTTCATCGGTTATGCGCTGTAAGCTTTTACGCTGCGTTATCAAAATATTGGAGACGTCCTCAAGCGTTCTATCAATCTTAGGTGAAAACTTTTTACTGATTTTTACCGGTTCTTCACTTTGAATCAATCCCGTCAGTTGTTGCTCAAACGCTTTTTCCTTCGACCGGCCAATGCTTCCCATCCAGATGGCAATCCAACTACTAAGCGCTATGCATGTGATAATAATCCAGGCACCTAACGGAACGTTCGCATACTGGATTTCATAAAAGAGAAATCCGACCTCACCCAACGGAAGGTCGATGATTAGATAGAAATAAAGTGCCGTAATGGCGATGAAGATTAAGGTTAATGAGAGGCTGCGTCCGAACAGATTCTTCATTTCCGCACCACCTCAATATCACCAATCCACGTCGCAAGGGAGATGATCAGCTCTGCACGATCCCCGATTTCTCCTTCATAGCCATCTTTGAAATGAAGTGTCTCATTGAGCATACGTTTCGGACTAAGGTCAAGGATCCGCGCCTCTCCGAACAATGTGTTGTAATGGATGCGCACTGGAATTTCATAAGGCAAGTCAATCTTAATCCTACCGAAACCTTGTCGGATGGAAATGAATGATGTCCCTTTTGGCAGGACTGTATCCGTAACGTCTACATGAATATCTCCGAAGAAGCCTTGAATCTGGATGTCTTCCCATTCATAAGATGAAAAGGGGGAAGTTTGAGTTGAAAACCATTTGTTTTTCCATATGCCGTTCGGCGTCGCCTGTTTGAATTCTTTCAACGGACGCATAATTTGCTCCGCCGGAACTCCTTTCCATAGATGGTATAAAACATAGACGAACGCAGTGAACAGCAACATTCGCAAACTCCACAACGTCATCAACGCCATTATTATGAAAAAGATGCCTAAAAAAGTCATCCATTTCGAACGCTTTTTAAAGCCGTAATAAATAAATCCGGCACCAAGAAGGAGGAAGATGAAATTACCGTTTGACAGAAATGTAGTCTCTACAAAAATAAGACATAGAAATGCGGCAATCCAAAATATCACCTTGTTCGTTTCAAGCTTCTTCATTTTAATTCCCCCTTCTTGATGTCAGATGAAAGAGGGAAGGTAGGTACCTTCCCATTGTCTATAGTTTACACAATTTCCGCTTTTGTTGTAGCATTTTTCTCAAGTAATTCCAATCTACGCTCCATTGAGGAAGATTCGAACTCATGATTAATTTTTCCGCCAAGGTTTTCGATATAGGAATTCATTTCCTCAACACTAGAAACTTGTTTGTCACCATTTTCTGGTGAGATGAATTGATCCATTCGGCGATGGGCACGTGTGACGTTTTCTTTCCCCATCAATTGGAGTTGGCGCACTTTCATGTCTTTCACTTTATGTTTCATTTCCTCGAACTTCCGCTCTAACGCAACCAATTCCTTCGCTGAATCAGTTATGCTATTCGTTAGCTCAGCAGCGCGTGTTTCGTAAGCTTGCACCTCATCCTGTGCAAATGCAACAAGATCTTCCTCGCCTATTGACTCCGCAAGCGCCAACTGGTTGCGGCGTTTATCCAACATTGTTTTCGCTTCTGCATATTCCTTTTCAAGCGCTACCTTCAATTTCCCCTGGCGTTCCAAAAGCTTTCCAACCGATTCCGTTTGCTTCTCTGCTTCCTTAACGTACTGGTTCAACATTGCAATTGGGTTTTTCGATTCCTTCTTGTCTAACATTGAATGTAAATCAGCTTGCACCGTGTATTTAATCCTGTTCCATAATGTATTCATAATAGCTTCCTCCTTATTTTGTAATTTCATCCCATTGGCGTTCGAAATTGACGAATGGATCATCGGAATACTTTGCATCGATTACATTATCGTTTTTCTTATCATTCCAATTGCGCCACACATAGTAGACGCCAAGGAAAGCGATGATGCCGATGAACGCTGGAATATTTGTAACAGCAGTCACCAAGCCGATAACGAGCACAGTTCCCCAGAATAGTTTCAGGAACGTGGAATCAGTCTTCCTGTAATAATGAACCCCCGCAAAAGCGATCAATGCGGAAATCGCCAACCCTAAAATCGACCCTAAGTTTGCAAGAACAACGATAGCTGCCACAATGCCAAGTATCGCCAGACCAAATTTTTTCATTTTGTTGTTCCTCCTTTCGTTGTATCTACATCATACAATCGATTTCGACTCGTCCAAACGGGCGTAATGCGGATATTCATCTACGACCTGAGACTGATTCTCTATATAGACCAACAAATTACGCGGTGGAAATTGATGGAGACTTCCTGTAACCTATAACTATACGAACTATCAATCTATTCAGAGAATGGGGTGTAGGTTTGAGAGAAGTTGTAATTATAGAAGGTGTAAGGACTGCAGTTGCGAGAAGGAAAGGCGGTTTTTCGGACTACCGGCCAGACGAACTCGCTGCAGTCGTCCTTGAAGAATTAATGAATAGAGCAAAAATCGATAAAAGTGAAGTAGAAGACGTCATTTTAGGATGTGTCACCCAAACGGGAGAACAGGGAGGGAATATCGCGAGAACCGCAGCATTGATTGCCGGATTCCCGGTTCATGTGCCGGGTGTAACAATCGACCGACAATGCGGGTCAAGTCAACAAGCTGTACATTTCGCTTCTCAGGCAATTGCGTCGGGGGATATGGAAATCGTCATTGCAGGTGGAGTTGAAAGCATGACGAGGGTGCCGATGCTTTCAACTATCGCAAACGTAAAGCCAAGCTCAAGGCTTACCGAAAAACATGAAATCATCAACCAAGGACTTTCCGCAGAACGAATCGCTGAAAAATGGGGACTATCCCGTGAGGAGCTTGATCATTTTTCGTATGAAAGCCATCAAAAAGCAATACGGGCTATTGTAGAAGGTAAATTCGAAGCCGAAATTGTGCCGGTTGTTGTGAATCGCGCCGATGGTGTTGTTGATACCGTAGCGAAAGATGAAGGTCCGCGTCCAGATTCCACACCCGAAGTGCTCGCTGGACTGAAGACAGTATTCGACGAAAATGGCGTCATTACTGCAGGGAACGCCAGTCAAATGAGTGATGGAGCTTCGGCGGTCTTGCTCATGTCGAAAGAGAAGGCGGAAGAGCATGGTATTAAGCCGCTTGCCCGGATTGTCGCTCGTACGGTTGTCGGATCTGACCCGACATTGATGCTAACGGGGCCAATAGAAGCAACGAAAAAAGTGTTAGAGAAAGCCAACCTTTCTATAGAAGATATGGACGTTTACGAAGTGAATGAAGCATTTGCTCCTGTACCGCTTGCATGGCTCAAGGAAACGGGTGCGAATCCTGAAAAACTCAATCCGAACGGCGGTGCGATTGCACTTGGCCATCCACTTGGAGCAACCGGGACAAAGTTACTTGTATCCTTGGTGAATGAACTTCATCGGACGGGCGGGAAGTACGGATTGCTTGCGATTTGCGAAGGAATGGGAATGGCGAACGCAACGATTATCGAACGTTTGTAAAAGGGGGATGTACAAATGGAAATGAAAGATACTGTGGCAATTGTTACGGGTGGAGCTTCGGGTTTAGGGGAGGCGACAACAAGAAGAATCGTATCTAACGGCGGAAAGGTTGCCATTTTTGATCTGAATGAAGAACGGGGTCAAGCTTTGGTCGGGGAGTTGGGGAAGGACTCTGTTTTATTCCTTAAAACAAATGTAGCAAGTTCGAGCGAGGTTGAACGAAATGTAGCTGAGGCGGTTTCCACATTTGGAAAAGTGAACGCGGTCGTGAATTGTGCAGGGATTGCGACGCCAGGGAAAGTGGTGTCGAAAGGTGGACCGATGGCGCTTGAACGTTTTGAACAGGTCATCCAAGTGAATTTAGTAGGAACGTTCAATGTAATCCGGATTGCGGCAGCAGCCATGATGGAAAATGAACCGAATGAGGATGGAGAGCGCGGAGTAATCGTCAACACAGCTTCTGTTGCGGCATTCGAAGGACAAATCGGGCAAGCGGCATACAGTGCATCAAAAGGCGGTGTCGTTGGAATGACATTGCCGATTGCAAGGGAATTTGCGTCATCTGGTATCCGTGTAATGACGATTGCACCGGGTCTTGTCGAGACGCCTTTATTCGCAGGCCTACCTGAACCTGCCCAACATGCACTGGTGGAAATGACATTATTCCCCAAACGACTTGGTCGTCCAGATGAGTATGCAAAATTGGTGGAAAGCATCTTCACGAATCCGTTGTTGAATGGCGAAGTAATCAGACTGGACGGAGCCATTCGGATGCAGGCGAAATAAGAGGAGGGGTGTTCAATGGCGCGCTATCGATTTGAAACGGATGAACATGTCTTGTTCAGGGAGACGCTTCGGAAATTCCTACTGAAAGAGGCGGCTCCGTATTACGATGAATGGGAAAAGAACCGACTCGTTCCTATCAGTTTTTGGCGAAGGCTTGGCGAAATGGGTTTCCTTTGTCCACAAGTGGAGGAACAATACGGGGGCCTCGGGCTCGACTTTAGCTATGGAGTCATCATCGGCGAAGAAATGGAACGTATCGGGGCGGGGTTGACAGGTGTCGGTTTACATAATGATATCGTCGTTCCCTATATTGAATCTTTCGGGTCGGAGGAGCAGAAGAAACGATGGTTGCCGGGTTGCATATCGGCGGATTGGATAACCGGTGTAGCGATGACGGAACCGGGGACGGGTTCGGATCTTGCTAATATCCAGACAACCGCCATCAAGGACGGCGATCATTATATTGTAAATGGCCAAAAAACATTTATTACAAATGGCGTGAATGGGAACCTGTTCCTCGTCGTTGTTAAAACGAATCCGCAGGCTGAGCCGAAACATCGGGGAATCAGTTTACTGATGATTGAAGAGGGGACACCCGGATTTACAAAAGGAAGGAAGCTTGACAAGGTCGGCATGCACTCACAGGATACCGCCGAATTATATTTTGAAGATTGTCGAGTTCCCTTTGCCAATTTGATCGGCGAAGAGGGGAAGGGCTTCAGCTATCTAATGGAAAAGCTTCAGCAGGAAAGATTGGTTGTTGCGTTTGCCGCGCAGACGGCTTCCGAAGATATGCTTCAAATGACACTCGATTATGTGAAATCACGTGAGGCATTCGGGAAACCGGTCGGTTCATTCCAAAATACGCAGTTCAAGCTTGCTGAAATCGCGACGAAAGTTGAACTGGGAAAGACATTTCTTGAATCTCTCATTGAGGACCATATAGCAGGAAAGGACGTCGTAACGAAAGTATCCATGGCAAAGTATTGGATAACCGAGACGGCGCGCGAAATATCTGCAGAATGTATGCAGCTTCACGGGGGCTATGGATATATGGAAGAATACAAGATTGCAAGAAGGTATCGTGATATCCCGGTTGCGTCAATTTACGCCGGGACGAATGAAATTATGAAAATGATTATCGCTAAGAATATGGGATTATAAAAGGGCATGTGATGAAAGTGTGAGGAATGAAGCCACCCGCTGCTGCGGGTGGCTATTTAAATGGAAAAACCCGCTATATTATTGGGTGAGTGGTGGTAAACTCCCGAGATTCGGTGAAAAAGCCATTGGAGCTGATTAAAGCTGGCGTGTCGGTGATAAAATTTTCACTCCATTGGCTTTAATTCCACCATAACAGGGAATAGCGTATATTGAGCGTACTTATTGGAGAGTTTACAGAAATGAGCATTCAACTAGGAGGTTCAATTATGCCAATTCAAATTCCAAAATCTACTATTACATCCTGTTCCCTGACCGTATACAGTGATGGTTTTGCGCTTGTGAAAGACACTCGTCCAATTCCTCAGGTTCAAAAAAATGATTGGGTTCATTTTATTGGTGTGTCTAAAAGGCTCGACAAGGATTCCGTTATCGTAGAAGGGGCCGACGTATCGGAGCTTGTCTATGAGTATGATTTGATGGATGAATTAAGGATTTATGAGAGATATCTTGGTCGTCAATTAATCATGAAAGACCCCTATTCAAAAGCGGATCGCAAGTACACACTTTTACGTGCAAATGGACCGATAGTCGTGCAAGATGTTGAAACGAATGAGCTCATCATCAATCCAAGAGGTGAAATTCGATTTCCGGAAATCGAAGGTGGGAATCATATAGAACCGACGCTGGTATGGCAGGTCGAAGAGCAAAGAAGTGAGGAAGTGTGTGTATCCTACCTGACGGGCGGCGTCTCGTGGAAGGCGGATTATGTCATCTCTTTACATGGTGACCAATTTGACCTTTCGGGCTGGCTGACGATGAAAAATTATTCCGGTGTCACTTTCAACGACACAAAACTTCGTCTCATTTCAGGGAAGCTAAGCAAGGCCGGAAATGAAACTGAAGAGAAAAGTAAAGAGTTATCCAAGAATGAAAAATCGACTGCAGATGCGTTTTCAGACTTTCACACATACACTTTCCCGAAGCAGATTAACTTGGAAGATCGTCAACAGAAACAACTACGCCTTCTTTCGTCAACAAAATCGCAAGCACGAATGGTTTATGAGATAAACGAACAGACATCAAATCCGGATATTTTCATTGAATTTGACAATACGGTGGAAAATGGTCTTGGATTTCCATTGCCAGCGGGTGTTTTTAAGATGTACCGAACGAGTCCGCAGGACGGAAGTGCAGAATTTATCGGAGAATATCGCATTAAACATACGGAGGCTGGCGAAAAGATTCGATTAAAATCCGGTGAGGCGTGCGACATAAAAGTAAATAGTAAAAAGTCCGGAAAATATAAAGAAGGCGGCTATGAGTACACGGAGTATGAATATACAATTTGCAATACGAAAGAAACGCCAATAGAAGCGGTAATTCGTCAGCAGATTCCCGGACACTTGTGGACAGTGGATGAGTCGTCGCATAAGTGGAATAAAAAGCGCGATAAAATCTTGCTTCCTGTACATGTACCTGTGAATAAAGAGGAAACCGTGAAATTCACTATCCGTCATGACCGGTCTGCAAGAAGAACAATTGGTTTTTAATAATAATTTTTACACCTAACTAAAAGTTTCTTCTATTATAATTGTACCTATAAGAATATCGATGAACTTTGATAAATTAAGGTTTAATCAAATATAATCAACAAGCCCGCCATGAAATTATTCACAATGGTAGGGCTTTTTTTATTCCGAATTACTAACATGTGGATAGTTTTTTCCTCAAAGTACCAACTTTTCAGAAATTATCAACATATCAACCGTATTATCCACATAAAACGGTGAATAACTTGCTGTTATCCTCTAATATCCACAATTACTCATAATCAGTTGTCCAAGGACGTACAATTTATGAAGCGTTTCGAAACTTCGGAGGGCAAGTAGCCGTCCTGATTTTAGGCGTCGCACAATAGAAAAAGCTAAATTGAACTAATTAGCCTGAACAAGGAAGTGTCGCATGGAAAATTGGATAACGGAATTTATTGGGGAGAATGGTTATTTCGGCGTCTTTTTTTTATTGTTAGTGGAAAATATTTTCCCTCCAATCCCGTCTGAAATTATTTTGACGTTCAGTGGGTTCATGACTGGTTTTACAACAATGACGAAAACGGGCGTCATCATCGCAGCGACAATCGGTTCTGTCGTTGGTGCGATGGTTCTTTACAGTATCGGGCTGTTAGTCGATGTGGAAAGAATGGAAAGGATTGTCGAGAAGCATGGCCGCTATCTTCGCTTGACGAAAAAGGATCTGCGTCGGGCAGAAGGCTGGTTTGATAAATACGGACCGTGGACAGTTTTTTTCTGTCGTCTCGTTCCTCTTGTACGTAGCCTTATTTCCGTTCCGGCAGGTATGTCGCATATGAACTTCCCGTTTTTTATTTTGCTAACCACAATTGGAAGCTTCATTTGGAATGCAATTCTTGTTACAATAGGATTTAAAGTCGGAGAAAATTGGGAATCAATCATCCACTATATGGATGTCTATTCAATGATTGTCTATGTAGTGTTGGGAATTAGTGGTTTAGCGAGTTTTATTGGATACATTCGCTTCCGCAGAAAGAGGGCTTAAGGAATTTATGGAATTATTTGATCTGATTAAGGCATTAATACTTGGTTTTGTAGAGGGGATGACCGAGTTTGCTCCGGTATCCTCGACGGGCCATCTCATCATCGTGGATGATATGTGGTTGAAAACGGAAGAGTTTTTAGGTAAATATCCTGCCAACACATTTAAAATCGTTATTCAACTTGGATCGATTTTAGCAGTTGTCGTCGTATTTTGGAAAAGATTGCTTAGCTTGGTTGGGCTTTATAAAGTAGATGGGAAAAAGATGACCAAAAGGTTTAACCTATTGCATGTCATCGTCGGCATGCTGCCAGCTGTTGTTTTAGGTTTTGCGTTCAAAGACTTTATCGATGATCATTTATTTGGCGTCAAAACAGTGATTTTCGCGCTTGTCGCAGGGGCGATCCTCATGATTGTTGCGGACAAATTCGGTCCTAAGCGACCAAAAGTCCAATCTTTGGATCAAATCACATACCGTCAGGCGTTCACTGTCGGCCTTGTTCAATGTTTGTCGTTATGGCCAGGTTTTTCGCGGTCCGGTGCAACGATTTCGGGCGGTGTGCTCTTTGGGATGAACCATAGGACAGCTGCTGATTTCACGTTCATCATGGCAGTTCCGATCATGGCGGGTGCAAGTCTTGTTTCTGTGTTGAAAAACTGGGAATACATGTCGATGGATTATATTTCATTTTACGTCGTCGGATTTATTAGCGCATTTGTATTCTCGCTCATTTCAATCCGATTCTTCTTGAAATTAATTTCAAAAGTGAAGCTTGTACCGTTTGCTTTATATCGGATTTTCTTGGCAATCGTACTTGCTGCAATTGTATTTTTATAATGAAACGAAACGACCCTTTACATGGGGTCGTTTTTTCATATTAATAGTTGAGTGATAGGTCATCTGTTAGAATGGGGAAAAAAGGCGGTGATTCGTGTGGGTGAACATATATTGATTGTTGAAGACGAAGAAAGTATCGCACGAGTTCTACAATTGGAACTTGAGTTCGAAGGATATTCAGTCGACATAGCCTATACCGGCACGGATGGCCTTATTAAATTCCGTGAGAGCGATTGGGATCTTGTATTGCTCGATTTAATGCTGCCTGGGATGAACGGCCTGGATGTGCTGAGAAGGATTAGAGCGACGAGATGTGGGACACCTGTAATATTAATGACAGCAAAAAGCGATGTTGAAGATAAGGTGACTGGACTTGACTTAGGGGCCAATGATTATGTGACGAAGCCATTCGAAATTGACGAACTACTTGCACGTATCCGATCAGCTATTCGAACATCTCAGAAGAAAGTGGAAATCCCTGTCAAAGACGAGTTCCTCCATGAATTCGCAGATTTATCCGTTCAAGAACAGTCGCGTGAAGTGAAGCGAAATGGAAAGTTAATTGATTTGACGCCAAGGGAATATGATCTACTGCTTCACTTGATTCGCCATCCAAATCAAGTGCTTTCGCGCGAGCAGCTGCTTGATGCGGTGTGGGGCTTTGACTATTACGGCGACACGAATGTGGTCGATGTCTACATCCGCTATGTTCGGAAGAAGATTGATCATCCGGATGAGCCTTCTCTCATTCAAACTGTGCGCGGGGTAGGCTATGCATTGAAGGAAACTTCTTTATGAAATTAAAACAAAAAATCCATGTGTTTTCTACATTATTGATGTTCATAATTCTCGTTTTAGCGAATCTCGTCATTTATTTCCTTTTCGAGAGGATGTCTCATAATACGGAATACCAGCAATTGGTTGGCCATTCAAAGGAACTGACCGCAGCGTTGAGCGATTTGGAAACGGAAAAGGATGCTGGTATCCTTTTGCGTGCGTTCGTTCCTCCCAATGGTGCGATTTCAATTGTCGACAGTGAGAACAAATCACTTATCAATGTCCAATCTGTAGAAGGTTTAGGGAAGATCAATGAACAGGTTAAGCCCGAGCAGTCATACTTAATTGGTGCGTTTAATGGAACTGAATCGATATCCATAGCCACTCCAATTATCTGGCCGACTGGGGAAGTCGTCACGTTGCAAATGACACAATTGCTAACAGACGTCGAGGCCAATATGAGGGTGTTGAAATATGTACTGACCGGAGTAACGATATTTGCAATGCTTCCCATCATTTTATCCAGTATGACATTAGGAAAGATTGTCACCCAGCCGATCGAAAAGCTCATCACAGCAATGAATCTAAACAGGCAGTCCGGAACATATGAAAAAATGACCGGCAATGAGAACGGTAAAGACGAGCTTGCGCAAATGGAGCGGATGTTCAATGAAATGATGGAGCAGCTTGAACAGAATTTCAGGAAACAGGAGCAGTTTGTTTCAAACGCCTCTCATGAATTAAAAACGCCGCTGACAGTCATCGAAAGCTATACAAGGTTGTTGATGAGACGCGGCTTCGATAATCGAGAAGTAGTGGATGAAGCATTGAATGCCGTCATTTCGGAAACTAAGAGAATGAAAGACATGATCGCACAAATGTTGGATTTGGCAAAAAGTAGCGAAGCACAAACATTTGAATTTACGGATGTCAATCTGAATCGATTGTTAGAAGGCGTTGTGAAGCCACTGCGCCAAGCATATGGAAGAGAAATTATCATCGAAGCCGAGGGCGAATCAATTGTTGAAACGGACGGAAAGTTTGTGAAGCAATTATTATTTATACTCCTTGATAACGCAAGGAAATATAGTGAGCGGGAAATTGTCGCAACCATTACCGAGCGGGAAAACGATGTGGAAGTGTCCGTGAAGGATTATGGCAAGGGAATCCCACAGAAAGATTTACCGCATATTTTCGATCGGTTCTACAGGGTGGATTCAGATAGAAGTCGGAAGACAGGTGGTACCGGCTTGGGACTTTCTATAGCGAAGGAGATTGCGGAAGGGTTAGGCGCAACAATGACGATTGAAAGTGTAGTCGACATGGGCTCTGTCATCCGGGTTTTCATTCCGAAAAAAAGGGAAGGCTCTCAGTGAATTTTAATGTTGGCTTGTTAAGATGAAGGAAAGGAGGATTTTTTATATGGATATATTAAAAAAGCCTTGGTTCATCCCAATTGTTTTGACAATTATTATTGTCATTGCCGGCCAGCTATACACATCAGGAAAGCTAACGAAAGCGGAAACATTAACGATACAGGAGATACATTCACAATTAGAAGAGATTTATAAAGGAGAAGTAAGTAACGTCGTTTTGGATGGCTCGTTCTATAACGCGAAAGTAGTGAGGGACGGTTCGGAATACGAGGTGAAAGTTGAAGCGGAAACAGGGAAGGTTCTCTCACTCATTCAGACGAAAGAAACAACTCAATCAGGTGCTGTCGTAAATAATGATAAAAAACAGACCCCCGAAGAAAGAGTGACGCCACCAGAGAAAGCCGCTTCGGAAACCGGACAATCACCTGAGGGAAATACTTCAAGCTCGTCCCAACAAAAGCCAAAACCAAAAAGTAAACCATCTACTCCCGCGAACGAGCAAAAAACAGTGCTTATTTCAGAAAAACAGGCAGCAAACATAGGAATGTCGCAATTGCCATCAGGAATGATCGGTGAAGTGGATGATGTCGAATTCGTCAAAACGACTGAGGGCGGATATTATTTAGTCCAAATCGACATTGATACTGAAGATGATTTGGATGAAGTTACGTATCAAATTCATGCGATTTCCGGAAAAGTACTGACGGTCACTTGGGATGACTAATTTTAGGAATTCCGTTCTCATCAAATTCTAATGTTCCTCTCAAGATACTCTAATTTTCAAAGGGTATTATGAAGATAACAAGAAAAAGGAGGAGAACAGAAGATGAAAAAATGGATGTTGGTTCCTGCATTAGCAGGGGTTTTAGCTATTGGTGGCGTCGCATTGGCGGATGATTCAGTTTCAAGCTTGGAGGCAGCCAAAAATCAGTTGATCACATTAAAGAAAGCAAAAGAGGTCGCACTACAAAAAGTCGACGGGGTTGTAACTGAAGTCGAGCTTGAAAGAGACGACAATCGCTACTATTATGATATCGAACTTCATGATGAAAAATTTGAATATGATGTAGAAGTGGATGCGGTCAGTGGTAAAATCATCAAGTTTGAAAAAGATGATGATGATAAAAAATATGTCCAAACCGATGAGAAGCAGAGCGTGAAGACGAATGCCGAACAGTCACTTAAAGTAGTCCAACCTACGTCTGAAAAAAAGGCCGTCGCATCGTCAGCTGACCAGCAAAAGAAGCGTTCGGAAAATAAGGGTAGATTGTCAAAAGACCAAGTACTCGCCATTGCAAATAAACATGCAAGCGGTGTAGTGACTGATTTTGAATTAGACGACTATAAATACGAGATTGAAATGCAAGACGGCAATATCGAATACGAGTTGGAAATCCATGCCTATTCCGGTGCCATCCTTTCATTTGAAAGAGACGACGACTGAGAGATAGCTAAATTATCGTCAACAATCATAAAAACGAAGCGGACAGCTGCCATACTGTCCGCTTTTTTTATTGGGATACTGTTTTTGACATCTAAGAATAACGAAGATACTAATATCCACGCATAAATTATCCCAAATACGCATAAATCGCGGAATTTACGTATAAACACGCGAACTCACGCATAAACCACGGAATTCACGCATAAACCCGCAAACTCACGCATAACGCTCACTCCATCAAAATCAAACTTCATACACCTTCCCGACAACCGCCAACTCCGCCGGCCCATCATACACTTTAGACGCAGCATGTAATATCTCTGTCGGATCGCCATGCAACGGCAAATGCGTCAACAACAAACCTCTCACGCCCGCCATTTTCGCCAACTTGCCCGCTTCGCTCCCCGCCATATGTCCCGGAGATTTGCCCAAATGCTCTTCGTATAAGTTCGCTTCGCTGATCAACAGATCTGTATCACGAGCAAATTCAACAAGTTCATCTCGCCACTCAGTATCAGCAGTCAACGTGACGGAACGCCCGTTAACCGTGAATTTCATAGCCAAGCAATAAACCGGATGTGTCGTTTCGCAGAATGAGACGTCAAAAGGTCCAATTTTAATAACGTCATTTTCATGGATTGGAACGCCTACCGTCTGCTCTTTATAAGACAGTTTACTAAAATTCTCTTCATCTTGGTCATGGCCGTAAATTGGTAACGGGGGAGCAGGTTTCCCGAGATAGTAGTTGATGATCCGGCTGAATTGCAAGCTCCCAATATCCGCAATATGATCTGCATGATAATGACTGATGGCGACCGCATCCAACTTCTCAAGAGGAATGATATTTTGCAATGAAGAAAGGACGCCGCTGCCGCAGTCAAAGAGGCAATGAAACCCATCATGTTCGATTAAAAATGAGGACGTAGCGCTATTTGCTTTTGGATAGCCGCCCCAAATGCCGATAGGAATTACTTTCAATTTAAAGCACCTCCATAAATGGTTACATTTAAAGATAACATATCTTGCAAACTTCGAACTATTTTGTTCATTTGGAATGGGGTATACTATACATGTAAAAGGAGGGGAAACAAAATGACAAATGTTGCAACGGTTTATTCAACAACTACATGCCCTTACTGCACGATGATGAAAAACTATTTGACTGAACAAAACATTGAATTTGAAGAAGTTCTTTTAACAACAGATGAAGAGAAGCAAAAGCTTGTTGAGGAAACTGGCCAAAGAGGCGTTCCTCAAACAAAGCTGAACGGCAAATGGATTTTGGGATTCAATCCCGAGGCGGTTCAAGAGGCTTTGGAAGGGTAATTTGTTTTGAAAATCTTTTGTAAATCTTCTGCCTCACAAGACCCCTTGGAAGAGTTGAATAAAAGGCTTTTCCCGAGAATTTGCATCGGATATGTTGCACTTTTTCTAACAGGTGTTTTTTTAGTTGTTATGGAACAGTTAGTAAAATGAAAACCTCGTTGATTGAAAAAATCGAGGTTTTTTTGTTTTTTTGCGATTATAAAGTCGGTGATAACCACCTTATGAATTCCTCACCAACAACGCAATCCGAAACAATACTGCATCCCTAAACCGTGTCGGGTCAAATGTGGTCAACTCCTTCACTTTCTTCAACCGATATGTCAATGTGTGGCGATGGATATCCAAGGCTTCCGCTGTTTCGCCAATCGCTTGGTCATGTTCAAAAAATGCCACCAACGTTTCAATAAGCTGCTCATTCAAACCATCTAAAATCCGTCCGACAAAGCGTTTACTTAACTTGGATGATGAACTTTTCAAAAGGGCAATGAGTTCGATATCATCATAGTAATTGATTGTAACAGCTGAATGTCCATATTGAATAGCTGACTTCGCCGTTTCATATGAATGGGCAATGCCTTCAAGGTTTTCAACAGGCAAACCGACTCCAATTCGAACAGTAGAATCCTTTTGGAATAAGCTATGGATTTTCTGTAGTTTCCTTTCAAGAACGGATAAATTCACATCGGATAAAACGATGAACAGCTCGTGCAATTTCGATAGACCAATCAAAGCAGTATTCCTATTGAACTGCTCTTCCATCGTCTCAATCAATCGCTGCGGGGAAGCAGGCAAATTTTTCGTTTGCACTAACAAAGTTAAATAAGGGCCTGTCATGTTGAATTCCAATAAGGCAAGCCTGTCGATGACAATCGGTGGAAGCGGGCCGCCGTCGACTAATTCCTCAAAAACGAGCTCTTTTATCTTTCGTTTCCATTCGGCCTCTGATGTAATCATTGCCTGGTGAACCATCATCTCAGTCGCCAATTGGACAAGCGTTGCGATATCCTTTAATTCTTCAGGGTCGCCTGTTACTCCTATGACGCCGATTAGTTTGTCCTTAAAATATATGGGCATATTCACACCGGGTTTTGTACCATGCCAGTCTGCGATATTCTCATCATTGATCCAAAGTGTCTGCCTTGTTCTGACAACATGCGCGGCCCCTTCATGGATTCGGTCAATGCGTTCTTTTTCCCCTGAAGCCAAAATCATTCCATTTGTATCCATTACATTCAAATTCCATTTCAATCGGACCATCGTTTGTTCCACGATTTCCTCCGCTAATTTCTTCGTTATCAAAAACTCAACTCCTTGTATAAAAAACATCTGTATTATAACACGAAATTTATACATCAATTATAATGTATTTTTGTTTTCAAAACATATAATTAAATGCAAGCGTTTTATTTCTAACTTGGAGGTGCTTCCCATGAAGGTGATTTTAGCACCCGATTCATTCAAAGGAAGTTTATCAGCAATTGAAGCTGCTGAGGCGATGGCTGCAGGTATACGCGACGTCAATCCGGATATAAGGACGGTTCTGTTGCCAGCGGCAGATGGTGGCGAAGGTACGATGAGAAGTTTGGTTGATGCTACTAATGGGAGATATGTGTCCGTACTGGTTGAAGACCCACTTGGCAGACCTATTCGAGCGTCATATGGAGTTCTTGGGGACGGCAAGACATGTGCGATTGAAATTGCGGAAGCTTCAGGAATTATGAGACTGAAGGAAAATGAAAAGAATCCGATTATCGCATCAACTTACGGAACCGGTGAATTGATCGCCCATGCATTGGACAACGGTTTTCGTAAATTCATCATTGGCCTTGGTGGAAGCGCAACGAATGACGGTGGCGCAGGAATCCTCCAAGCACTTGGTATTCGTTTATTGAATAAAGACGGGATCGAACTGCCAAAAGGGGGAGGCGGACTCGAGCATATTTGCTCAATAGACAGCGGGAATTGGGATGAACGCATTGCGCATAGTGAATTTTTGGTCGCAAGTGATGTGAAAAATCCGTTTGTAGGACATGTTGGGGCATCGGCTGTTTTTGGTCCACAGAAGGGGGCGACTCCGGTAGATGTGGAGCAACTTGACCAGAATCTACACAGATTCGCAGACGTAATTGAAAGAGAAACTGGAATCTCCCTTCATTCGAAGGCAGGAGCAGGTGCAGCCGGAGGAGCGGGTGGTGCGTTCCAAGCATTCTTCAACTGTGAAATGCGGCAAGGGATTGAAGTTGTTCTTGAAGCAATTGATTTTGAACAACATGTGAAAGATGCGGATTTGATAATTACTGGTGAAGGAAAAACCGATTTGCAAACGCTTTCTGGTAAAACGCCATTTGGTATTGCGAAAGTGGCGCATCGGATAGCGTTGCCCGTCATTCTTATTTCAGGGGTTGTGGATGAAGAAAGTCGCGATGCATTGACACCGTTGTTTACGCAAGTTCACGCCATCATGGATGAAAAAATATCCGTGGAAGACGCAATAGCGAATGCCCGGGACCATTTGCGCAAGAAAACAAAAAAAGTAATGGAGTTCATTACAGAAAAAGGGGTGTAGGGAATGTTAGTTACAATGATCGTTCTAAGTGTAGTTCTAATTGTAGTACTTACGGCAGTATTCAAGGTTCACCCGTTTTTATCTTTATTGGCTGGTGCATTTTTCGTTGGAATCACGTCTGGCATGCCGCTATTGACTGTCGTTGAAAATGTGAACGAAGGCTTCGGTGGATTAATGAAAGGAATCGGGCTCGTCATTGTTGCGGGTACGATCATCGGCGTAATTTTGGAAAAGTCCGGTGCTGCGTACAGAATGGCGGAAGTCGTGTTGCGCCTAATTGGGGAGAAGCGTCCTCAACTGGCGATGTCCATTATTGGATATATCGTTTCAATTCCGGTTTTCTGTGATTCAGGTTTTATTATTCTATCCAGCTTGAAGAAGGCATTGGCTAAACGTGCGAAAGTTGCAATTGCTTCAATGGCGGTTGCGCTTGCGACTGGACTTTATGCAACCCATACATTAGTTCCACCGACACCAGGTCCGATTGCTGCGGCTGGTAATATTGGAGCGGAAGGTTTTCTTGGTACGATTATTCTGATCGGTCTAATTGTTGCTATTCCAGCAGTTGTTGTCGGATATTTATGGGCGGTGAAGGTCGGAACTAAAATTTCCGTACCAGAAGATGATGAAGAAAATAATGGCCTTGATTATGATGAAATCGTTAAGTCTTTTGGCCAAATGCCTTCAACATTTAAAGCATTCCTTCCGATCGTATTGCCAATCGTCCTTATCGGTATCGGCTCCGTTGCGAAGTTGACAATGGCAGAAAGCGGTTTTAGGAACTTCCTACAATTCTTAGGGTCACCTACAGTTGCCTTGTTATTTGGCGTTCTTGCAGCATTCCTGCTTCTACCGAAATTGAATGAAGAGACATTAACGAAGTGGATAGGGGAAGGTCTGAAAGAAGCGGCGCCAATTTTGCTAATCACTGGTGCGGGTGGTGCTTTCGGAAAAGTCATCTCGAATTCAGGTGTAGCTGACCTGATCGGAGGAATGAATTTCGATGCATTAGCAGGCGGCGCATTCTTCCTACTTGTTCCGTTCTTCATTGCAGCAGCTTTGAAAACGGCACAAGGTTCATCAACTGCTGCCTTGGTTATCACATCCACACTGGTAGCTCCATTGCTTCCGGCAATGGGTATCGAAGGGGCGATTCCATTGGCACTTGTCGTCATGGCAGTAGGTGCGGGAGCAATGACTGTGAGCCATGTCAACGACAGCTTCTTCTGGGTCGTCACGGAATTCAGTGGAATGAAAGTGACGGATGCGTACAAAGCACAAACAATGGCGACATTACTACAAGGGGTTACGACAATTGTTGTCACAATGATTCTTTGGATGATATTGGTTTAAAACGTGCGCTGATTCCTTTTGGGGAATCAGCGTTTTTTGCATATACGGAAGATCTTTTAATTGTCAAAAGCATTTTGCGCAAGTTGACGTGTTGGTGGTTATTAGAAAAGCCCCGCGTGTATGCGTTTGGCTGGTAAGCCTGTACAAATCAGCACAGGATCAGCAAAGGGGAGGCAAGCATTGAGGACTTTCTTGATGAATTCGAGGCATTTGGCTTTGACGACGCCTTCATATGCCCTCACGGCTCCACGGAAGGATGCGAATGCCGTAAACCAAGCCCGGGAATGCTTCAGGAGGCAGCGGAAAAACATGGATTAGATTTAACGAATGTGGCATTCATCGGCGATGTTGGGTCGACTGATATGTTAGCGGCTCACGCAGTCGGCGCAAAGAAAATCCTTGTTCTGACTGGGTGGGGTAAAGGGTCATTAACCCAATATCGACATTCATGGGCTGAAGTAGAGCCAGATTATATTGCTGAAAATCTTTTGGAAGCAGTCAAATGGTTGCTTCATAGCTGAAGATATCTTTCCCTGAATAGGCAAAAAAAGCGCACCCATGTCATGGAATTGCGCTTTTTGTGTTTATCAATTAATACTAACTTATACCGTCAATTCAAAGGATAAAAACTCAGGAAGTTGTTTTTCGCGCTTATCGAGCATAATTTGTTCGGGCTTGATGCCTTGCTCACGCAGTACTTCAATGTTTTGTACAAGGAATTCATCACTGCCGACAATATAGAAGAGTCCATCTTTGTCCGCAGCGAGATTTATAACTTCATCATAGTAGTCTTTGCGGTTATCGACGAACTGGGATGTGAACTTCTTGTCAGGTGCAGATTCAAAAACATCAGGGAATAAGAAGTCCTTTGATGAATCGATGTTTAGTGAATGCATTTGATTTACCCCGTCGGCGCGGTCAAGATAATCAAGTACAAGCGGTCTGAACGTCGCCAAGCCGACACCTGAAGACAGCAAGTACACATTTTTATCTACTCTTTTTAGGGGTACATTAGAATGGATCTTGAATACAGCAACCTCGTCACCGACTTTGTGATTACGCAGTGTTGATTTGAACTCGGAACATTGTTCTTTAATGCGTGTGGTAATGCCGATTGTATTCGATTGCGGCAGAGTAGAAATTGACATATGGCGAATCAAACTGCGGTTTGGTTTATCCCCAGCATTGAATCCTTTTAGGGCCAAGTGGATGTGGGCTCCTTCTTCCCAAGTAAGACCTTCCGGACATTCCAATAGATATGTTTTGACCTCAGGCGTTTCTTCAATAATCTTATTTATTTTCGTCCAATATATTTGCACTATAATCCCCCTCACATCATTAAATGTTTCATTACTACATACTATACCACGAATGATTATCATTCTCAATTAAAAGAGTTTTTACTTTCGGATAATTTATATGAATTTAATTTTAGGCAAATAAAAAAAATGATATTCGCCGGATGATTTGGATATGGAGACATTACTTGATTAATTTGCTTTATTAAAAAACGTGCGGATGGATACGCAACGATTAATCGAAGAAGTTGTTTTTCAGTTATATACACGAATCGGTATTTGTAAAAAAGCGCATCCGCATGATTTGGAGGAGTATTTGAAGGCGTGGGTGTATTGGAAACGGAAATTGATGGAGTATGAATAAATTTTGAAAAATGCATTTACCATAATCGGAATTTAGAGTAGAATTCAAGTAGTTGGGAAATTTGTGCAAAAGGGAAGGTGATATCATGAGTTGGTTTAAAATTCATATGAGAACAATAAGATTCACGATGTCCATTCATGTACCTTCCTTTGCTGATGAAATATGACTTTTATTCATCCAAGACTATCGTTGATCGATAGTCTTTTTTTCATCCGTGGAATACCGGGAATGGACTCGTTATCCTGACATCTTTGTTCTCGCAATAGTAGGGGGAAGAGTAATGATGATGAAGTTGTCCATTATGAGAGATTTTCTTGAGTCGGGTGGAAGCGAGGCCATTGTGCACAGTCTGTTAGAAAACTGGGGATTTGAACAGGATTCGGTCCGATTTTTGAGGGCAAGCAGTAATTTCGTTTTTGTATTTGAAAGAAACGGAGAGAAATATATTTTACGGGTAACACCAAATGGTAATCGAAAGAAGTTGATGGAGGAAGTTTCGTTTTTATCTTTCCTATCAGTGAATGGGGTTAGCGTGAACATACCTGAACGATCGAAGAATGGGAATATGGTTGAGGAAGCGAAGAGTGATTTGGGTGTTTTCCAGGCTGTGGTATTCAATCTTCTACCCGGAGCGCAATACGAAATTGAAGAACTATTGGAAAGGCAATTTTACTTATGGGGAGAAGCTTTGGGAAATCTCCATAATTGCTCAAAGCAGTTTTTAAAAAAGCACAGTACGTTGATTAATTATGTTCAACAATTTGCGGAGTTGGATAGCATTTTGCCTCAAAATGAAAGCTTGGCTCAAAGGGAACTTGAAACAATAAAAACATGGTTATCAACATTGGAAATCAATCAAGACAATTATGGAATCATCCATTTTGACTTTGAACTTGATAACTTGATTTGGGATGGCGACAATGTCCAAATTATCGATTTCGAAAGCAGTATGGGAAATTGGTATGTAGCCGATATCGCATTTGCCTTACGGGATTTATTTATAGGGAAAGTGGATTTCTCGAACAAGTCATTTCAGCTGTTTCTTGATGGTTACCGAAGTAAAAGGAACCTGACAGAAAGTGAAATCAGTGAAATTCCCATGTTTTTACGGCTTCATAACCTGATTACATTTACGGGTCTATTTCGTACGTTAGATGTTCACAAAGACAGAAATAATCCGGAGTGGATTCATGGTTTACAAAAGAAGTTAGAATCTAAAATAAACGATTATAGAGCTGGATTTAAACGGGGGGATTTATAATGGGGAATCAAGGATTATTTTTAATCGATCAAAAAAACGGCTTGAGCTTGGAGTTTAGTAAATTGGCTTCCATGATGAACTATACAAGGGCGACAACTTTGGCGGAAGTGAAAGATTTAACGGTGGAAGAATTGGATTTCCTCATTAACGATGAAGCCAATTCCATCGGCATGCTGTTAAGCCATATGGTGGCGATTGAAAAAGCATATCAAATCGAGACATTTGAAAACCGTGACTTCACGGAAGAGGATATCGAAATCTTGAACCCGGCACTGGAACTTGGCGAAGCGGCCAGGGAACAGATTAAAGGCAATCCTATTGAATACTACCTCGAAGAGCTTGAACAAACGAGAAAGAAGACGTTAGACACATTCGGGAAATTGCCTGATTCATGGCTATTCGAACAAGCTCCATACTGGGGAGGGCAGCCGATGAATAAATACTTCAAATGGTTTCATGTAATGGAAGATGAATTGAATCACAGGGGGCAAATTCGGGTTATTAAGAAATTGTTGCGTACTTCGGTAAAGTAAGTACAAGACAATTACGGGGCTAACAAGTATGTAATCTGTTAGCCCTTTTCTTTGGGGAGGAGAGTTGCATTATGCGGAAAGTGGAAGTGATGCCTTTTTCCGAGAGTTGGAGCACTGACTTTGAAAGGGAGGCAGCTCTTTTAAGGAAGATAATTGGGAGAGAAATAATCGAAATTCACCATATCGGCAGCACATCGGTACCTGGGTTGTCAGCAAAGCCAATCATCGACATTATGCCCGTCGTGAAGGATATTTCACGAATTGATCAGTATAACGCAAGTATGACGGTTAACGGGTACGAAGCGAGAGGCGAAAATGGCATTTTAGGGCGCTGCTATTTCCAAAAAGGCGGAAATGAGCGAACACATCATGTCCATATTTACGGAGAAGGTTCATCGGAAATCGATCGACATCTTGCATTTCGTGACTACCTTCACGCGCATCCAGAGAAAGCAAGGGTTTATGGGGATTTGAAAGAGAAGTTAGCGCAACAGTTTCCGTATGATATTGAATCATATATTAAAGGAAAAGAGCAACTAACATTAGAGATTGAAAGGGAAGCAATGAAATGGGATGAAAAGCGAAAACGGGGTTGAGGAGAAATGAAAATCTTCATCATGGGAATCGTTGCAAGTGGAAAAACGACTTACGCGAAGGAATTGTCCAAGCAAATAGGTTTGCCCTTTGTAGAATTGGATGCGGTCGTTTACCATACCGTGGATGGCAATCGCGTGAAGCGAACGCCCGACGAACAAGTTCAAGTCATTCATCAAATGAATGCAAAAGGGTGCTGGATTGCAGAAGGTGTATACCGCCCGTCCTATCATCTCCTTTTGGACTTGGCTGACATCATCATTTGGCTGGATCCGCCTTTATGGAAACGAAAAGTCCGGATTTTGAGCAGGCATATGAAGCAGGTTATTGGTGTAGAAGAATGTGCGTATAAACCGGACTTTCAAATGCTAAGGAATATGTTTAATTGGACAAAGCAGTTTGAAGGAAAGCGTGAAGAGTTGGACGGGATTCTGCGACCTTATTTGAATAAGTTGGTTGTTGTGAGGGATGACCCCGCAAAAAACCAAATGCTTAAAAGCAGTATATTGGGAGGAAATGAATGAACCAAGATATATTTAAAAATAACCTTGAAAAATATGATGATCCTGAAATGTACGATCACTTATATGATGAGTATCAAAAGGATTTAGGCATCATTCTAAAATGGGCTAACGATGATAATCCCATAATTGAATTAGCTTGCGGAACGGGCAGATTGACGATTCCGTTGGCGCAGCGTGGATTCCAAATGATAGGTGTTGACTTGCACGAAGGTATGTTGGAAAGAGCGAGACAAAAAGCTGAAGAGCAAGGGATAGCAATTGAGTTTGTACAACAAGATTGCACGGAAATGAACTTGCTGGTGAAAAGTTCACTCGCTTTTATGACAGGAAATTCCTTTCAACATTTTCTAACGAATGAAGTACAAGACGGTTTATTTCAATCTGTTCGCAAGCACCTGATAAATGGAGGCATCTTCATTTTTGATACGCGGAATCCGATATTTAAGGAGCTCGCCGTTGTTGATGAGTATGAGGATAAGTACATCGATAAAAACGGTAACCAGGTGATTGAAAGCCATCGTGATGTGTATAATCATTTGACTCAGATATTGAATTGCCAGACGCATCGGAGAATTTATCAAGATAGTACGTTAATAGCAGAGGAGCAGGATGGCATTTCTCTCCGTTATTCATTCCCACAAGAAATGGAACGTCTAATCGCAGCAAATGGTTTTGAAATTGTGCATGTCTATGGCGATTGGGAAGAGAATGAATTACATGCGGAAAGTGTTTCAATGGTTTATGTATGCAGAGTAAAAACGGATTGATTGATTTCTATAAATCCCGCGGGAATAACCTTCCCGCAGGATTGTCAATTATAGTTCAATAATATTTATCTTTCTCCGACTTCTGCCGATCATTCTGCGTCATCGGCTCATGCTTCGGCTTCAAATTGCCAAGCTCGGCCAATTCCATTGAAATCTCTTCTTTTACTTCCCGTCGATTCCCCGGTGTTTTTGGATTGGAATATAAATTGCTGTGTGCACCTTGTTTCATTAAGAAAACCTCCCATATCATATTTACATTCTTAATATGGTCAAGTTTATTTGATTTGATGTACTTAACGGTTTTCTGCTATCCGCTTCAGTTCATACGCACGATTTACAATAAACCTCTTCATGTATTTCTCCAAAAATAGCTTGTCTGCTATTATTCCTAAAAAGCCAAGAGGGGATTTATAAGAAAAAGTATCTTTCATAATCGTTCCGCTCCCGCTTTCGATGAATTCATGTATATGTATAAAAGAATGAAATGCGCCTTTCAACATGACATCAGTGAAATCATATGGTTTATTCATATCTATGATCTTTGCAGTTAGTCTTTGTTTTATTCCAAAATGAACGGCTTCCCAAGTAACTGTATCGCCGTTTTCCATCAATCCCGTCGTAACGCCATCAATAGCCTTTTCTTTTGTCTTGGCTGTTGTTTCTGTGTGGACATCCACATCTCTGGCAAGGTCAAAACAGATATGGATCGGTGCGTTAATATGGATTTCGTGTCTGATGGTTGGCATGGTTCACCTTCCTCAACCAATAGGATTTGTTATAGACTCACAAGTTTTCTCAATATTGATGATAACATGATTTCATTCATGGATTCGGGATTTCACAAAAGATAAGTCTTCCAAAAACAACTTATACAAATTCGGTCTGCGCCTAACTGCAAGCGGATGATAGGCGACGGCTGTTTGATAGCCTTTCACCTCATGCCAACTACCCCGCAAGCCCTTGACTTCAACCTCTGCATTTTCAAAGAAGGACTGAACTGCGACATTCCCCAAGCATAAGATGAGCTGTGGGTTTTGAAGTTTAAGCTGTTGATCCAAATGGCGATGCTTGCAGATTGCCCTTGTTTCTTCTTTATCATATTTTTTAATTGGCCTTCTCTTTAAAATGTATGTAACGTAAATCTGGTCTTTATCCAAACCTACCTCATGAATGGCTTGTTGCAATGTCTGGCGCGTGCCGCACACGTATGTATTTCCTTCGCGGTCTTCCCTCGCTCCGGGATTGTCTAAAATCACCATAATTGGTGCACAAGGATTCCCTTCTCCCCACACCATACGTGTCCCTTGTTTATATAGCCCACAATCTTGGCAATCGATTTCGCTCGCTGGTGTTGGATCTTCCGGCCAACTTTCCGGACAAAATGGTTTCATGTTACTCACCCTCCTGACTGAGTAGAATACCCTTTTGCTGAATAAATAATGCGGACTCACTAATATTTTGAGAACTATATTGCTAAACGAAAATGGTGTTATATAATATAAAAAGTAAGTCTATTAAAGAAAAATAACTTGGTAGGAAGAGGAAAAACAACTTGAAGAATATCAGCATCTTAGTCATCACTCTATTACTGTTTTTATCTGGCGTTATGGGAATATCGGTTGCCAATGCGGATACAACACTGCCTTTTGATACATCCCTTACAGGGGCCATTACTGAACAAAAATCTTTAGATACCTACACGATTAACGTTGCAACAGCAGGAACATTGACGATTACTATGAATGTTTATTTTAGCGCTGCGTACACGGGGCTTCAAGGTGCTAATGGCCAGACAATAGATCATTTTGAAGCGGTTTTTCACGGACGTCCGGAAAACCCGACTACATTAAAAAAAGTTTATCATCTTGAATTAGGTGTATATACTTTATTAGTAAAAGATTACAATAAAACAAGTTTTGGTGATTATAATGTAATCGCCTCTTTTGATCCCGCGAATAATAATGAAACCGAACCGAATAATACATTCAGTGAGGCGATGCCGATACAAGTGAATGGGGATAAAATCAGAGGGTTTTTGAGCTTGGCTGATCGTGACGACTATTATAAAGTCGAATTGGATGAACCCGGTAGATTGATAATTGATATTGACTCGGAGTTAGGACGGGGAAGCCTTTACTTATACGATTCAAAAGAGAATGAGGTTTATCGGAAATATTTGAGTGACTACGAAGGACTTCCGATACTTTCGAAATCCCATATGGATTTAGAAGCAGGTACTTATTATATCCGTATGAATGGCAACAGCTTTTCCTACCCACCTATTTATGAAATGGACGTCTCGTTTTTCCCTGCTAACAATGAAGAGGTTGAACCGAATAATAGTCGGGGAACAACAATACCGCTTCAAATCACTGACAATAGAACCCATACCGGCTTCTTAAGTTATTCGGATATGGCTGATTACTATCGAATTGAAATGAAGTATGACGGCTATTTGACGATTGATTTTTCATCTGAATTCAGTGGGTATGAATGGATGGATGAAAAGGGGAATTCCTCCGGCTTCTTGCATACAAGTCGTGGTGAAGTAGGAAAACCGGAAAAATCGTCGAAAAGATTAGAGCTTAAAAGAGGAATCTATTATTTTATTCCTAAAACAACGGACTACCGGGAGGGCGGCGTATATACGATGTCCTTCAAGGTGGAGCCCGCATTTAAGGATGTAACTAATAGATATTCAGAAGCTGTCACGTACTTGGCGAAAAAAGATGTAACGAACGGCATCTCAGCTAGTGAATTTGGCGTCAATGACCGCATTAAGCGGGTGGACGCAGCAATTTGGCTTGCGAAGATCTTGAACTTGGATACTTCAGATGCACACCAAACTTCGTATATGGATGTGCCAAAAAGAGGATGGGGCGCAGTGAATGCGTTGAAGCGGGAAAACATTGCAAACGGAAAAACACCAACCCATTTCGGGGCAAATGATACGATGACCCGCGGCGAGATGGCCTTATTGCTTCAAAGAGCCTATCGATTATCAGGGGATGGCGTGGCACTTCCTTTTAAGGATGTATCATGGCGCTATGAAGAAGCTGTTAAGTCATTGTTGAAAAACGGGATTACGCAAGGGAAGTCAGAGAGCGCGTTCGGAACAGACACGGCTATCACCCGCGGGGAAATGGCGTTGTTTTTGTACCGTGCGGATCTAAAAGAATAATAGAATGAGGAAAACGACATGAAAACCATCAAAATCTTAACACTATCTCTTGTACTGCTTTTGACGGCAATTCCGATGCCTGCAATTGTGCATGCAGATACAATACTGCCACTTGAAACGACCGTAACAGGAAGCAACTCTGAACAATCTCCCGAAAAACGTTATACTTTGACGGTTCCGGAAGCAGGTAAATTGACAGTTTCCGCCAAATCATACTATCCCATGGCGAGATTAAGACTTTTGGACGAGAATAATCAGATGATGGGCTACTATATGGACTTGTACAATAGCCTTCCCGAAAATCCATCTTCCTTAACAGAAGAGTTGAATGTCGAAGCAGGGGTTTATACATTAACTGTAGGGGCGCGAACTGAGGATTACGGCAAGCATGAAGTGCGGGTCGACTTTACCCCGGCTGCGAATAACGAAATTGAACCGAATCAGACATTTGCGGAGGCGATGCCAATCCAAGTGAACGGAGCGCGGATTCGGGGATTCCTTAGCTATAACGATCGTGTCGACACGTACAAGGTTGAATTGAATGAACCAGGTAGATTGATAATGGAGATTGAATCGGCATGGGGGGATTTCGATTTATTTGACTCTGAAGGACAAAGCCTTCCTAAAAACACCATTCAATCCGATAAAAAAGCGTATGCTGATCTGGAAGCGGGGGTATATTATATTCAAAAAAAGGATTATTATGCTCACGGTGTGTATGAAATGAGCGTTTCCTTTTTCCCCGCCAACAATGAGGAAATTGAACCGAATAATAGTAGGGCATCGGCAAACCTGATTACGCTCAATGACAATAAGACCCATATCGGCTTTTTAAGCATTACAGATAAGGTGGATTACTACAAAATCGAGATGAAGTATAACGGTATTCTAACGATTGACTACGCTTCGGAATTCAGTGACTATACGTTGATGCAGGAAAATGTCCATTATGCATCCTATTATAATGATAGTAAAACCTTTGGAAAAACGGCGAAGTCTTCCCAAACAGTTGAGCTGAAAAAAGGAACGTATTACTTTATTCCAAGTGCACAAGTTACCCGGTTGACTGGTGTATATACAATGTCGCTTAGAGCCCAACCCGCTTTCAAGGACATGTCAGGCATCTATACACCTGCTGTCACCTATTTGGCAGACAAGGAAGTCACCAACGGATTGTCCACGACAGAGTTCGGAGTGAAAGATCGGATTAAGCGGGTGGATGCTGCGATTTGGCTTGCAAAGATTTTGAATTTGGATACGTCAGATGTGCACCAGTCTTCGTACATTGATGTGCCAAAAAGAGCATGGGGCGCGGTGAATGCCTTGAAGCGGGAAAACATCGTGAACGGAAAGTCCGCGACTCATTTTGGTGCGAATGACACGATGACCCGCGGTGAAATGGCGTTGTTGATCCAACGGGCATATGAATTATCAGGCGATGGAGTGAAGCTTCCTTTCGCGGATGTTTCATCACGCTATGCAGAAGCGGTTAAGGCTTTGATGAAAAACAATATTACCCAAGGTAAATCTGCTGATAAGTTTGGAACAGACGCGGCCATCACCCGTGGTGAAATGGCATTGTTTTTATATCGGGCAGATTCGAAGTGAATAGAAGTTATCAGCGCGGATCTATTGATCTTGCGCTGTTTTTTTGAAATCCATTGCACAAACTACTAAACTACTTTACAATGAATATGGTTTCAAATAACTGAATAGAGTATATTTTGGTGCTTTACATATCAATTGTAAAGCTTAAAAAGGAATTAGGTGAAAATCCTAAACGGTCCGGCCACTGTAAATGGGAAGTGACTTCTATAATAGCCACTGGTTGAAAAACTGGGAAGGCAGAGGTGACGATACAAGCCCATGAGTCAGGAGACTTGCCAAGATATAAATGCGAAATACCTTCCGGGAAAAAGGTGGCATTGTGTAGTGTTTATTTGATTTGTAGTCTGTCAATCTATTAACTACCATACATGAGCCCTTACTTCTGTTCTCGGAGGTAAGGGTTTTTATTTGTGAATAGGGAGGGTTTGAGGTAAGGGATTTGTCTACAAAATAATTTTAATTGGGAGTGCGATGATTTGAATAAATTAAATTTGAAATTGAAAGGCTTGTTCCCGTTATTTTTGGTATTCATAATGGTTGGTTCACTGTTGTCTCCAATGCAAATAGTTGCTGCTGGAAACGATGGGTCGACAGAATTACTTAACGAATTGACAGATGAGACTGTTGAGTCAACTACAGAGGTACCGTCGGAATCAGATGATACAGCGATTTCGACAGATGAAAAAGTGAAGCAATCCATACATAAGACAAAGGAGTACTATTACGGCAACTTACCTGACTTCTCGAAAAGCTCCTCTCACAGTGATTATTGGTTTTTCTCTGCACTATGGGGGGCAGATACCGATTTAAAGAACGATGTTCCTTGGAAAGAGAATGGTTCACCTTGGGAGTCTTCTTCTTATTGGTCCAAAGGAATTGATAACAAGAATGGAACATCAAATGAGGATGCTGGAGCGATTATCGGTTCAATCTTGTTAGGTAAAGATCCACATCAATTTGGTAAGCGCGATGTTGTTCAGGATTTGATTGATAAGCAAAAAGAGAATGGTTCGTTCTTTACCATTTGGGGTGAACCGTGGGCGATGATTGCTCTTGACCTCATGGAAGCCGATTATAATCGGGAAAAACATATTGAATTTTTATTATCGCAACAAAAAAATGGCACTTTTGGCGGGGTGGACTCTAATGGTTGGGTCTTAACAGCCTTAGCACCGTATATGAATGATCGTCAAGATGTAAAAACTGCAATTGAATTGTCGGTTGAGACCGTTAACAAAGGTTTCAAGGAGAAGGGCGAAATTTCCGATGGCTGGGGTGCGAATGCGAATAGTATAGCCGCTGCTTTAATGGGACTTGCTGCAGTCGGTGAAGATTTGTATAGCGAAAAGTGGTCAAAAGATGGCGAAAATGTAGTTGAGCAATTCATCGAAACGTATCAGCAAGATGATGGTTCCTTCTGGTGGCAGAAAAACATGGCCGGTGCTATTGGAATGGCTACGGAACAAGCATTGCTTGCTTTAGCTACTGTTGATAAAAAGGAATCGATTTTTGTTGGTTTAAAAGAATACCGTAAGAATGTATTGGACAGAACAACGACTGTTACGATGCGAATTGAAGGGATAAACGACACGCTTTATCCTGAACAAACAATGACTATTAAGACATTCAACAAAGATGCAACGGCTTTTGAAGCAACAACTCAGGCACTTGACGAAGCAGGTGTTTCTTACGATGCATATGGCGATTATATTGCATCGATAAATGATGAAGAACAAGCAACATTCGGTACATGGGATGGTTGGCAGTACATGGTCAATAGCGAGTATCCCAATGTTGGTGCGGGAGATTATGTATTAAAAGATGGCGATACAATTGTATGGTTTTATGGTAACGTGGGTGATATTTACGAAGGTTATATTGAAGATGTGGAAGACCTTACACTCCGTCCGACAGTGACGATTGCACCCCAACTAATTGAAAATGAAGATATCCTGATTACAGTTGAATCGACATACAATGTTATCGATGAGTACTTCGATGTAAAAGAAGAAAATGTTAAAACAAAGATTAAAAATGCCGATGTCACTTTCAATGGTGAAACGTTTAAGACAGATGAAAATGGAATTGTCCGCATTCCTGGTGAAAAGGCGAAAGTCGGATCATACGAAATAAAAGTAACAAAAGATATTGAAGGCAGCTATCCAAGGCTTTTGCGCCAATCAAAAAAGATTATCATTGAAGAGGAACCTTCCTTACCACCACCTTCAGAAGACGTTGTTACACTATCCGTAGAGAAACGATCGATAGGGCAAGGGGATATTATTACACCGTTGAGCATTATGCTTCAAAGTGGTGATACTGCCTTTACGTTATTAAAAAGATTGGTTGATGAAAAAGGAATCTCAATCGAGTATACAGGGTCAGGTGCGGAACTCTATGTTAAATCCATAGATGGATTAGGAGAGTTTGATAATGGCCCGTTAAGTGGCTGGATGTATTCCGTTAACGGAACATTCCCAGATTATAGTGCAGGGAATTATACGCTGAAGAATGGCGATGTTATTCGTTGGCAGTACACAACGGATCTTGGAAAAGATTTGGGTTCGAGTTATGCACCGGGTCCGGTGGTAATACCTGAGACACCTAAAAAGGAAGATACCGTAACTCGTAAATCGATTGAAGAGGCAGTAAAGTGGATCAATAAAAATCGTGATTTCACTATTTACGATGACTTCAATGATTGGGATGTTCTTGCGCTTGCACGTTCGAATAACAACGTTAGCGAGTCGTATTATACATCGTTGATCGATTATGTGAAAGAGAATAAAGGCGAATTTAGAAAAGTTACAGATTATGAGCGCATTGCCTTAGCGGTAACTGCAATTGGTAAAGATCCAAAGAATATTGCCGGATACAACTTCATCGAGAAAATCTATTCTAATGCACGGATGACAAGTCAAGGCGTAAATGGAGTCGTTTTTGCTTTGCTTGCATTAGATGCAAAGAAATATGAAATTCCTGCAGATGCACTTTGGACGCGAGAGAAATTGCTAAATTGGCTTCTTGAACAGCAAAAAGAAGATGGCGGTTTTCCGCTTGCCAGCGGTGCAAGCAGTGATATTGATATAACTGCCATGGCACTTCAAGCATTAGCGAACTATCAAGATAAAAAAGAAGTAAAACTTGCAACTGATAAAGCATTGAATTGGCTTTCCCGACAACAACAGGCTACTGGCGGATTTGAATCGGCAGGCACGGTAAATAGTGAGAGCATTTCACAGGTCATTATTGCTCTTACAAGCCTTGGTATCGACTTGGACGACAAGCGTTTTACAAAAGACAAAGGCGATTTACGTACGGCACTTCAATCATTTATCAATAAAGATGGTGGCATTTCACACACAATTGGTGACGAAAGCAATTATTTGGCAACTCAACAAGGATTACTTGCCTTAATTGCCATAGACCGTTTCAATGAAGGGAAAAAAGGTCTTTACGTAATGACAGATGTGGCAATTAGTAAACCAACTGTTTCATTTAAAGATGTAGCGTTGAATTCTTTTGGACAAGAAGAGATTCATAAATTAGTTGAAGCAGAAATCATTAAGGGCTACCCAAATGGTATGTTTAAACCAGGTGAGGCGGTAACCCGTGGACAATCTGCAATATTATTAATGAGAGCATTGAATTTAGATATTCCAAAGACAATGGTTCCGTTTAAAGATGTCCCTAAATCAAGTGCGTTTTACGAAGCTGCCCAGGCAACAAAAGCTGCTAACATCTTTAAAGGAGACGGTACTGGTACAGTGTTTGGCGGTTCGGATGTACTAACCCGTCAACAGATGGCTTCCATACTTGTCCGCGCTTTCAATTTAAAAGGGACGGATGCAGTTGTTAACTTGAATGACCTCAATTTAGTGTCCGATGCACATCGTAGCGATGTGGAAATCCTATTCCAAAACGGCATTACAGTTGGTACAAATGATGGTGCTTTTAAACCAGGATCATCCGTTACACGTGCTGAATTTGCAGTGTTCTTACACCGCGCGATGAATAACGCCAAAAAGTAAAGGCGGTTCGGTAAACAATCTAGTCCCCCAAAAAGGGGGGCTGGATTGTTTGTTATATGGACGAGAAGTGTAGGGGAGAGCGCTAAATGAAAAAACACAACAACTATATAATGGCATCCTTTTTACTATACATCTTGCTTTTATTAGGCGGCTGTGTATCTTCCTTACAAAAACCGACAGGATTGGAATCGGTAGATAAACAAAAGGAAGAAGTGCAGTTAGAGGATCAATCGGAAGAAATTCCAGTAGAACAAGGTACAGATATGAAGGAACTAACACCTTCAGAGAACAAGACTGAGGATGAAAAGGAACGCTCGGTTGAAAAAGAAAAACAAATGTTAGCAAAACAGAATGTACCGAAAGAGAAGGAAAAGGCTCCCGAAAGTATCGTTGTGGAAGATAAAAAGAAGACAGTTAAATCTACAAGTGATAAAGAAGCTAATTCAGCCGTCAAGCAACCAAAATCCCCGGTAACAGAAGCGCCATCTTCTGAACCTCCAACTGAGGAAAGTAAAACCCAATTGGAGAAGAATGAAGAAAAACCCGAACCGATATCCAATGAAATCACCATTTCCATTGTCATCTCAAACGAGGAGGTTCCTTTACTTCCAACGACAATGGAGATCGATGATGGTGATACGGTATTAAAAGCACTAATAAATATCACCAAGCAAAATAAAATTCAGTTGGATTACCGTGGAGGCCAAGGCGCTACGGCATATATCGAAGGAATTGCTAATGTGTATGAATTTGACCGTGGTCAAGGAAGTGGTTGGATGTATCGTGTGAATGGAATTTTCCCCGACCGCGGAGCAGGAGCTGTAAAACTTCAGTCGGGGGATCAAGTTGAGTGGTTGTATACGACAAACCTTGGAGAAGACTTGAATGCCAGTTTGAAGCCATTTCGAAGATGAATGACGGTTGGAAACCGACTTGTGTTCAACAGACGCGATGTCGGTTTTTCACTTTAAAGGGGTGAATATATTGGAGAATGGATTTTCCGGCTATCATCCATTTGTAGTATTTTTCTATTATGTTAGTGTCGGCGTTCTTGCGATGTTTTTTAATCATCCAGTTTTTTTAGGTACCATATGTTTGTTAGTAGTTATGGCTAATATTGCGCATGATCATGGGAAGACGATGAAACAGTGGCTACCAATGTTGATTGGAATAAGTGCGTTAATGATAGTGTTGAATCCATTTTTAAATTCCAGAGGGACTCATGTTTTCTTTTACTTCCGTGGAAAACAAGTGACACTCGAAGCGACAGTATACGGTATTGTCATGGCATTATCGTTAGTGACGATTTTGCTTATATTCATTTCTTTTAATTTGATACTAAATGGGAATAAGTTTCTTTTTGTCTTCTCAAAACTTCTTCCTAAAACTGCCTTTTTAGTGATGTTGGCTATCAGATTCGTTCCTTTATTGAAAAGACGTCTTGGTGAAATCAATGATGTACAGCGTATAAAGGGGATGACGATTGCGTCAGGCAATATAAAAGAGCGTGCAAAGAATGGCATGGTGATCATGCAGATTTTACTGACATGGTCATTGGAAGAGGCGATTGAAACGGCAGACTCAATGAAAGCAAGAGGCTATGGCTTAGGGAAAAGGAGCCCATACGTACCGTATAAAATGACAAAGCGTGATAAGGGATGGCTTATGGTACTAAGTATATTAATGGCTTTTTGCATGGGAGGAGGAGCACTAGGCTACGGAAAAATAATTATTTATCCGGCGCTTGGTACGCTTCATCTATATGCCCTTGATTGGATCTTGTTTGCATGCATGATTGTACTTGTGGCATTTCCGTTAATTGTTGAGGGGAGGGAGCGTTTGAATTGGAAATCATAAGCATGAAAAATTTGTCCTTTCGTTTTCCGGGTGTGCAAACGAAAACGGTAAATGATTTGAATTTACATATTAATGAGGGTGAGTTTGTCGTTTTATGTGGTCCAAGCGGGTGCGGGAAAACAACTTTATTACGTTTGCTTAAAAAAGAGCTTGCCCCTGTAGGACAAGTAAGTGGTGAAATCAGTTACAAGGAAAAGGATTTGAATGAATATGATGGGCGGACGTTAATTGAAGAAATAGGCCTCGTCTTTCAGGATCCCGACAATCAGATTGTTATGGATGAGGTTATGCAGGAAATTGTGTTCGGATTAGAAAACCTTGGCTATTCCAATTTTGAAATGAAGAAAAGGGTTGCCGAAATGGTCCATTTTTTTGGAGTGGAAGATTTGTTGCGTTCCAAACCTTCGGAGTTATCCGGTGGACAAAAACAGCTTTTAAATTTATTGTCTGTGCTTTTATTGAAACCAAAGGTACTATTGCTCGATGAGCCAACTTCACAGTTAGACCCCATTGCTGCCAAGGATTTAATTGTCATGCTCGAAAGGTTGAATAAAGAAATGGGAATCACAATTATTCTTGTGGAGCATCGCCTTGAGGAGCTGTTTTCAGTAGCGGATCGCATTCTGATGATGGAAGCTGGAGAGATTGTTCATGAAGGAAGTAGTCAAGAGGTAATTGATGAGCTGTATAGATCTGAAGATGAGAGGTTTTTGCCGTATATTCCATCGGTTGCTCGGTTGTATATGGAAATGGAGATGGTGCCAAAGGTGGAGGCGATTCCTTTGAATGTTAAAGACAGCAAACGATGGTTTGAATCGTTGCCCAAAATGGCTGGAAGGAATTCGGAACTCGAAATTGCTCCCCCTACAGGACAGCCGTTACTAGTAGTAAAAGAGTGTTATTTTCAATACGAGAAAAAAGGGAGGATGGTTTTGAAAAACCTTTCTTTGCACATTAATAAAGGTGAGTTTTTTGCATTGGTTGGAGGAAATGGATCAGGTAAAACGACGGCATTGAGGGCTTGTATCGGTAGTGTGAAACCTCAACGGGGTAAGGTCTATTTTTCCGGCAAAGAAGTCAGCAAATTGAAAGGAAAGGAGTTATTTGAGAGAATTGCCTACTTACCTCAAAACCCTAAAATTTATTTTGTGCACGATACGATTGGTAAGGAAATGCAAGCGGCGGCCGAAAGAAATGGAATTGCCGACGGGAAGGAAAAAGTTATTGAAATGCTAACTGTTTTCGGGATTGAGCATTTACTTGATCGGCATCCTTACGATTGTTCCGGCGGGGAAATACAAAAAGCCGCGCTCGCATGTATGTTAATCGGCAAACCTGATATGTTGTTCATCGATGAACCTACAAAGGGGCTCGATCCCGTTTCGAAAGAGCGATTTTCAGAGCTGTTATTGAAGCTTCATAGTGAGGGATTGACGATTATGATGGTGACGCATGATATTGAATTTGCTGCTCAAAATGCGGAAAGATGCGCAATGATGTTCGACGGGGAAGTCACGGTAACAGGAAGTCCCCGACAATTATTTATGGGGAATTACTTTTATACGACAGCACTTAATCGCGCAACAAGGGGAAGTAATGTACTTGAAGTGCTCACATATGAGGAGGCGTTAGCCAATTGGAGCAATCACAGAAGTATATAATCGGTGTTTCTGTAAGCATCCCCATACTCTTAGCAGCTTCGATCGCTCTCTTTCATTACAAAGCGTATTTGTTGCTCAGTTTCATTATAATCGGATGCATTATGCTTCCGTTTTTCGCAAGATTTGAAATCAAATCCATTTCAGGTAGGGAAGTGGTCATCTTGGCGATGTTGGCGGCAATCGCAGCGGTAGGGCGCGTACCTTTTGCAGGTATACCAAGTGTTCAACCGACCTCTTTCGTAATCATAATAGCAGGTCTCGTATTCGGAGCAGAATCAGGTTTTATAGTTGGGGCTGTTGCAGCCATCGTCTCGAACTTTTTTCTCGGGCAAGGTCCTTGGACGCCGTGGCAAATGTATGCATGGGGGATGATGGGGATGTCAGCTGGGTTGTTGAGAAATACATGGTGGATGAAGAAAGTTTGGGGGAAATGCATATTTGGATTTATATGGGGTTATCTATTCGGCTGGTTCATGAATATGTGGATTATTGTCAGCAATCTTGAAAGTCTTTCGTGGGAGTTTTTTGTTGGAATCTATATTTCAAGTGTAGGTCATGATTTAGCCCATAGCTTGTCTAATGTATTTTTTCTACTTGTTTTTTCTGCAAGTTGGCTAAGAATATTAGAGCGATTTAAGAGGAAATATGGATTGTTGGGTGAAGATCGTTTCAGAGCAGTGGATGGTTGATTGGAAATGAAGGCCTTTGAACAGATCAAGTTTCCCTCGTACCACACACATCTTGACGATTATGCTTCCCTTCCATATTTATTTAAGTATAAAGAGGAAAACTAACTGTTAGAGGAGAAATTGTAATATAAGGTTAGGGGGCGTTAAGATGTTACCACAGGAGTTGGCTATTGAAAAAATCGTTGAAAGTTTGAAGAGTGATCCATGTGTCAGGGCAATTTTTCTGAAAGGCTCAATGGGTAGGGGTGAGCATGATGAGCATTCGGACATTGATCTTTATTGTTTGGTGAACGATGGGGACATGCCGGAATTCCTGGAGAGGCGGGTTGATCATTTACGTGCATATCGCGACATCATTTTAGTGGACGATATATTCATTGTTGCCCCTCAGATCATTGCGGTATTTGATGATTTATTACATATTGATTTATTCACTGTGACGAAGGAAACGTTCGCTCGGGGCGACCATTTCAAAGTGTTGTATGATCCGCATCGTTTGATGGATGGGTTTATTGACACACAGGGCCTGACGCTGACTGAGCAGGAGTATCGGGATGATGTCCTTGATGTCGGATGGTTTTTGTATCAATATAGACAATCTGCTGCGAGAGGAAACGATATCTGGTCGGTTAAGATGCTGACAAATGTTATGCATCATTTGGGAAGGGTATTGCTTTATCGGTATGCACCGGAACGAGCGAAGTTGGGATTGAAGACGATTGAGCGGTCTTTGCCGGATGAAGTTGAGTTGGAGTTGAAGGGGATTTTGGAGTTTATAACTCCTTGTGGGCATGCAAAGGCGGCGGTTATGATTGGACAATTGGTGGACAGGGAGTATGAGTGGATTCGGTTGCAGTGGGATGAAGAAAGTGAGGGAATGAGATTTTTGAGGAGAATGGTTGAGATGCACAAAGAATAATCTGTATAGTTAGTTTTTGGGTGGATGAATATGGTAGACTACTAGATAGCGGAATAATAGAAAAGGAGTTGACCATATTCATCCATAAACGAAGAAGGGCCCCCTTGCTGTTGGAGGGGCTCGAAGCGGCGATGAGACGATTGCCGATCCACCATGAAGCGTTTCCTACTTTGCGTTCGAAGCATGCTGCGGTCAAAGCTGGATTTGGCGGCGAGCAGGAATTGGACAAGGTGTTTGAGAGCTATTCTTTTTCAATGAAGCATGGCATTTTCCATGATTTATCGTTATCGTCGAGTACATTCTTTCAAGTGGACACGCTATTCATAACGCCGTGGTATGCAGTCTTATTCGAAGTGAAGAACATTTCGGGCGAACTTACAGTGACCGAGAATCCCCCACAACTAATTCGTACACTGGAAAGCGGACAAGTGAATGGCTTCAAAAGTCCGATTGTCCAATTGCAAAGCAACTGTGAATTATTCCGGGACTGGCTGTACAGCCGAGAACTATCATTGCCCGTATACGGCGCTGTCGTGATGGCCTACGCCAGCCAACGCATCGAAGTCTTCGACACAAAAATCCCTGTTCTATTTCCAAGTTCAGTTCCTTCGTATATACGAAAACTCCCAACAACCTCCCCATTGTTGGATGATGCAACATTCAATTCTCTCCTTTCACTATTAGTAAACGGCCATCGCCAATTCATTCCATATCCTATTTGTGATACGTATTCTATTCGTCGCAGTGACGTTCGTACGGGTGTGATGTGTCCGGAGTGTGGGGTGATTGGCATGGAAAAATATAAAGCTGGCTGGCGTTGTCTATCCTGTAGAAGGACAAGTCGAGATGCACACAAACAAGCGCTACGCGACTGGTTTCTTTTGTTTGGCGATGAAATGAGGAACAAGGATTGTCGGGAGTTTTTACAGGTCGATCGCCAGCAAACTGCTCACCGTTTGTTAGCATCGATGCCGTTAAAATCGAAAGGCACTTACAGAGATCGGACTTATACAATGGAATTACTTCTTGAAAGTGAAAAGCGCACATGAATGTGCGCTTTTTTGATGTGATAAATGCTGCATCGGTGGTAAAGTGTCACGCAACGGTGGTAATAGCTGGATCAACGGTGGTAAAGTGTCACGCAACGGTGGTAATAGCTGGATCAACGGTGGTAAAGTGCTACGCAACGGTGGTAATAGCTCAAGCATCGGTGGTAATCACGCCGAATGTTAGTTGGCCAGAAATCAGCCTTGTACATGTTATATTAGCAACATGCATTGTAGGAAAAATGCTGCATCGGTGGTAAAATGCTACGCAACGGTGGTAATAGCTGGAGCATCGGTGGTAAAGTGCTACGCAACGGTGGTAATAGCTGGATCAACGGTGGTAAAGTGCTACGCAACGGTGGTAACGGCCAGAGCATCGGTGGTAAACCTGCCCGAACCGGTAGCAACCCCAACAAACTACCCCTCAATCAATCCACTCTCCACCAAAAACTCTTCCGCAACTCTTTCCACCATCATGCCGTCGTTGTCGACTTTGGCGTTCATCTTCTGCATGGCTTCTTCGTCAATCATACCCTCCAATTGCTTCAGCACTACCTCAATTTCAGGGTATTCTTCCAAGGTTTCTTCCCTTACAAGCGGGAGCGCGTGGTAGGGAGGGAAGTAGGACTTGTCATCCTCTAACACGCGAAGGTCAAATTCCTGCAATTGGCCATCTGTTGTATAGGAGTTGATGACATCGACTTCTCCTGCATTGATCGAGCGGTACATGATGCCATGGTCCATGCCCTTCACGCCCTTGAACTCCAAGCCATATTCCTTCGTGAAGCCAGGCAGTCCATCCGGGCGATCGATGAATTCGAAGACCGCTCCTAAAGTGAAATCTTCGGAATACGCAGCGAAGTCACTGAATGTGACGACTCCAAGTTCTTCGGCTTTTTTTTCGTCCAACGCGAGGGTGTACGTGTTGTTGAAGCCGAATGTGTTGAAGGCGACAATGCCGTCTTCAGCAACGAGGCGCCGTGTCAATTCCAAAGTTTCATCGGCATCACCTGGCTCCTTGTGGTAATAGTTGACGACAATCGTCCCCGTATAATCTGGAATGACATCGATATTGCCTCCCAACATCGCGTTCCAGACAACGTTTGAGCCGCCAAGATTCTCCTTATAAATGACTTTAATATCGGTTTTATTCTCAATTAACTGACCCATGACGTGGGATAAAATGATACTTTCCGTGTTGTTCCGTGAACCGAGTGTCAACGAGTCTTCCTCGATGAAAATGCACCCGGAAAGCAGAGTCATGACAACTATTGTTACTAAAAAAGCAGTAAACTTTTTCCTCATTACGCTTTCAATCCTTTCGGTGTCGTCCAGCGCTCTAATGAGCCGAAAAACATTTCAAGAATGATGGCAAGGAGTGCGGCAGGAATGGCCCCAAGTAGAATCAGTCCGTCAATACCACGTGTGATTCCGAGGAAAATGAAATCTCCAAGTCCGCCCGCTCCAATGAATGCAGCGAGGGTAGCGTTACCGACGTTAATGACTGCGGCTGTTCGGATACCAGCCATGATGACAGGGACCGCAAGTGGCAATTCCACTTTGAATAATATTTGCATACTCGTCATTCCCATTCCCTTTGCTGCTTCACGTGTTGCAGGGTCGACGTCCTTTATTCCCGTGTATGTGTTTCGGGCAATTGGCAGCAGTGAATAAAGGAAAAGGGCAGCTATCGCTGTTTTCACACCGATTCCGAAGATGGGAATCATGAAACCTAACAGAGCAAGGCTTGGAATCGTCTGCATGACGCCCGTACCTCCAAGCACAAGTGTCGTCAATTGTGGAACCCGAGTGACGAGGATTCCAAGTGAAACTCCAAGGACAATGGCGATTAACATCGAGAAGAATACGAGTTGGATATGGACAGATGTCGCTTCAAGCACTTCTCTCCAGCGCATCTGCGATTGCTCGGTCAATTGTTGCCAAATGGATAAATTATTCATATAGCAATCACCTCAGCTTCCGTCCATTGAGTGGACAGTGCGGCTAACAACGATCCTCGTGTAACGAGACCGATAAGTTTTTTCTGTTCATCTACAATCGGAATCAGGCCGAATGGAGACTCATCCATCATGATGATGGCATCTTTTGCAGAAGCGTTATTTTGTAAGAAGAAACCGATCGGCTGCATGATTTCTGCAATGGAACGGATGGAGTTCACTTTCTTGATGACATCATAGGCGGACACGATGCCTAACAGAGTTTTTGATTCATCCACGATGATGAGATCTGTGATTTTCCTTTGACGGATAAGTGAAATTGCCTTTTCAGGAGAACTTTGAGGAAGAGTCGTGACGACCGATTCCGACATGATTTCGGTAACAGGCATCAGCTCGGGATTTTGGATAATTCGATGCTTGCCAATGAACTCCTCGACAAAACCGTGGGCAGGTTCATGAAGTAATTTCTCTGGAGTGTCCAACTGAAGAAGTTTGCCGTCTTTCATAATTGCGATACGATCACCCATTTTGAGTGCCTCATCCATGTCATGGGTAACAAATATGATTGTCTTATTTAGTTTTTTCTGTAATGAAATGAGTTCACCCTGCAATTGTTCCCTTGTAATCGGGTCCAATGCGCTGAATGGTTCATCCATTAAAATGATTTCGGGGTCAGACGCAAGTGCGCGTGCAATTCCGACGCGTTGCTGTTGCCCCCCGGAAAGTTCTTTCGGATATCGTGTTGCGTAGATTTTAGGATCCAATCCAACCATTTCCAACAATTCGTTGACCCGTGGTTTAATTTTCTCTTGGCTCCATCCATTCAGCTGCGGAACGATGGCGATGTTTTTTTCGATTGTATAATGGGGGAATAAACCGATCTGTTGGATCACATACCCGATTCCCCTGCGAAGGTCAGAAGCGACGTATGAGTTGTTATCCTTGCCGTTTATCGAAATTTTTCCGCTTGTATGCGGTTCCATTCGATTAATCATTTTCATCGTAGTCGACTTCCCGGAACCACTTGGACCGATGAGAACAAGCAGTTCGCCTTTCGGAATTTCAAAGCTGACAGAGTCAACAGCCTTGAACCCGTCTTCATACACTTTACTTACGTTTTCAAACTTTAGCATAAAATCCTCCTATGTTTTTTTACAAACTGTATTCCGTTGAATTATGGGATGAAAAAATAAAACAACGGCTAAAAAAAAGAAGACATTTTTATCACCTGAATTGTTAGGTGCGATGTCTCAATAACAAGTATAACATACTTCAAGGATGGAAGCATTTGGAACTGGGCTAATTAATAGGTCATTAGGTGGTAATTAAGTCACGCTCTTGGTAAAGACGGTGCAAGATTGGCAAGTCGGTGATAAACCTGTCAGAGTCGGTGATAACACGCTGAGAGTCGGTGATAAAATTTGGGGAGACGGTGATAAACTCGCCTAAGTCGGTGATAAGGTAAATTTTTTGCGAAAATGAATCGTTTGACCTACTTAATGCGTTGGAATTTAGTGATTTGGCTTTGGGAATTGGAGATTCGGTGCTAACCCACAAAGAGTCGATGATAATCTTTTCCATCCAAGCTATCCCCCTATATAATAAAGGAAAGAAAGGACGTGTACGGGGATGGATATGAATATTTTCATCGTAGAAGATGATTTGGCAATTTACAATTCACTAAAAGAAAGGCTTGGGCAATGGTCGTTACAAGTATCTGGGCCAACGGATTTTCATGATGTGATGAAGTCTTTTATTCAAATAAAACCGCATCTAGTCATACTCGATATCCAACTTCCGGCGTATGATGGGTTCCATTGGTGCCGTGAGATCCGGGCGGTTTCGAAGGTGCCGATCATCTTCTTGTCGTCTCGTGATCATCCGATGGATATGGTGATGGCGATGAATATGGGTGCGGATGATTATATTCAAAAACCTTTCCATACGGATGTGTTGCTGGCAAAAATTCAAGCGACACTACGGCGAACGTATGCGTATACGGCGGAAGAGGCGGCGGATGTGCTGGAATGGAATGGGGCGATGATCGATATGAAACGTAGCGTCATTCGGCTTGATGGCAATGAAGTGGAGCTGACGAAAAATGAATTTTTCATTTTGGCAGTGCTTGTCCAATCGAAGGACGAAATTGTGTCACGTGATGAGCTAATCCGGAAACTTTGGGATGATGAGCGATTCGTGAACGATAATACGTTGACGGTCAATGTGACGCGGCTGCGCCAGAAACTTTCGGACATCGGACTGGGTGACGCAATTCTCACAAAAAAAGGGATGGGGTACATGGCGGTTAGCCTGTAGGAGGGATTTGATGTTCATTGCGTACGTTAGGGATATGAAAAGCTGGATACTCCTATTTGTCACATCGCTTGCAGTGACAGACGGCTTGATATGGATTGATAAAGGTCTGACAATGAGGCTGAGCTCTTTAATTTACCTCAATTTACTTCTGATTGCCATTTTCATTTTATTCTTCATCTGGCGTTATAAAAAAGAGATACACTTCACGAAGGAACTTCTTCGTATTTCAGAAGATCCTTCAAGGGATTGGCAGGAGGGATTGCCGGAGACGACGTTCATCCGGGATCAAACAGTCAATGAACTTTTGAAGCAAGTGGCAGCTGACTATATGGAAGAAATATCGGAGATGAAAAGCGCAAACCTTATGGAAAGCGATTATACCGCGGCGTGGGTACATGAAGTGAAGGCGCCGCTCACTTCGATGAAAATGACGATTGATGCGAATCGACAAGACCCGGTAATTCGAAAAGTCGAGTCCGATTGGTTACGCGTCCATTTGCTGATCGATCAGCAGCTTTATATTACACGTATGCCGTCAATTGGGACGGATTACGTATTGGAGAAAATCGAAATGCACCATTTAATCACACCAGAAATTCGCGAGCTCCGCTCATGGTATATCGAAAAAAACATCGCTGTGGAAATAGAAGACAAAGATTTGGAAGTAATTACGGATAGTAAATGGAGTCGCTTCATCATCCGGCAATTGCTGACGAATGCAGTGAAATACAGTCCTGATGGAGGGGTCGTTCATATTAAGTTCGATCGTTCTCGAAGCGGCCACCCGGTTTTGTTTATAAAAGATGAAGGTCCCGGAATCCCTGCGCATGATCTCCCTCGGATTTTCGATAAAGGGTTCACAGGAGGGACGGGTAGACTGCATAATGCGGCGACTGGAATCGGCCTTTATCTTGCTCACCAAGCCGCCTCAAAAATAGGGGTTTCCCTGTCGGCGCATTCTGTTATGAATGAAGGAACGACGATGAAAATGACGTTTTCTACCGAGAATGAATTTGACGTTACTCGAACGTGACAACAATGTCACATTGACCAACCTGTTTGTCATCTAAATCAAACGACCGAAAGAAATTAACTCTTTAAGATAAGGATATAGCAAACAGGGAGGGTACAATGATGGACCAACATAAAACAGTTTTACATGCTCAAAACATCCGTAAATCGTACGGAACACGCAGCAATGTGCAACAAGTATTGAAAGGTATTGACTTGCGAGTGTTGGAAGGGGAATTTGTCGGAATCATGGGAGCTTCAGGCGCTGGGAAGACGACACTTTTAAACGTTCTTGCGACGATAGACCGTACGACAGAAGGCTCGATTCTTATTGGAGATGCTGACATTTCGAAGATGAAAGACCGAGAGTTATCTGCATTCAGGCGCGATAAATTAGGGTTCATCTTCCAAGATTATAATCTTTTAGATACATTGACAGTGAAGGAGAACATCCTGTTGCCGGTCTCTCTCGGTAAAATGAAAAAACGAGTGGCGGAGGATCAATTCAATACAATTGCAGATATCTTAGGCATTAAAGAGTTGGCGGACAAATATCCACATGAAATTTCCGGGGGGCAAAAGCAACGGACTTCTGCAGCACGTGCGCTTATTAATAAGCCATCGATGGTTTTTGCAGATGAACCGACCGGTGCGCTCGATTCGAAATCTGCATCTTCTTTGCTTGGCACTTTGGAAGATGTGAATAAACAACGTGGCGTCACAATCATGATGGTGACGCATGACCCTGTCGCATCAAGCTACTGTAGCCGAGTCGTTTTCCTCAAGGACGGCAATATATACTCGGAATTGTATCGCGGCGAAAAAACGAGACAAGCCTTCTTCCAGGAAATCCTGAAAGTACAAGGTGTCCTCGGGGGTGACAGCGTTGACGCTCTTTGATCTCGTCATCCGTAGCATGCGGAAGAATATCAAGCATTATTATCTATACTTTTTCGCTCTCATACTAAGTGTTGTCCTGTACTTTGTCTTTGCGACTTTGCAGCATGATCCGTCGGTTGTTGAGAGATCGGGGGGTAGCATGGGTGCGGCTTTCAAAGTAGCGGGAATTCTATTATTGTTCATCGCAGGGATATTCATCGTCTATGCAAATGCAATTTTCTTGAAGAGAAGAAGCCGTGAAATCGGGCTGTATCAATTGATTGGACTGACGAAAGGCTCTGTATCTCGTCTGTTGATTATCGAAAACTCCTTGCTTGGTGCGGGGGCATTAGCGATTGGGATTGGCATAGGAATTCTCGTCTCACGATTGTTTTTATTGTTGTTAATGAAACTCATCGGATTTGATGGATTTATCGAAGTGGAATTTTCGACGGCGGCTGTTATCCAGACAGTTATCGTATTCCTTGCAATCATCATTTTGACGTCAATCCAAATGATCGTCGCTGTTTACCGAAATACATTATTGGGATTATTCAATGCTGATAAGACAGGCGAGCATCCGAAGAAGCCGAAAGCGTTTATGTCGGCACTTCTTGCAGTTTTGGGAATTTTGCTCATCGCATTCGGATACTGGTTGTCCGGTCGAATGATGAATGCTTTGTTGCTCATCAATATGGTTGTCGTTTTGGCCACGACAATCCTTGGAACGTATTTATTGTTCCGAGTGGCAATCGGATGGGTGCTTTACCAGATTCGTAAAAGGAAACAAGGTCATCTTGGGTTGAACAATAGTTTGTCGATTGCGCCGATCATGCACCGGATGAAGGCAAATGCGAACTCATTGACGATTATTACAGTGTTGTCCGCAATGACTTTGACGATGTTGGCGGGAGCATATTCGCTTTATTATTCGTCGGAGAAAGAAACACGACTTGTCTATCCTTTTGATTTTGCTTTTGATAATTTTTGGTATGAGGACGGTCAAGAAGCATCCGCACAATTTGTCAGTGAACTGGATAAGCAAAATATTGCGTATACGTATGCAACGGTTGAAACACTGCAAGTGGATGGTGAATTTGAAGACGGTAGTGCGCCAGAAATGATATCCACATCGTTTGGAGCAAATATTATAAGCGACAAACAATTGCAACAAGCGGGTGCGGACATTGAAATCACCGAATCCGATGCCGCGCACCTTTATGATGCAGGCATCTACTGGCTATTAAAATCGATTGAAGTCCCATTCAATGTTGGGTTATCGAATAGTGAAATAGAATCTAATATGAAAGTTGTGAAAGTGAGCGAAGGAAATGCCTTAAACTCTTCAGCGACGACACAACTTGTTGTGAACGATGCATTCTATCAAAAATTAAAAGATCAATTTGTGAATGATGAAAACGGTTGGCGCATTTCAAACACCTACGTCATCAATGTGCCGGATCAAGATCAGCTTATCGAAGCATCTGATATCTTCAAGCGCATCAATAAGGAAAATGATCAATATGGATTCGATTATTACTCGCAGTATGTACGGACGATGGAAAGCAGTGGATTATTCATCTTCATTTCAGGTTTCCTTGGACTTGTTTTCCTCATTTCGACAGGTAGTATTTTATACTTCAAGCAAATGACGGAGGCGGAACAGGAAAGAAGCAGCTACGCAACTTTGCGCCAATTAGGCTTCACGGTACAAGACATTATGCGGGGCATTGTCCGTAAGCAAGTGTTCGTCTTCGGCCTGCCGCTTTTGATTGGATTGCTTCACTCAATCTTTGCGATAAAAGCAGCATCTTTCATTTTCATGTCAGATATTACGTTGCCTGCATCCATCGCGATGGGTCTCTACGCATTGATTTATCTCGTCTATGCATTTTTAACCGTCGGGTATTATCGCAAAACGGTGAAAGCGGCACTTTGATGGGGAAAGTCATTGTCAATGGGGCGGATTATTGATGAAAAATGGCGAGTCGGTGATAAACCCACAAAAGTCAGTGATAAACCAAAAAGCAAACGAGTCGGCACTAACTCGTTTGCTTTTTTACATGAAAATCTACATTTCTTTAGGAGCTTTCATTCCTAACAAGCGCAGAGATTCCGTTAAGACGATTGTGACAGTTTCGATGAGAGCAGTGCGATAGGGCAGATTTGCCTGGTCGGTTAACACTTGGACATTCCCGTAAAATGAATTGAACGCTTGCGCGAAATCAATAGCGTATTTCGCGATAATTGAAGGGTCCAAATCGTCAGCCGCCCGTTTGACAGCCTGTGGAAATTGTTCAAGCAGCTTGATCGTTTCCCATTCATGATCGTTCACTTCATTTATGGTGAATGAATTAATTTCACCGACCTTACGCAAAATCGAGTGGGCCCGCGCATTCGCATATTGGACGTACGGACCTGTTTCGCCCTCTACTTGCAACATCGATTCCAAGTTAAATTCGATATCATGCTTCCGATGTTGCTTCAAGTCGCTGAATAAAATGGCCCCGACACCGACCGCTTCTGCCACTTCGGATCGATTGGCAAGGGATGGGTTTTTCTCCTTGATGTTTTTCTGCGCAAGTTCAATCGCTTCCTTCAAAACATTCTCGAGCAAAACAATCTTTCCTTTACGCGTCGACATCTTCTTCCCGCCTTGCAAGATGAGTCCGAACGGTACATGCACGATTGTCTTTTCCCATTCATGCCCCAATTTCCCCAAAACCTGTTTCACTTGCGTAAAGTGCAGGCTTTGTTCATTCCCGACTACGTATACGGATTTAACGAAGTCATACTTGTTTTTCCGGTCAATAGCAGCAGCCAAATCCCGTGTTGCGTACAACGTCGCGCCATCTGATTTTTTAATCAAACACGGCGGCATACCTTCTTCAAGTTCCACAACCATGGCGCCATCAGATTCGACCAATAGACCTTTATCTTCAAGCTCTTGAACAACAGGTTCCATTTTGTCATTGTAATATGCTTCGCCGTTGTACGAATCGAAGGTAACGCCCAAAAGATCATAAATTCGCTGGAATTCCTTCAGAGACTCAGTCTTGAACCAGTCCCAGAGGGCAAGTGCGTCGGTATCGCCATCCTCCAATGCTTTGAATGCTGCACGTCCTTCGTCGTTCAAGGAAGAATCCTTCTCCGCTTCCTCATGAAAACGGATATACAATTTCAGTAATGTCTCGATTGGAGCCTGACGGACATCCTCCTCATTGCCCCATTTCCGATATGCAGTGAGCAGCTTTCCGAATTGGGTTCCCCAATCACCGATGTAATTGATCTTCACAGGGGTGTAGCCATTCTTTTTGAGCAATAAAGCAATGGAATTCCCGATGACCGTGGAACGCAGATGGCCCATGGAAAACGGCTTAGCGATATTCGGTGAGGACATATCAATCGTTACTACACCACCATTGCCTTCATTGGAAGTGCCATATGAAGTCGATTGTTCCAAGATTGTCTGAAGAAGCGAATCGGCAATGACTTTCCTGTTCAAGAACAGATTCACATACCCATTTACTGCTTCAGCTTTCTGGATTAACGGATGATTGACGGAAGAAGCCATCTCCTCCGCGATAGCAACTGGTGATTTACGCAAGACCTTTGCAAAAGGAAAACAAGGCAATGCAAAATCCCCTAACTGTGCGTGCGACGGGCGCTCCAACATATGCTCCTCCAATGGAATCGGGCTGACTAATTGTAAAGCTTGTAGAATGTCCTTTTTCATATACACGAACCCCTTTTCAGATAAAATAAAAAGCCCTCAATCTCAATAAATGAGACGAAAGCTTGTTCCGCGGTACCACTCAAATTGCCCCTGTCAAATATGGGTAGGGGCCCCTTTCTCCTAACGGCGAGACACCGGCTTTTCCTACTTCATTCAGAAAAGCATCTACGAAGTGCGCTTCATAATTCATCTTCGCCAGGCTCCCACCAACCCCGGCTCGCTATGGAAGGACAGAATCATTACTCTCTTCGTCATCGATATTGTAGTTGAATGTAACAAATCGGTGGCTATGTGTCAATGGGCTTCACGAAACTTTTGTGCGAATCATCCGTCTAATTCGTTGATGGGAGGTTTTGACATGAACTATAGGTTATCAATCTTATTAGGTGCTGCTTTATTGTTAGGCGGATGCGGAACGAATGCATCGCCGAAAAATGTCGCGGTTGAAGATAGTGTTGTGGATAGTGTTGGGGACAGTGTTGAATGGAAGACGTTGAAGACGGTTAGTGGGCGTGAAATCATTGCGGAATTAAAGCAAACCGCTAAGGAGACGCCTAAGCGAGACAAGTCGGCTACCATTGAAACACCCCCTGAGTTTGAGCCGCCAACAAAAGAGCTGACAGAGGATTTGGCGGTCAAAGTAATTGAAGCACCCGCTGCAATCCAGGCGGTGGAAGAAGTCTACGGTGAGGGTGGTATTAGTAATGTAGGAGTACTCTTCACCGAACTTCAGACGAGAGGCGCTGAGCAATCTGGTGTCTGGATCGGGTTAAAGGAACCGGATGAACGCGTTCAGCAAGTGCTCGATCTGCTGCAACCTAAAGTGGATGCGGGCGAAATCTTGGCAGAACCAATCTATTTTTTCCGCAGCCCTCATACGGAAAAAGAGCTCAATGATTTACAGGATGAAGTCGCGGAAGCGTTGAAAGGAATCGAAACGGAACAGGGATCCTATGCGTTGTATGTCGATGTCATCAAAGGCGAGATTGAAGTTTCCCATGATTTTCTTACGCCGAAGCAGCAAGAAGAGTTGCGCCAACAATTCGCCGACCGAACAATCAATTTCACGCAGGATGGAAGAATGGTAGCTGCTCCCGGGGAATCAAGGCTTATTGCTCCTGAACAAACTTACACTCACACTCCCCACACGGATGTTGGTGGATTTATACTGTCTGTTAGTGAAGGGCAGTTCTTGGTAGCTGGTCCAGATGAAACTACAGGGTTTTACAAATTCCCTGAAGCTGACAAGTTGAAAGTCGGCCAGCGGGTGAAAGTGGAAGCATCAGGCGGCATAATGGAATCCTATCCTGTGCAAGGGACTGCAAAATTTGTGGAAATTTTGCCGGACTACAAGCCTGTGAATGCGAAGCTTTCCGAGTCCGAGGCTGTAGCGAAAGCCCTGGAGATTTCAGGTGAAAGGCTATCAACTGGCTATGTCGTAATCAATGATGTTATTTTTGATGAGAATGAAAAGAAATGGATCTTCGAGCTTCTGCCTGATGACGGGTTGGGAACACTCGAAGTTGCAGATGAATAGAAGCTTTCTTGGCAACCGTCCTTAATTGGGCGGTTTTTTTGATGGTGGAATTTGTCGAACGGTGATAAATGTATCGTGAGCGGTGATAAACTTTTTTGCCACTGGAAATTGCATTGCGGCGCGGGTGAGTTGTACGCAAACCCGCTTGAATTGTAGTCAATCGGTGGTAAACGGTTGAGAAACGGTGGTAAACGGTCGAGAGTCGGTGGTAAACGGTCGAGAGTCGGTGGTAACACCCGAAATGTCGGTGGTAATCCTCCGCAAGTCGGTGATAACCAATTTTACATGAGGGAATTCATGCTGATAGTGGCCTCTCCCGGTTTCCATTCGCCTCCCTCGGGTATGCTATCTGCAGAGGAGGGATTGATTTGTCGAAAAGACTGATCGCCGCGATACAGGAGCACGCTTTTCCGTTAGATGACAAGGCGTTCGGCAATATTATGGACGCAATTGGGGAAGCGCGGATTGTCCTATTAGGTGAGGCAACGCATGGAACTTCAGAGTTTTACAAAGTTCGCGCGGCATTATCGAAGCGGCTTATTCAGGAAAAGGGATTCAAAATCATCGCAGTAGAAGGAGATTGGCCGTCCGCTCAGGCGGTTAACCGCTATGTGAAAGGCTTTGATGAGAAGGGAAAAACCGCCCGGCAAGTGCTGTCACAATCATTCAATCGTTGGCCGACGTGGATGTGGGCGAATGAAGAAGTTGGGGAGCTTATTGAATGGTTGAAGCGTGAAAATGAAGTAAAGGATGCGGCTGATAAAACAGGGTTTTACGGGATTGATATGTACAGCCTTTATGAGTCGATAGATGAGTTGCTACAATTTCTTCAGGAAAATCCCACTTATAATGCGGACTTGGAAATGGCGAAAAGAGCTTTTTCCTGTTTTGAGCCGTACAACCGCATGCCTGAGCATTATGCGTTGTCGACCGCCCATTTTTCGGATGAGTGCATTCGTGAAGTGACGAACTTGCTGACGACTATTCGGAGTCATGAGGATCTTTATTCGGATGAACAGGAGAAGGATTTGAATGTGACGATGAATGCATTGGTCGCTAAAAACGCTGAATCCTATTACAGAGCGATGATGCAGGACGACGCCATCTCGTGGAATATCCGTGATATGCATATGGTGGAGGCGGTCGGTGAACTCTTGAACTACCATGGCGGTGACGCTAAAATCATCATCTGGGAGCATAATACTCATGTCGGCGATGCGTTGGAAACATCGATGGCCGACCATAATATGATCAATGTCGGGCAGCTCATCAGGGAGAAATATGGGAGGGATAACACATTTGCCATCGGCTTCGGTACGTATGAAGGAACCGTCATTGCCAGCGAAGATTGGGGCGAACCGTTACAAAAGATGAAAGTCCCACCTGCCAAGTTCAATTCATGGGAAGGTCAGATGCATGCGGCAAAGGCAGATGATCAAGTCATATTATTCACAGAGGAAAACCGTCATTTATTCAACGAATGGATCGGCCATCGGGCTATCGGAGTCGTCTATAACCCGGAGTTTGAGGCGTATGGAAATTATGTGCCATCAAGGGTCGGTAGTCGATACGATGGATTCATTTTTGTGGATCAGACGAATGCACTGACCCCATTCAAGAAATAGAAGCTATGCATCCAATCGCATAGCTCCTACTTTGATGAAATCTTATAAAATATCTTTCTACCTATTTACGATTAAACCACAACATGTTAGGGTAGTGAAGTACATAACAGCACAATATATAGTATCGAACGATGGAATGGTACCGTTATCGGTTTAAAAGGGAATCCGCAAATTGGAGCTGTCCCCGCAACTGTACTCGCAGACGACCGTCTCAATAACCACTGTAGCATTTAGCTGCGGGAAGGGAGATGGAAGGATGAAGCGAAAGCCAGTAGACCTGCCGTCCATCGTCAAGCGACACTTTCTTCGGGGGTTGAGAGGTGGAAGCGAGCGGGTTTTTGCTTTCATTTTTTTGCGGAATCCCGATCTGTTTCCAACATCAAAAACCATGAGCGATGACTCTACCGAAGAGGTGGAATCATCGCTTTTTTGTATTGTGCATCAAAGGAGGATTCACTTGATGACGTTGATTCGTGAAAAATTAGATGTTGCAAGCATATTGGAGAGTTTGGAAGCGGAATTCGGGAAAACGCGGATGGCGACGTTGGAAGAAGTTAGTCAGAAATGGCTGGAACGACATCCTGATGGAAGTAGCTCTGATTGGTCGAAAGCAATGATTTTAGAGGCGCTCAGTAATATTGATGAAGCATCCGCATATTGGACATTCGTTGCTGCAAGGATTTATCTAAAAGAAGTTTATTCCCGCCAGGAAAGCCAGCGTGGTGCGAAAGTGTATACGGATTTCGCACAGAATGTTAAACGGTTAGTAGATAAAGGTCTCTATGCAATTGAATTATTGGACAAATACTCAAGTGAAGAATTGCAAACGATCGGCAACTTCATCGACCCCAAGCGGGACAAGCTGTTCACGTATATCGGGTTGAAAACATTGATGGACCGGTATGCCGCTGTTGACTTCAATAAACAGCCTGTAGAACTCCCGCAAGAACGTTGGCTTATCATCGCGATGACACTTATGCAAAATGAAACAGTGAACCGTCTTGAAAAAGTGGCCGAAGCCTACTGGGCGATGAGCAATCTGTATATGACCGTCGCGACGCCGACGCTTGCGAACGCAGGGAAGCCGCATGGCCAGCTATCAAGCTGCTTCATCGACACCGTCGACGATTCGCTTCAAGGAATCTATGACAGCAATACAGATATTGCGAATCTATCGAAATATGGCGGAGGAATAGGAGTTTATATGGGTAAAGTCCGTTCACGCGGCTCTTCCATCCGCGGTTTCAAGGGTGCATCAAGCGGCGTTCTTCCGTGGATTAAACAGCTTAACAACACAGCTGTCAGCGTCGATCAGCTTGGTCAGCGTCAAGGTGCGATTGCGGTTTACCTCGATGTATGGCATAAGGATATATTCACATTCCTCGACCTTAAGCTGAACAATGGCGATGATCGCCTCCGTGCACATGATATTTTCACAGGTGTCTGCTTGCCGGATCTTTTCATGGAGCAAGTCGAAGCGCGAGGTGACTGGCATTTATTCGATCCGCATGAAGTTCGGACCGTGATGGGGTATTCGCTCGAGGATCATTATGATGAAAAGAAGGGCGACGGTTCATTCCGCAGGAAGTATGAGGAGTGTGCCAACCACCCTGAATTGTCAAAGGATACTGTGCCGGCAATTGAAATCATGAAACGTATCTTGCGTAGCCAGCTTGAAACGGGCACGCCGTTCATGTTCTACCGTGATGAAGTGAACCGGGCGAACCCGAATAAGCATGAAGGTATGGTGTATTCGAGCAATCTTTGTACAGAAATAACTCAAAATCAGAGTCCGACACAATTCGACTCGGTCACTCTTGAAGATGATATCGTCGTAACCCGTTCAAAGCCGGGTGATTTTGTCGTATGCAACTTGTCGTCCATTAACCTTGGCCGTGCCGTGCCGACAGATGTGTTGGAACGTCTCATCACAATCCAAGTGCGCATGTTAGACAACGTTATTGATTTGAATAAAATACCGGTCGTTCAGGCGCAACGGACGAATGCCCGTTACCGGGGCATCGGGCTTGGGACATTCGGCTGGCATCATCTTCTTGCTTTGAAAAATATCCAATGGGAATCAAATGAAGCGGTAAATTATGCTGATGCACTTTACGAGAAAATCGCCTTTTTGACGATCAGGGCGTCGATGGAATTGGCGAATGAAAAAGGGGCGTATCCATTATTCGAAGGGTCGGATTGGCAGAGTGGAGCTTATTTCGAGAAACGTGGATACGACTCAAAGGAATGGCGCGAACTACGAATCGACGTTGCCACGAACGGCATCCGGAACGGTTATTTAATGGCGGTTGCGCCGAATAGCTCTACTTCAGTCATCGCAGGATCTACTGCCTCCATCGATCCGATTTTCAAGCCGTTCTACCACGAGGAAAAGAAAGACTATAAGCTGCCGGTCATTGCGCCCGATCTTGATCACAACACGTATGATGTGTACCGCCGTTCTGCGTATATTGTCGATCAACGCTGGTCCATCCAGCAAAACGCAGCAAGGCAGCGCCATATCGACCAGGCGATTTCATTCAATATATACGTGCCGAATAACATCCGCGCCTCCGTCCTCTTAGACTTGCATATTCAAGCGTGGAAATCGGGCATGAAATCGACGTATTATATGCGGTCAACAGCTTCTGATATTGAGGAGTGCGAATGGTGTCATTCCTAATTGCGTATGCATCGTGGAGCGGCAATACGGAGGAAGTGGCGGAAATCGTGGAGGAGACACTACTGTCAGAAGGGATGCAAGTGATGGTGCATCGGATTGGAATCGGTCCGATGCCGAATCCGCGGCAGTTCGATGCGATGATCATCGGTTCTTTCACATGGGACAAGGGCTCCACGCCTGACGAAGTGAAGGATTTCGTCGTGGATGTCGGTTACAAGCCAAGGAATGTGTATGTCTTCGGAACGGGAGATACGCAGTTTGGAGGGGACGATCTTTTTTGCGGAGCTGCCGTAAAGCTTGCCCGGTTTTATGGATCAACATACAAACCTCTCAAAATTGAACAAAGCCCCCGCGGCACGCAAGAGAATAAAGTCATCGAATGGTCGAAAGGAGTTTTTCAACATTGGCGACACTTACACGCGTTAAAGTATTGAATCCGGCACAACCAAATAAATCAACGGCGATTTTCGGCGGGGAAGCAAGCGGCATTTTGAACTGGAATGACCTCGCACACCCCCATTTCTATACATTGCGTCAACGTATCCGCTCGCTTTTTTGGACGGCAAATGAAGTCGATATGACGCAGGACGTGAAGCAATTTCCGAACTTATCGAAGGCTGAACAGGAAGCTTTTCTTAAGATTATCGGTTTGCTTGCGACATTGGACGGCCCTCAGACTGTGGTCGCGATGAAGATTGCTGATTTCGCAACCGATCCTTCGGTAAAATCAATCATGGCGACAATCGCCGATCAGGAAAGTGAGCACAATCACAGCTATGCATACGTCCTGTCGTCCGTTACGACTCTCGACAAGCAGATGGCTTCGTTTGAAATGGGCCGTACGGATGAAGTGCTCATGAAAAGGAATGAAAGGATCGTAGCTATTTATAACGAATTTGCGGAGAATCCGACGGTTGAAACGGTGTTAAAAGCGATGGTGTACACAACTTTGTTAGAGGGTTTATTCTTCTATAGCGGCTTTGCATTCTTCTATAATCTTGCACGTCATCAGAAAATGGTCGGTACGTCTACGATGATTTCGTACATCAACCGCGACGAGCTGCAGCATGGCAAAGCGATCAGCGATATATTCCGCGCAGCACTCTCAGAAAATCCGGAGTATAATACCGAAGCTTTTACAGAATGGATTTATGATCAATTTCGCCATTCCATCGAACAAGAAATCATTTGGAGCCGCTATGTCTTAGGTGAGATTGACGGGATCGACCTCGACGAAATGGCGGGCTACGTAAAATATCGCGCAAACAAAATGCTGCGCATGCTTGGTCTTAGCGAAATCTACCCGGAATTCACAGACAATCCAATGAAATGGATCCGCGCGTATGTCGACAACTTCGATGATACGAAGACCGATTTCTTCGAGCAGACATCCAGGCAATATGTGAAGACAAGTGACTTAAACGGATTTGATGATTTGTAAATGAAGTACGGAGAGCCTGATTTTTCATGGCTCTCCGTTTTTTTAGTGGTCTAATGCTTAAAACGTGAGAAATACGCATAATCCGTTCGAAAAGCGCATAAAACTTTGGATTAACGCATAAACGCGGCCAAAACCTCATAAATCGCGGAAATCACGCATAATCCGTTCGAATAACGCATAAAGCACAACAATCACGCATAATCTCCAAAACTACATCCCCAACTTGACCTTCTCCATCATCCGATCAAGCAATTCCCGCTCCATCTCTCCCCGCAAATAGAGTGGATGCCATTTGCCAAGTGCATCCTTGGCATTGTTCAGATGTTCAAACGCTCCAGCGGAATCTCCTTCGATATACGAAAGAAGAGCATTTCGTTTCCATTCAATAACGGAATCCGACTTTCCAATTTTCCGAAGCCGCTCTTCAATTGACGGATAGTCCTTGAGTTCATCATTAAAGAAAAGTGCTGTCGCGAACGTAATATCTGAACTATCCGCATAGTAATCGAATGAGGCGGTTTCCCTCGTGAATGCGGAATCCCGTCCGATGTTGAGCACTTTTTCCGGCGCCTCCGGCAAGTAGTAATAACCGATTGTCGGCAATAAGCTTTTCGCAGTCGGATCCTCATAATTTAGTAATCTTTCAAGTTGGCTAATCAAATCTGTATTCCATTTCTTAACATCTGTCGTTTTCATGTTTTCTGTCAATGTTGCGTAGGCTGCCACAATGACAGAGTCCTCCACGGGCACGGTCCGAAGTCTTTGGATGACCAATCCATCTGTCATGGCACTTTTGGACATGACAGGTTGCAAGTTTGTCATTCCAAGAAGGACGTTCATCAAACCAAATAGGACGAAAAACGGATGATGGCAAATACCGAAAGCAATGCCAATCGTTGTAAGGCCTACAAAGACATTGATCAGCGGACCGCCATATATATAGCGGACTAATTTATCCCGCATTAGTTCCTTCTCCAACTGTTCAGGAAATACCATCATTGCCCTTCCCATATAGCCAAGAGCGGATTGAACGATATGGAAATGAAGCTTTCCTTCATGTTTTTCGATGACGAGGGGACCAACGCTCAGATTGAGCAGTCGCATCCCTTGAAATCGTCCAGCGAGGAAATGTCCCAATTCGTGCAATAAAATGGTCAACGGAAAGCTAATAATGATGATTGCTGCAACCAACAGAGCAGTCTGTATTGACAGTGGTTCCGGGAAGAGAATGAAATAGAGGACGGCGGATAGCCCGATAAATCCCCCTACAACAAAAGAACGAATTTCTTTCATTATTTACACCTCAAATTAGTTAAAAGATTGCTTTGAAGATGAAAACGGCAAGTATCCCAATACCGACAGCGAGTAAAAATCTCAGCGCTTGTTTCATATTAATCCACCATCCTTTTCCGATAGATTACGACAGTCAATGCGAAAATAACAATGACCCATACAAAAATGATACCGAAATTCACTAAAGCATCCCCAAATCCAGCTCCAGCTTCAACCTTTGTTGCAAGATCGATCAACTGGACATTCGGAAAGTAATCCATCACTTTTAAAATCGGATATTTTTCCGCAAACGGTGTAACAAACGACCCAAAGGAAAAGACTCCGATGACTGGGAGAACAAGGACGGATGCTTCCATTACTGATTTTGTAAAAAGACCTAACAACGTACCAATGCCAATATAAAATACTGTTGAAAGAGCAAAAGCAACGACGATTACTAAAATGTTTTGTGGACGGTAATCCGCGAAATAAGCACTAAAACCAAGCACAAGCATCGTCATAATGAAAGTTAGCAAACTTTTCCCAAACAGAATCTCCAAAGTGCTTGCGGGGGATAGCATTAATCCGCGCAGTGTGCTCTTCTCCTTCTCTTCAGCTATTAAACTGGTCTGCACGTAAGTGGCAACCACCGCAAAAGCCATGTTGAACACCATATAATGAGCTGCAATGTTAGTGACACCCATTCTTCCAAAAATGGCTGCCATAATGGGTACCATGAAAATGACAGCTGATACCGCCAAATTCCGTGAGAAATCCTTATAATCCTTTACTAAAATAGCATTTACACGTTTCCAAGAAAAAGTCATATTAAATTCCTCCCTGTCACTTGTACGAAAATATCGCCTAAAGTCGGTTCGTTTGAGTGTATTGTTGCCACCTGGTTCGCTTTCATGAAGTCAAATAGCTGCTGAGCACCTTCCGCGCCTGATGGAATAACCACTTTCCGATCATTCGTCAATTCAACCGTAATCAATGAATCGGCATATTGTTTCTTTAATTCCCTAGGGGTATCCAGTAATTGGATTTCACCTTTATTTAAAAAAGCGATTCGGTCACAGAGTGTATCCGCTTCATGCATATCATGCGTTGTCAGAAAAATCGTCGTTCCTCTTGCATTGAGCGTTCGCAAACCTTCATATATATGAAGCGTGTTTGTCGGATCCAACGCCGAAGTAGGTTCATCCAAGAAAAGTAGTTCAGGTTCATGAATCAATGCACGGGCCAATGTTACTCGCTGCGTCATCCCTTTAGATAACTTGGCAACTCGCTTCGTTTTTTCCTCCCGTAAATTAACAATGTTCAGCACTTCATCAATTTTCGAATAGGGCACGTCGTATAGGTCGCAATAAAGCTTCAAATTATCATAGATCGAAAGCCTGCCATATAATCCACTATTATCCGTCAACACGCCAAACCGCTTTCGAAATTCAGGTTTTCTCAACGCCTCGACTGACTCTCCGAAAACTGTTGCTACTCCACTCGTAGGATTCAACTGTCCAGTCAGTATTTTAATAGTAGTTGTTTTGCCCGAACCACTTGGACCAAGGAATCCGAAAATTTCTCCCTTTTTAACCCCAAATTCGACATTCTCAAGTGCAGTATGATTGGCGAAGATTTTCGCCAGGCCTTTCACCTCAATAATGTTTTCCATCTGTATCCTCCCTAACCTGTTTGATGTCCGTTTCGTATTTACAATCTCAGATTACAAGGTAATGAACAGACGGGCATTATATATTGGATGAAAAGAGTCATTTTTAAGGTGAATGGAGCCGTTTTGGGGTTGAATGAACATCAAAAACCTCTTCAGTGGTGTGGGAATTCCCCAAAATGATTCGAAAGCTGTCGGAAGGTACGAGTGAAAATATAAGAGTAGCAACGGATGTTGTGTAAATAGCACAATCAAAATGAATTCCGAATCTTATATTGCTTGTCCAATATTGTCGAATATTTCCGGGGAAATTGGACAAGTATCTACAAAATTAGAGCCCCAACATCTCTTTCAACTCTGCCATCTTTGTTTTCGATAAAGGAATTGTAGACTTCTTTGCATCGTCAAGCACCAAACTATAGCTATTCCTTGTCCATGTAATTACTTCCTTGACTCGTTGAAGGTTGACGATATAGGAGCGATGGCAACGGAAAAAGCCAAAAGGATGTAGTCGCTGCTCTAAATCATTCAGTGTAAAGACACTCGGAAATGATTCTCCTTTAATATGTAGAAAAGATTGACCCTCACTGCTTTCAATATAATCAATTTCGGTCGGATCAAATAATACGATTTTATCGTTCACTTTCGTAGGGATCTTTTCAAATCTCACGGGTTGAATGATTGGTGCTGTATGTTCTTCTACATCACTAATTACTTCTTCTGTAGGTTCATCACTGTTTGATGGTTCATCTTGGATTTGCACTCGATGAAGTCCGTTTTCATCTAACCGATAAACTTCATCGGATGTAGCCACAGCACTTTCTAAATTCCCTGTTAATACAAAAACTGTCTTTTTATGTATTTTAAGTTCGTTTAAATTTGTAAATAAAATTCTTTTTGTTTCAAGATCTAAGTTCTGGTCGGGCTCTTCTAAAATATAGATCAAATGATCCTGCATAAGTAAACAGGCTAATTGCACACGTTTCTTCTCGGAATAGGATAATTGTTTAATTTTTGTCCTACGCTTGGCGGTTAATTGAACGTTCTTAAGAACATCTTCTATTGATTTGGTAGACAGGTAAAGTCGTTTTGTAAATTGCACCATTTCTTCTATTGTTAGGCGATCGTATAAGCCATCATGTAGGAATAGGAATCCGATTTGCTGTTTGGATTCACCATTATTTATACGAATTTCTCCATCAGATAATTGACTTCTTCCAAGCAACAAGTCAATCAGCTGCTCCCTTACATTAACACTTGAATAGACAGCAACCACTTTTTTAGGTTCCACTGTTAAATCAAAAGAAGGGAAGATAACTGAGTCATTGATTCTTTTTTCGGCGTTTATAAATTGAAGTGACATGTTAGAAACCTCATTTCCAAGAATTATATCCAATATTCATATTATACCAGTTGATTTCTTTCTATGAGGTCGGGATATTGGACATTTTTCATAGTTTTTCTAGCGAGTCGGTGGTAAAGTCGCTTGAATCGGTGGTAAAGTCGCTTGAATCGGTGGTAAAGTGCTGAGAATCGGTGGTAAAGTGCTGAGAATCGGTGGTAAAGTGCTGAGAATCGGTGGTAAAGTGCTGAGAATCGGTGGTAAAGTGCCGAGAGTCGGTGGTAAACCGGCAAGAGTCGGTGATAACCCACGCCCACGCCAAATCCTTAATTCTAAACAATCTGTGACAATTCGAAATCTGTGATATACATCACATCCCCTATGTCAATCCTCTATTAAAATGAAGGGGACGAAAGAGAAATAGGCATTTCCCTTATATCTCTTAAAAACTCAATTCGTTACCATTAATACTGAGAATAGTTATCAATTAAATACAATATAAAAAAACGGAGGAATCACAATGACTCAACTTACACTCGACACTCAAGTTTCTGATATTGTTACGGCGTTACCGCAAAGTGCGGATTTGTTCCGCAACCTTCGTATAGATTATTGCTGCGGAGGAAAAATATCCTTGAAGGAAGCTGCAGAAAACCGTAATCTGCAGCCTGAAGAAGTATTGAAAAAGATTCACGCTATTGAAGAGAAGAGGGAAACGCGCAATAGCCTTGAGCCTTCATCATTTGGATCGAAAACTTTGGTTGCTTTCATCCAGGAGAAATACCACGCGGGATTACGGGAAGAATTGCCTGCATTAGCCCCATACATCACTAAGGTGGCACGGGTTCATGGAGAAAACCATCCCCATTTGTTAAGAGTGCAAGAGATTTTCAAAACACTCAGAGCCGAGTTGATCGAACATACTGAAGATGAAGATCAAAATGTATTCCCATTAATTCTTGAATTCTTATCAAACCCAACCCCTGAACTAAAAGAGAAGGTGAAGCCGCATGTATTTGAATTGGAGGAGGAACATGACAGTGCAGGACGACTTCTCCATGAATTAAGGGAAATCACTGACAACTTCACGCCTCCGGAAACAGCTTGTGGCACATATCGACTTGTTTATGCGAGACTCGAGCAGTTAGAGAAAGATACGTTTGAACATGTACATTTGGAAAACAATATTCTTTTCGACAGAGTTCGCGAGATTATCTGATCGAAAACAATAGATATGACGAAAAAGTTGCCGCAATGGCGACTTTTTTGTTGTTTAGGGGGGAAGGATTAGCTGTATAGGGAAAACCCTAATGGTGCTATTTGGATTATCCATTAACATATAGGGTATAAGGAAGATGTAGTGGTGTAGGTTTTATTTGTTTATATACCATTCTGGATAGAAGGAGTGAACTCATCCAATGACAATGAATAAGTTTAGTATGAAGTATTTCAAGCCGGTTGAACGTTATTCTGGAAACTGGTCAGTTCTTGAAGAGAAAAGCCGTGATTGGGAGAACATGTATCGTCAAAGGTGGTCGCATGACAAGGTTGTCCGTACGACACATGGTGTAAACTGTACAGGTTCGTGTAGCTGGAAGGTTTTTGTAAAGAACGGAATTATTACATGGGAGAACCAGCAGATTGACTATCCTTCCTGCGGACCGGATATGCCGGAGTTTGAGCCGCGTGGTTGTCCGCGTGGGGCTTCGTTCTCATGGTATGAGTACAGTCCGTTACGTGTTAAGTATCCATACATACGTGGAAAATTGTGGCGTATGTGGAATGCGGCTCTATCTGAAACGAAGGATCCTATTAAAGCTTGGGCCAGCATCGTAGAAGACCCGGCCAAATCTACAGAATATAAGAAGGCGCGCGGTAAAGGCGGTCATATCCGAATCCATTGGCGCGACGCGAAAATTTTGATAGCTGCACAATTGATCTATACAATTCAAAAATATGGTCCTGACCGAATAGCTGGGTTCACTCCAATCCCTGCGATGTCAATGGTCAGTTATGCTTCAGGCGCTCGTATGATTTCACTCATGGGTGGAGAAATGCTGAGCTTCTATGACTGGTATGCGGATCTTCCGCCATCCTCGCCACAAATTTGGGGTGAGCAGACAGACGTTCCGGAATCCAGTGATTGGTACAATGCGGGCTATATCATTATGTGGGGCTCCAACGTTCCGCTAACTCGTACGCCGGATGCGCACTTCTTGACAGAAGTTCGCTACAAAGGGACAAAGACTGTCTCTGTTGCACCGGACTATGCAGAAAGTGTAGTTCACGCGGATGATTGGATTTCACCGAACCCTGGATCGGATGCGGCCGTTGCACAGGCGATGACCCATGTCATTTTGGATGAGTTTTATGAACAGCGGAAAGAGCCGATGTTCATCAATTACGCCAAGCAATTTACGGATATGCCTTTCCTTATCACGCTTGAGGAGCATGAAGGTTCGTATAAGGCCGGACGATTTGTACGCGCAAGCGATCTTGGTCAAGAGAGTGAGCATGCGGAATGGAAGCCTGTCATCATTGATGAGGCGAAAAATGAAATCATTGTACCGAACGGAACGATGGGACAGCGTTGGGAAAAAGACGCTAAGTGGAATTTGATACTTGAAAATGAAGACGGCACGAAAGTTGAACCGGCTTTATCCGTACTTGACCATGAGGGTGAATGGAACGAAATTCAGTTCCCTTATTTCGATAACAGTGGAAATGGAGTTTTCACTCGTGCAATTCCAGCGAAGAAAGTCAAGTTCGCGGATGGTACAGAACGACTTGTCACGACAGTCTATGACGTTATGATGAGCCAATACGGCATTAATCGTTCAAATAGTAAGTGGGATGCAAAAGGATATGACGATGTCAATTCTATGTACACACCAGCATGGCAACAGAAAGTGACAAGCGTTAAACCTGAATTGGTCATCCAAATCGCACGTGAGTTTGCGCAAAACGCAATCGATACAGGCGGAAGATCGATGATTATCATGGGTGCGGGGATTAACCACTGGTTCAACAGTGACACGATTTACCGCGCTATATTAAACCTTGTTACCCTTACCGCGTCACAAGGAAACAATGGCGGAGGCTGGGCGCATTATGTTGGTCAAGAAAAATGCCGTCCGATTGAAGGTTGGAGCACGGTTGCATTCGCAAGAGATTGGCAAGCTCCCGCAAGACTTCAAAACGGAACTTCTTTCTTCTACTTCGCGACAGATCAGTGGAAATATGAAGAAGGCGGCACAAGCTCATTAACATCACCACTTGGGAAAAAAGCGCGTTTTGAGCACCCGGCAGACTATAACGTTCTTGCTGCAAGATTAGGATGGTTGCCATCTTATCCGCAGTTCAATAAAAATAGTTTGTTGCTAACGGAAGAAGCTGCAAAAGCCGGTAAGACAACAACGAAAGAGATCGTCGATTACACAGTCGATCAATTGAAGTCCGGCAAACTAAGCTTTGCAATCGAGGATCCGGATGCCCCGGAAAACTTCCCGAGATCACTATTCGTTTGGCGTTCGAACCTTGTATCAAGTTCCGCTAAAGGTCAAGAGTACTTCATGAAGCATTTATTCGGAGCTTCTTCTGGATTGCTTGCTCGCCCGAACGAAGATATGAAACCGGAAGAAATTGTATGGCGTGATGAAGTGGAAGGGAAGTTGGATCTTCTTGTAGCACTTGATTTCCGTATGACTGCAACGCCTTTATATGCGGACATCGTTCTACCAGCTGCAACATGGTATGAAAAAGTGGATCTATCATCCACTGACATGCACCCATTTGTCCATCCATTCAATCCGGCGGTCGATCCATTATGGGAATCCCGTTCTGACTGGGACATTTTCCGTTCACTATCAGAAACTGTCTCTGAAATGGCGAAAACGCATCTACCGGGCACTTACAGAGACTTGGTCGCAACTCCGCTTGGACACGATTCTGTTCAGGAAATTGCACAGCCATACGGTGAGATCAAGGATTGGAAAAAGGGAGAAGTTGAACCGATACCAGGGAAAACGATGCCCGGCATGACAATCGTCGAGCGTGACTATACGAAGATCTATGATAAGTACATCACCCTTGGTCCATTGCTAGCTACCGGAAAAGTCGGAGCACATGGCGTTTCCTTCTCCGTGGCAGAAGAGTACGAAATGATGAAAGGCATCAATGGCGTCTATTACGATGACACGATAAAAGATGGCTTGCCGAAACTGTATACAGCGAAAAATGCGGCTGAAGCAATGCTCACTCTTTCGTCTGCAACAAACGGACGTGTTTCACAACGCGCATTCGAAGCAGCGGAACAAGACACTGGAGTCGAACTAAAAGATATCTCTGCAGACCGTGCAGCCGAAAGATTTACATTTGCAAGCATTACTGCACAGCCAAGGGAAGTTATCCCGACACCTGTTTTCAGTGGTTCTAATAAATTAGGCAGACGCTATTCACCGTTCACAACGAATATCGAAAGGCTTGTCCCGTTCAGAACATTGACAGGAAGACAGCATTTCTATATTGATCATGAATTGTTCTTGAATTTCGGAGAGTCACTACCGGTTTACAAGCCGACACTGCCACCGATGGTACTTGGACCAAGAGATAAGCAAGTTGTCGGAGGACAGGATGCACTTGTCTTAAGATACTTGACGCCACACGGTAAATGGAATATCCACTCAACGTACCAAGACAATCAGCATATGTTGACATTGTTCCGTGGCGGTCCGACGGTCTGGATCTCCGATGTCGATGCGAAAGAGCATGGTATCGACGATAATGCTTGGCTTGAAGTGTATAACCGAAATGGCGTCGTAGCAGCACGTGCCGTTGTCAGCCATAGAATGCCTAAAGGGACAATGTTCATGTATCATGCGCAAGATAAGCATGTTCAGGTACCTGGATCTGAAATTACGGGAGAACGCGGAGGAAGCCATAACGCTCCTACCCGTATTCATATGAAACCAACGCAAATGGTCGGCGGTTACGCACAGCTCAGTTACGGATTCAATTATTACGGACCTATTGGAAACCAGAGGGATGAATATGTAGCGGTCCGCAAGATGAAGGAGGTCGACTGGCTTGAAAATTAAAGCACAAGTAGCAATGGTGATGAACTTAGATAAATGCATCGGCTGCCATACATGTAGTGTTACATGTAAAACGGCATGGACGAACCGTGAAGGCGCCGAGTATATGTGGTTTAACAACGTAGAAACGAAACCAGGGATCGGGTATCCGAAACGTTGGGAAGACCAGGAGCTTTATAAAGGCGGATGGCATCTTCGAAACGGGAAACTTGAACTGAAGTCAGGTTCCAAACTATCGAAAATTGCATTAGGTAAAATCTTCTATAATCCGGATATGCCAGAAATCAAGGAATTCTACGAGCCTTGGACGTACGACTACGAGAAACTGACAATGGCGCCTGAAAGAGAACATACACCTGTAGCACGTGCAAAGTCTGTCATTTCTGGTGACTATATGGATCTTGAATGGGGACCAAACTGGGAGGACCAATTAGCGGGTGCCCACATTACAGGCCCACAAGATCCGAACATCGAGAAAATTGAAGAAGAGATCAAATTCAATTTCGAAAAAGCATTCATGATGTACTTGCCACGTCTTTGCGAACACTGTTTGAATCCAAGCTGTGTAGCGTCATGTCCGGCAGGGGCTATCTACAAACGTGAAGAAGACGGAATTGTGCTTGTTGACCAGGAAGCTTGTCGTGGATGGCGTTATTGCACGACTGGCTGCCCGTACAAAAAGGTCTATTTCAACTGGAAGACGAACAAAGCTGAAAAGTGCACATTCTGTTTCCCACGTGTTGAAGCAGGATTGCCAACTGTCTGCTCTGAAACATGTACAGGTAGAATTCGTTATTTAGGCGTTCTTCTATATGATGCTGACCGTGTTCTTGAAGCTGCTTCAACGCCAGATCCAAAAGATCTTTATAAAGCGCAATGTGATTTATTCCTTGATCCGAATGATCCGGAAGTGATTGAACAGGCACTGAAAGATGGAATTTCAGAAGACTGGATCAATGCAGCGAAAAATTCTCCGGTCTATAAATTGGCCATTGAATATAAGTTGGCATTCCCGTTGCATCCGGAATACCGTACATTGCCAATGGTTTGGTATGTGCCGCCACTCAGCCCGATCATGAACTATTTCGAAGGGAAAGATTCTATTAAAAATCCTGATATGATCTTCCCTGCAATCGAAGAGATGAGAATTCCGATTCAGTACTTGGCTAATATGCTTACGGCAGGAGATGCGCAAACCGTGAAAGAAGGACTTCAACGCATGGCGATGATGCGCTCGTACATGAGAGCATTGTCATCAGGAAAAGAATTCGACGAATCCCGTCTTGAACGTGTCGGTTTGACAGCACAACAAACGAAGCAAATGTACCGCCTACTTGCGATTGCGAAATACGAGGACCGCTTCGTCATCCCGACTTCCCATAAGGAAGGGACGATGAACGTCTACCGTTCTCAAGGTTCAGCTGGTTATAACGAACAAATGGGGACATATGGCGAAAGCATCGATCCAAGCCCATCCAATTATTCGATGTTTGATGCGAACGGAGACTGCAATGGCTGTGGCGTAATCGCACCACAAACACAAAAGACTGGTAAGCAAATATACGAAGAAAACTTCTACGGGGGGATTTGGCGTGATTAACCTAGACCGGCTATTTGAAGAAAAGACTGTCTTCGGGTTTTTCGCAAACCAATTGTCCTATCCCGAAAAGTACACATTTCATCCATCGGTATTGGAAGAGTCGGTTGACTCTTCCGATCCTTCTTATCCCCATGTAAAGAAATATTGGGATTTGATGTATGAATATAGTCTTGATGAAATTCAGGAGATGTATATTAATACATTTGATTTTCAAAAAGATGCGACGCTTTTTATGACGTACGTGAAATACGAGGACTCAAAAGAGCGGGGGCAAATGCTCGCGAGATTGAAAGTGCTTTATGAAATGTTCGGACTTATCATGCCGGACAATGAATTATCCGATTTCCTCCCGTTGATGTGTGAATTTATCTATGCGGCGGAGTGGAAAGGTGATCCACGTGCCCAACAAAGTTTTGCGATGTTGCTCTCGGTGTTGGAAGATGGATCCTACCATTTAATGAAGGCGTTAGAGAAATACGAAAGTCCCTACTTCCACCTCATCAAAGGAATGAGGGAGGTATTCAAGTCTTGTATCCAACAGGAGGTTCCTGCCAATGACTAATCAATTTTTATGGGTGATATTCCCATACGTATGTATAGCGATATTCGTCGTCGGCCATATATTCCGCTATCGACATGACCAATTCGGATGGACTTCAAAATCCAGTGAATTCATTGAGAAAAAGCAATTGATGATTGGAAGTTTATTATTCCATCTTGGTATTATTCCGGTAATCCTTGGACATATATCAGGACTTGGCATACCAAAAGAATGGACGCGTGCAGTCGGAATTAGTGACCATATGTATCATATGGGTGCCGTCTGGGGTGGGGGCTTCTTCGGTGTTGTAACACTTGCGGGGATGATTATTCTTACAACACGTCGTTTCTCAGTTCGCAATGTAAGAAAGCTTTCTTCAACTTCGGATTTGGTAGTAAATAGTTTGTTATTATTCATTGTTTTCATTGGCGTATACGCATCTTTAATAACGAACAATGTAACCCCTGGATTTGACTACCGTGATTCAATTTCCGTATGGTTCCGTTCTTTGCTGATTTTCAGGCCGGAAGCAGGCTATATGGCTTCGGTTCCATTGACGTTTAAGCTTCATATTTTAGCTGGTTTCCTTATCTTTGCGATGTGGCCATTCACAAGACTTGTCCATGTATGGAGTGTACCGATTACTTATGTGGGCAGAAGTTATATACTATATAGAAGGTCACCAAGGGCTGAAAAAAGATAATGATTTTCTATAGGGAGTAATGAATATGAAAGAGTGGGTGGGATTTAACTTCCAGCAGGAGATTGAGCACATCCGTGATGTATTTGGATTCGATTATGTCGCGATTGCTCTTGTCCAAACGCCGGAACGTGGATTTGAATTGAAATGGGCACATGTAACCGGGAACAAAAGCGAGAGGCATCGCCGTATTATCCTCCAATCCGGAAAAGGTATAGCGGGACTCGTGTTTAAAACTGGCAAGGCGATGTTTGTCGGCGATGCATTACGTGAGTTAGGCACAGACAACCCTTTCAACTACCCAATTATTGTAGCTGAAGGACTAAAAAGTTTTGGGGCAATCCCATTGTTTAAATATAACCGCGTGTACGGTGTCATGCTTGTCGGCTATCGGAAAAGCGAAGCACTGACACCTGAGCAGTTCGAGGAGTTCAAACGTGTAATCGGTACGAAATTCGGCCCGTTCTATGATAAGGAGATGGTGAAAGATGAAACAGTTCAGTGAAAAGAACTTGCCGAATCTTTTAATGAATCTATATGGAAATTCTGATGAAGCCATCTTCTTTTTCGATCGGGACGGAAAAGCCCTCATGATGAATGCGGCTGCCGAAGAAATTATTGATAAAGACGTCTATGAGCAAATGATGGCAGGAAGTGCAGGGGCAATTTGCAAAACTTGCAGGGGATATATGAGTACAGATGAATTGATGACATGTGATGCATGCTATATGTCAATTCCCGACATAGACATCAGCTCCTTCCAAGTGTATTTTGACACGAAAGGCAGAGGGGTCATTCCATATACGGGAAGCATTCAAACGATAGACAAAGAGTCGGGAATCCGCTGTTTTATGCTGCGAGATTTAACACAGCAATATAAGACGCAAGAAGAATTAAATCAAAAACTAATGATGAAAAGAGTCATTAAAGCACAAGAAGATGAACGGAAACGCATATCCCGCGAATTGCATGACAGTGTCGCGCAGGAGATGCTCAGTTCATTAGTCGATTTACGTGTATTGAAATATATGAATATCGATGAAGAAGTGCTGAAGAAAGTGCAACAGACGGAAGGCTCGCTCATGCGGCTTTTAGATGATATTCGCCATCTTTCCGTTGAATTGCGTCCCGCTACACTTGACGACCTTGGATTGGAAGCTGCATTCCGCACTCACTTCAAATGGATTGAAAAAAATTATGGTCTCATCATTCATTTTCATCCTGAGTTAGAGTCAAAGCGTTATAGCGGTGAAATTGAAACGGTCGTCTATCGGATTTGTCAGGAAGCAGTGTTCAATGCGTTGAAGTATGCAGAAGTCGACGAACTCGTTGTCCGTCTATATGAGGCGGATGGATCCCTTCATTTGCTTGTAGCAGATGAAGGGAAAGGGTTCGAAGTGAAAAATACAGATCCACAAGGAACGGGTCTTGGCCTTTACAGTATGAAAGAGAGAGCAGAGCTTGTTGACGGCAACCTTCAAATCCGTTCCGAAATTGGAAAAGGAACTGTTATCCAATTGGAAGTTCCGGTTGTTGAAGGAGGGGGCAGTGAGTGAAAATCATCATCGCAGATGATCATGCAGTTGTTCGCAGTGGTTTTATGCACATATTGAACTATCAAAATGATATGGAAGTAGTAGCAACCGCTGCTGATGGGCTTGAAGCATATGACATGGTAGCAAAACATCGTCCCGATATTATTCTTATGGATTTAAGCATGCCGCCTGGTGAGAGTGGTTTAATCGCAACGGGGAAGATTAAAGAAGATTTTCCGGAAACAAAGGTTGTCATTCTTACGATGTACGACGACGAAGAATATTTATTTCATGTATTAAAAAATGGAGCCTCCGGGTATGTTTTGAAAAACTCCCCAGACGAAGAATTGCTAAAGGCGATTCGGACGGTTTACGACGGAGGCACCTATATACATCCTTCCATGGCGACTTCCCTTGTCCGTCAATTCGTCAAAAAGGACTTCGATGAAGTTGAGACCGATCCCTATAAAATATTGTCGAAAAGGGAAATTGAAGTCTTGCCCCTTGTTGCGAAGGGCTATGGGAATAAAGAAATTGCGGAAATGCTTTATATTTCCGTTAAGACGGTCGAAGCACATAAGTCGAAAATCATGGAGAAGTTGCACCTGAAAAGCAGGCCGGAACTCGTTGAATATGCGTTAAGAAAGAAATTTCTCAACTTTTGATTTTAGACTTCTCATGAGGAGGTGTACTGTTGACGACAACGAAAAAGTTTATATTTGACTTACCAGCGTTACGTGTACTTGAGAATGAACATAATTATTTGTCCTATTTGATGGAAGGTTGGCATTCGATTGTCCTTAACTTTGAAAGGGAAATCTATTCCGTCGAGGAAGCGAGGGAAGCCTTGAAGAATTTGCGGAAATTGATAGTGGAATTCATTGAACCCTTCAAAAATCATACCGAAAAAGAAGAGGAAATCCTATTTCCGATGCTTGCAAAATATATCGGTGATGAACAGGGCCCCATTCGGGCACTTGAGGATGAACATGAAGAAATCGATGCGTATATCGGTCATTTCCTCCATCATACCATTGGCAATTTGAACGAACTTTCCTTGCAAGATATGAATGATATTGTGAAGGATGCCGGTGAGGCGTTTGAAGTGATTACCATTCATTTTGTCAAAGAACAGTCCATCGCTTTTCCAATGGTGATCAATAACTTGCGCATTACAGAACAGGATCAGTTGTTTGATGAGTTGTACACATCTATTCTCAAATAAAATAATTCAACCTAACTAAGAAATGGATTGATTATTATGATTAAAAAAGTGCAATTGCCTTTACAGACAGCTAACCTTGTTGTCGGTTTCATGGTATGGGTATTAATATCATCCCTGTTGCCCTTCATCACAGAGGATATTGCCATTGCGCCTGAAAAATTAGCGATTGTCACAGCGGTGCCCGTCGTTTTAGGGTCGATTCTTAGGATGCCACTTGGGTACTACGCAAACGTATTTGGTGCAAGATTGATCTTCATGGTCAGTTTCATCCTGCTCTTATTCCCGGTGTTTTTCATTAGTGAAGCAACGTCTCTCACTGGGCTCATCATCGGAGGTACATTTTTAGGGATTGGCGGAGCGGTCTTCTCAGTCGGCGTTACTTCTTTGCCGAAATACTATCCAAAAGAAAAGCACGGACTTGTTAACGGTATTTATGGGATGGGGAACATCGGTACTGCTGTATCGACATTCGCAGCCCCTGTAATAGCAACCCAAATCGGCTGGTCTGCAACAGTTAAGCTATACCTGATTTTGCTCCTCATCTTCGCCGTTTTGAACTTCATCTTTGGTGATAAACACGAGCCGAAGTCCAAAACACCGATTGTCGAACAAATCAAAGGCGTTTATAAGAACGAGAAACTTTGGTTCTTCTCATTATTCTACTTCATTACATTCGGTTCATTCGTTGCGTTCACTGTGTTCCTACCGAACTTCCTTGTGACATATTTTGGTTTGGAGAAAGTGGATGCGGGGATGAGAACGGCAGGCTTCATCGTTGTTGCAACGTTATTGCGACCCGTCGGTGGTTGGCTTGCGGATAAATTCCAACCATTATTCCTGTTGATGGGCAGCTTTGCAGGTTTGACATTGGCAGCAATCGTGTTGGCCTTCTCTCCTGGAATTGAACTTTACACAGTAGGAAGTATATTAATCGCTTCGATGGCTGGAATCGGGAACGGCGTCATTTTCAAACTTGTTCCATTCTATTTCAATAAACAAGCAGGTATTGTGAACGGTATCGTTTCCATGATGGGTGGTTTGGGAGGATTCTTCCCGCCATTGCTACTGGCAACCATCCACTCAATGACTGGCTCATACTCCATCGGGTTCATGGCATTTTCACAAGTCGCGCTTGTCAGCCTTGTACTTGTCGTATGGCTATATTATATGGATCGTCTGACACTCTCAAAAGAAGTTTTCGATTCAACAGGGCAAGGAATCCTTGTCACAAATCCCGATGGCAAAATTATGTCAGTAAACCCTGCATTTACGCAACTTACAGGTTATACTGAAGAGGAAGTGCGCGGGAAAAATCCAAACATTCTAAGTTCGGGTAGACAACCAAAAGAGTTTTATGCAGCCATGTGGAAGGCGATAAAAGAAGCGGGCCATTGGCAAGGTGAAGTATGGAATAGGCGGAAAGATGGAACCGAATACCTCGAATTACTCACCATCAACACCGTCGTAAACAATTCCGGCGATATCGAGCGCTACGTAGGAACATTTAGTGATATTACACCTTCACCGAAAGAGGGCGACCGGTCATAAAGACTGGAAGCCCTTGCTTCGTCCAAAAGTATAGGCGGCCTGCCTAAATGTTAGAGTCCAAGGAGTGTGGAGGAAGTGGAAAATAGATACTCTCGCCAGACGCTGTTCAAGCCGATCGGCAAAGAAGGGCAAGAGCGTTTGCAGGGTGCACATGTCGTCATAATCGGTTGCGGTGCGTTAGGTTCGCCCATTTCTGAGATGCTTGTCAGAGCTGGTGTTGGCAAACTAACAATTGCAGACAGAGATTATGTGGAGATGTCCAATCTGCAAAGACAGCAATTGTTCACAGAACAAGATGCTCTTCATGGCACGCCAAAAGTGGTCGCCGCAAAACGTAGATTAAAAGAAATCCGTCAAGATTGCGATATACAGACAGTTCTTGATCATGTCGATGGACCGATACTTGAAGAGATTGTCAGGGACGCCGACTTGATCATGGATGCAACGGATAATTTCGAAACAAGACTTCTTATGAATGACGTAGCATGGAAAAGGGGAATTCCATGGATCCACGGTGCTTGCGTCGGAAGTTCCGGCACAGTATTTCCATTCATTCCAGGAAAAACGACTTGCTTTAGATGTCTTTTGCCAGTTCTCCCTTCCGTCAATGAAACATGCGATACCGCCGGCGTCATAGCTCCAGCCGTCCAAGTCGTCGCGGCGAGGCAAACGGCAGAAGCGTTGAAATGGCTGACGGGTAACCATGACGCAATGTTGACGAAGCTTTTACATTTCGATTTATGGAATAACACACAAGTCGAAGCGGGAATTTCACGGATTCAAAAAGAACATTGTGAAACTTGCGGGGTGGAACCTACATATCCTGCGCTTAACAAACCCGAAGGTACGAACTACGCTGTACTTTGCGGAAGGGAAACTGTTCAAGTCATCCCTGATAGCAGCAGATCCTTATCTTTGCAGGACGGCGAGCAAGTCGCAAAACGATTGGGCACGGAGTATAAAACGACACCGTTCTTCGTCGAATTCCATGCAGAAGGCTACCGCTGTGTTTTATTCCAAAACGGTCGGTTACTCATTCATGGTTTACGAGATATGAAGGAAGGCCGGAAGTTGTACCATCAATTTTTTGGATAGGGGGAGAAGGGATTGTCGCAACCATCGGAATTGGAAAAGAAAAATGCAATATCGATCTGCGTCCTAACGGTGAGTGATACGCGGAATAGAGAAACAGACAAAAGTGGTGGGATAATCATTCAAATGGCTGAAGACGCCGGTCATCGTATTGAGGATTACCGAATCTGTACGGATGAGCCGGTAGAAATTGTTCGCAATGTCCAGGAGTGGCTCGGAAATGAAGCAGTCGAAGCAATTATCATAACGGGAGGATCTGGAATCGGTTTCCGCGATGTGACTATTGAAACGGTTACTCCATATTTCACGAAAACTATTGATGGTTTCGGAGAATTGTTCAGGTTTTTAAGCTATACAGAAGATGTGGGGTCGAAGGCGTTATTGAGCCGAGCAACTGCAGGGGCAATTCAGGAGAAAGTGCTATTCGCACTGCCAGGTTCATCGAAAGCAGTGAAGTTAGCGATGGAAAAATTGATCCTTCCTGAGCTTCATCATATCGTGCATGAATTGACGAAGCATCGGAAATGATAGTTGATGATTTTACGTCCGGATTTCGGCAGCAGGTGCCCGTTGTGAAAGTTATCGGTCATTGTCACGATTATATCGGTCACTTCCGGGGAGTTATCGGTCACTTTTTCAAAGTTATCGGTCACATTCATAGAGTTATCGTCGTTTTGTGACTTTTCGCCTACAGAGAATCAGAGCGCCGAAGGAGGAGTTCTCCTTTCAGCGCCAAGAGTTCTCGTTTATGGTGAAAGAGTTCTCCAATAACGCCGAAAAGTTCTCGTTTATCGCCGGGGAGTTCTCCTTTACAGCGAAAGAGTTCTCCTTTATCGCCGGGGAGTTCTCCTTTACGGCGAAAGAGTTCTCGTTTATCGCCGGGGAGTTCTCCTTTACAGCGAAAGAGTTCTCCTTTATCGCCGAAGAGTTCTCATTCCAACGAAGTCCGCTCAAAATCGCCATTCTTCCCTCCGGTTTTCCGGAGCAACATCGTTGGTCCAATGACCATTTCTTTTCCTGCAGCTTTACACATATCGTAAATCGTAAGTGCAGCAGCTGATGCAGCCGTGAGGGCTTCCATTTCGACTCCGGTTAAGCCTTTTGTCTTCACTTCGGCTTGGATGAGTACCTCATAATGGCTTTTCGCTTCATCGATATTCCATTCGAAGTGTACATCTACGCCAGTCAATGCAAGTGGATGGCACATCGGGATGATGGAGGATGTGTTTTTTGCAGCCATGACTGCAGCAACTTGGGCGACAGCAAAGACATCACCTTTTTTATTAGTACCCTCCGTACTTTGGGAGTGGATCAGTTTATTCACAATAATAGATGAAGCAGCAATGGCTGTTCGAGTCGTAACAGCTTTGTCGGAGACGTCGACCATTTTGGCCCGTCCTTGTTCGTTGAAATGCGTCAATTCAGACATTGGATTCATTCCCCTCAAACATAGTACCCTTAGTATAGCAGAAGATAGGAGAGGATTCAGAATGGTGGAAATGAGAAAACCGATTCCGGTCGCTGAAGCTGTCCGATTGGTTATGGAGCATGTAAATACGATTGGAAATGAAGTGATCGACCTTGAAGATGCTTACGGTAGAGTGCTCAGTGAACCGATCATCGCAAGACACGATGTACCTCCTTTTGACCGATCACCTTATGACGGATTCGCAATCCGGTCGCTCGATTCGAAAGGAGCATCTGGCGATAACCGGATCCCTTTTTCAGTCATTGGCGAAATCGGTGCCGGTTACCTCGCAGACAAGCCGATCGGTGAAAAGGAAGCATATCGAATCATGACTGGCGCGCAAATTCCGGAAAACGCGGATGCAGTCGTCATGTTGGAGCAAACAGTGGAGACGGACGGCGGATTTACATTACGCAAACCGTTTGAAACAGGGGAAAATATCTCATTTAAAGGCGAAGATGCCAAAGAAGGCGAGCTGCTGATCGAGGCAGGTTCACTCATTCATCCGGGAACAATCGCCTTATTAGCCACATTTGGCTACGCGAAAGTGAAAGTGGCGAAACGCCCAGTCGCTGGAATTCTATCAACCGGTACAGAGCTGCTTGAAGTGGGCGACGAGCTTTTACCGGGTAAAATCCGGAACTCCAACGGTCCGATGATCAAAGGACAGCTTAACCGGATGGGGATTTCCTATCGTTCATACGGAATGGCAATGGATGATCTCGACGCTTGTACAGCGATAGTCAAGCAGGCAATTGAGGAATCGGATTTCCTCATAACAACAGGCGGCGTGTCTGTTGGTGATTACGATTATTTACCGGCGATTTACGAGCGGCTTGGTGCCAAGGTTTTATTCAATAAAGTTGCAATGCGCCCGGGTAGTGTGACGACTGTCGCGGTGTTAGGCAATAAATTCTTATTCGGGCTTTCAGGCAATCCATCCGCATGCTTCACCGGTTTTGAATTGTTTGCAAGACCGGCGATCCTTGCGATGATGGGTGGCACAGCGCCTTATATGCCAAGGATGACGGCGAAATTGGGTGAGGACTTTACGAAGCCGAATCCGTTTACGCGCTTCATCCGCGCCACTTGGACATTCACCGAATCCGGTATTGAAGCAGTGCCTGCAGGTTTTAATAAATCCAATGCGGTCTCCTCGATTGCGAGAGGGAATTGCCTGATTGTATTGCCAAGCGGGACACGGGGATATGCAACGGGTGATCATGTGGATATACTCCTTGTAGGTAGCGAACAAGGCGTCAGTGAGTGGACATTGTGAAGACGCTACATGTTGTCGGCTTTAAAAACAGCGGCAAAACGACACTTGTTTCAAGATGGGTTCGTTTATTGAAAGAAAAAGGTTTGAAAGTCGCTGTTTTAAAGCATCATGGGCATGGCGGAAAGCCGGAAATGCCTGACGCCGGAACGGACACGATGAAGTTTTTGACAGATGGCGCGGATGCAACGCTTGTTGCAGGGGGCGGCGCAGTCCAGCTCATTTGGAATGAAGAACCAGATTTTGAAACATTGAAACGGATGGTTTCGTACAGAAAACCGGATGTTTTATTAATAGAAGGATATAAGAGCGAATTTGGAGATAAAGTGATGCTGCTGCGCGATCGAGATGATTGGGATCAGCTTCGGAATTTACAAGGCAAGCAGCTTGTCATCGGGTGTCCTGACATCAATATAGTTTGGTCTCATATTCATTCGCGCGAGGAAACGGAGCTTATCGATAAATGGTTTTTGGAATGGATTGGAGAGGGAGATGGAAATGAAGCCTTTTGAAATTGTGGAAACACCGATAAACGTTCAGAAATATATGGACTATGTTCTCCATCCATCAGCAGGCGCTGTGGTCGTTTTTACGGGCAATGTGCGGGAATGGACGCATGGCGTGAAGACACTATATTTGTCATATGAAGCTTACATCCCGATGGCGGAAAAGAAAATGGCGGAAATCGGGGCGGAAATGGAAGAACGCTGGCCTGGTGTTCGTGTTGCGATCGCACATCGGATCGGAGAACTGCAAATTTCGGATATTGCCGTCGTCATCGCTGTTTCGTCTCCGCATCGGAAGGCGGCCTATGAAGCGAATGAATATGCGATTGACCGTATAAAAGAAGTGGTGCCCATCTGGAAAAAGGAAATCTGGGAAGATGGGGAAGAGTGGATTGGTGCACAGAAGAAGTATCCAGAAAAGGGGGTTGAGCAAAAATGATCAAAGTGAATTATTTTGCGAGATTGCGTGAGTTGACTGGAAAAGGGGAAGAGACACTTGAGCGTGACTCGATGACAGTCGCTGAATTGCTGACCTGGGCAGAGGAAACGTACCCGGGCTTCGGGGCGGATACTATACAGGTTGCGGTGAATGAAGAGTATGCGCTAAAAGATGACGTCATCAAATCGGGTGATGTCTGTGCTTTCATTCCTCCGGTGAGCGGTGGCTGATGAAGACAGCAGGGATTGTGTTAGCCGGTGGATTGTCAAGTCGGTTCGGTTCCCCGAAGGCATTTGCCGAATGGGGCGGCCGGTATTTCTATGAATTGTCGGTCGACGCTTTATCGCCGCTCTGCAAGGAAATCGTCATTGTAACTCGTCCCGAATTGTTGGAACGTTTTCCTGAAAAAATGCATGTTACAACAGATGTTGAAGAGTTTGCTGGGCAAGGGCCAATCGCAGGGATTTTATCGGGGATGAAAAAGGTGAAGGCTGATCGATATATCGTTTTGCCTTGTGATATGCCGTTCATGACAGCTGATGTAATAGAGCGACTGTTAGAGTGCCATAGTTCAGGTGTAACGGCAGTTGTGTTAGATGGGAAATATCATCCGCTTGTTTCGGTTTGGGATAAAATTGTACTTCCGGACTTGCAGGAAGCACTTGAAAACGGAAGGCGTCGGGTCATGGACGTTCAGGAAAAGCATGGGGTCCGGTGGATTGAGGGTGGATTGCTGACCGAAGGGGATGCAGAGCGGATTTTCACGAATGCGAACACGTTAGACGTCTTGGATAGTTGGATAGGAGTTGTCGATAATGGAACCAATTGTAGATAAATTAGGCCGTCCGATTCGCGATTTGCGGATATCGGTAACTGACCGCTGTAATTTCCGTTGCACGTACTGCATGCCGAAGGAGATTTTCGGTGATGATTATGTGTTCTTGCCGAAGAACGAATTACTTTCGTTTGAAGAAATTGAACGCTTCGCTCGTCTTTTCGCGTCAATCGGAGTGAAAAAGCTGCGCCTGACAGGTGGAGAACCATTGATGCGACGGGGTCTTCCTGATTTGATCGAGAAACTGATGAAAATCGAGGGCATCGAGGATATTGGTTTGACAACAAATGGTGTGCTCTTAGGGCAATATGCGCAGCCTCTGTATGACGCGGGCCTTCGCCGATTGAACATGAGCCTCGACGCGATGGATTCAGAGCTTTTCGGGAAAATGAATGGTCGGGGAATTAAACCGGAGTTGATTCTCAAAAATATCGACCGGGCAAAAGAAATCGGGTTTACGATTAAAATGAATATGGTCGTTCAAAAAGGGGTCAATGAAAGCGAAATTCTACCGATGGCGAAGTATTTCAAGGAACGCGGTATCACATTGCGTTTCATCGAATTCATGGACGTCGGGAATGACAACGGCTGGAGCTTCGAGAAAGTCGTGACGAAGAAGGAAATCTACGAAATGCTGCGTGCAGAATACGAGATGGAGCCTGCCGAAGAGGAGTATTACGGTGAAGTTGCGAAGCGGTACCGTTATTTGGACAACGGCGCTGAAGTCGGCTTCATCACATCGGTTTCGGAATCATTCTGTTCGACATGCACGCGGGCAAGGCTTTCATCCGACGGGAAGTTGTATACTTGCTTGTTCGCTTCAGGCGGATTTGATTTACGCGAACTGATCCGAAGTGGTTTGACGGACGAAGAGTTGCTTGAAGCGATTACGGGTGTCTGGAAAGGCCGCGGTGACCGCTATTCCGATGAGCGGACGGAACAGACCGTGAAAAATCGTAAGAAGATTAATATGAGTTATATTGGTGGATAAGTTTTGTATTGCCCCGCGGTCACTTGCTGACGTGCGGGGCGTTTTTTGTTATGGTTAATGGGTCTAAGGTCACGAAATGACAATAAACCTTGGGAAATGATCGATATAATTCGGGAAATAACCGATAAGTGCACCCAATTGATCGATAACTATTGGGAAATGATCGATAACTTCGGGGAAATGATCGATAACTTTTCCGCGAGACAAATAGAGCCCGCCTATTTAGTAGGCGGGTCTCACTTTATCATCATTTCAGCAGAAAACCCGCTATCGCTTCATTCACAAAGTAAGCACCCAACTTTACAGTCCGCCCGTTTTCATCCAATGAAGGATTCACTTCGCAAATGTCGAAAGAACGTGTTTTTTCATGCGCCACTACTTTTCGGATAATGGAACGCACTGTAGAAGGGTCAAGGCCAAATGGTGAAGTGGCACTAACCCCCGGCGCGAATGCGGCATTGACGACATCCGTGCATAAAGTAAGCATTACCGCATCATGTTCATTCATGAAGTCTTCCAATGAAGCCATTAAACTTTCAAGGTGTCCAGGAATCATTTCATCTTCCATTACATAAGTAACGCCTAATAAATCTGCACGATTAAACAACTCCTGTGTATTGCCGTAGCGTTGGATGCCAGCAACGAAATAGCGTGCATTCGGGTCTTGTTCTAAAATCTGCCTGAACATCGTACCTGAAGAAGGTTGTTCATCATAAGGTCGCAAGTCAAAATGCGCATCAATATTGATAATGCCAAGAGTCGCTACCTTGCCAAGCGATTCGCGGACTCCTAAATAATGTCCGTATAACGTTTCATGCCCGCCGCCTAAAATAATCGGTTTTGATCCGTTCATTAAAATCGCAGCCACAGCATCACCTAATTGCTGTTGTGCAGACTCTAAATCTTCGCCGACACAGTCGATATTGCTGACGTCGAATAGACGGGCCGTCTCCGGGAATCGCCAAGGCTGAGGTGCCAGTCCACTCCGCAACGCATTAGGTGCTTCGGCCGCGCCTAGACGACCTTTATTCCTCCTGACGCCTTCTTCACATTCGAATCCAATAATTGTACATCCGCCCGACACATTCTCAATATCCGCGATTTCAACGACTTGATGATAGCGGAAGCTTGACCGATCTTCCGTATGGTCAACCCGACCGGACCAAATAGATTCATTAACTTTATTCACAAAACCCACCCTTTCTGAATGAATACTTCTTGCAACCAGTATATAGTTAGATAAAGATAAATCCAATTCGAAAAAGGTGATCGCATGAAAATTCGACTCCTTGTCAAAGACTCACTCGAAGCACAGGGACTGAAATGGCTGCTCACATCCCAATGGAGCGATATCCAGGTGGAAATAGCAGAAACGATAGATACTTCCATGAATGCAGACCTCTATATTATCGATATGACATACATCATGACGGAGGAGTACATACTGCCGCCTCAAGCAGTTTGGCTTGGTATTTCTTCTGAACGTACATTCCAAACAGTTTATAAAGCACTCTCCTTGAAGGCTGAAGATATTTTATTCCGACCATTCCAGCCCGATAGGCTCATCAAACAAGTCCAGCAAATCCGCTTTAGGTGGCGGAATGAAAATGAGCAGTTCAAAAGCTCAAGCCGTCAGGAGGAAGGCATTCTGACATACGAGAACTTGCTGATTGGTGCAACCATTCCGGAGAACTTAGTGCTTTTGAGTTTAATCGCGCCATCGCGGGTAGGGGAGCTCGACCATCTTGTCCGCGACCTAAAAAAACATGATTTTCCGCCCACTTGTGATATTTTTCCCTTTTCAAATTTCGTCCTTATCATCCATCGACAAGTGGATGTACATGTTTTACAGGAAGCGTATTCAATGTTTTTCGCCCAATGGAAACGCCAGTCTGACGCCCTTTTGACAATCTATTTATATGCTGATGAAAGTGGAGCAAGTTACCCGGAGTTGTATAAAAAGATGCGCCGCTTCCATGAACGGATTTTTTATGATGGTTATGACATTTTGACAATTGAAAACGAAGACCTTCATTGGCGGGATATGGATCCGTTTCTTTCTCCGTTAGAGCAACGGCAATGGGTGGAGATGCTTGAAAAGCGTCAAGTGGGGGATATCCGGAAATGGATGGAACAGGATTTCCTGACTTTGGAGCCGCCATTCCCGGACCCTGAGATGGTTCGTGTTCGTTTAACGAGCATCCTTGCTCAAGTTCGACGTTATATGACTGCTAATTCTTTGAAAACGCAGAAAGTGGAGATAGAATACCATTCATTATTTGAAACAGTCATCCGTGAACCGGTCATGTATCATATCGTTCAGTCATTTACCTCATTCATTGCGGAGTTGCTCCAGATTTCTGCTGATGAATCCAAACGGGAAGGTAACCTTGTGGACAAGGTACAGGAACGGATTGCTGCAAATTATTGGGATGCGACTTGGAATTTAGCGGCATGCGCAGACGAGTTGAAACTGCACAAAAGTACATTGAGCCGAAAGTATGCAATGGAGGCGGGGGAGCCGTTCAGCGATGCATTGTTAAAAATGCGGATAGAGGAAGCGAAGCGTTTATTGACAGAGACAGACTTATCGATTGCCGAAGTGTCAAGTTCAGCAGGTTTCACCCATTCCACCTATTTTAGTCGGCGGTTCAAAGAGGAGACCGGTATGACCCCTTATCAATTTAGGATGAAGTGGGTATAGGTTTTATAGAAAAAGCAGTGAAGATTGGAACGAGCCATCTTCACTGCTTTGTTAATTAAAATCTTTTTCGGAAGAACGGTGTCTTCTTCAAGGCGATACATAGAGGGATGGCGATCAGTAGACCGACGACGTTCTGAATGACATCACCAGGAATCGAAGCAAGCGGGGCAACCCAGTTATTGTACATGATTCCTTGCCCGATATAGTAGACAGCAAGCATTACAGGTATTGAGGCTATGGCCCCTAAAATATTGAATTTAATGCTGTCCCCATGATGGCCGTTCGACCAGGCGATCTTCCCGACGATATAGCCTTGCAGGGCACGGGCGACGATGGTCGTTGGAGCCCAAATGGCCCAGCCGCCAAATATATCGAATAAGCCCATTCCGATGGCACCTGCCAACGCCCCTTTTTTTGGACCGAATAATATAGCGACGATGAACAGCATCGCTGTCCCTAAATGGATCAAGCCGCCTTGGCCGATTGGAAGTTTGATGTTAATGAACATCGTTGAAATAAGGACAAGTGTAGATAGTATGGCGGTAAGCACCAAGTCGAATGTTCTTGCACGTGTTGCAGGGTGTGCGCCCGGTTGTATATTTTGCATGTTTTGTATAGGACCTCCTTCTTTTCACCTTATAAGTATTTTTATTAATTTCATTTTACAGAATGACTGACCATCATAAAAGTGCCAGATTGGATAAAGTAATAGGGGTCAGATGAGCGGAGAAGAAATTACAAATCCGTATATTTTTGCTTTCCCGTTCTTGTGTTACGATGTAGTAAGAAAAAGTACGATTGAATTGGGTGGAGGAAGTGTGATGAAAAAAGTTGCGGTTATCCAAGATATGTCTTCGTTCGGAAAGTGCTCGCTCACGGCAGCAATTCCGGTCCTGTCCGTAATGGGTGTGCAGGCAGTGCCGCTGCCCACGGCGGTTTTGACCTCTCAAACAGAGTATCCAAGCTATTATTGTGAGGATCTGACGGCTAAGATGGGGCATTTTACAAATGAATGGAGCAAACTAGGAGCAACATTTGACGGCATTCATACAGGGTTCGTGACAGGAAAAGAACAGATTGAAAACATCTTTTCATTTTTAGATACATTTTATAAAGAAGAGACGATGCTCCTTGTCGATCCGGTAATGGGTGACCGGGGGCAGATGTATGATGTATTTACGGATGAGCTGATCGGCTATATGAAGGAGCTTGCAAAGCGCGCAGACATCATTACGCCAAACGTAACGGAATGCTGTTTGCTGACAGGTTTGCCGTACGATAAGTTACAAAGCTATCGAACGAACGAGGATTATCTAACTGCGATTAGGGAGGCCGGGCATCGGCTCCAGTCAATGACTAATGCAAGTGTCATCATTACTGGCCTGAATCCGCCGGCCGTTTCGGGAACGGAGTACGTCGGCAATATGTATATCGACGGAAAGGGTTCGTTCCACAGCTTATTTGAGTCAAACGGCAAAAGCTATTCCGGAACGGGCGATTTATTTGCATCCGTCATCATGGGAGGCATGATGCGTGGCCAAGAGGTGGAGGAAACGATGAGACTGGCGGAGAAATTTTTATCGGCCGCAATCGAAGCGACTGCAAAGGAGCAGATTCCAACAGTTGACGGCGTGAATTTTGAAACGTTTTTAGGGATGTTACTATAATGAACAAGCTGCCTCTTAATTTGGGTAGCTTGTTTTTTGAAGGATGAACAATAATGTACAATATTTTTCGTGTGCAACGTCAATAAAGTGAAAAAATGTGATTGATTCATAAATAATTATCTGAAACTTTCATATAGAATGATAGTAATGAAAAAGGGGGTCATTCAATTATGAAAGCGGATACATTGGAAAAAGTTATTCAATACAGAGGGACTGAACTAAATACGAAGGGGTGGCAGCAAGAGGCGGCGCTTCGGATGCTTATGAACAATTTGCATCCTGACGTAGCGGAGCATCCAGAAAAGTTGGTCGTTTACGGCGGAATCGGGAAGGCGGCACGTAACTGGGAGAGCTTTGACGCGATTGTTCGTTCATTGAAAGAGCTTGAGAATGATGAGACGTTATTGATCCAATCTGGTAAACCGGTTGCTATTTTCAAATCGCATACGGATGCACCAAGGGTCTTGATTGCCAACTCGAATATCGTTCCTGCGTATGCAAATTGGGATACGTTCCATGAGCTTGATAAAAAGGGCCTCATGATGTACGGACAAATGACGGCTGGAAGCTGGATTTATATCGGATCACAAGGGATTGTCCAAGGGACATATGAAACTTTCGCGGAACTTGCGAAACAGCATTTCGGTGGTTCATTGAAAGGAACGATCACATTGACGGCGGGCCTTGGCGGCATGGGTGGTGCGCAGCCATTGGCGGTAACGATGGCGGGCGGCGTTTGCATCGGGATTGAAGTCGATGAAACGCGTATCGATCGCCGGATTGAAACTCGTTACACGGATGTTAAGACGGATTCGCTCGATGAAGCGATTCGACTTGCGGAAGAGGCGAAAGCGGAAGGTAAGGCATTATCGATTGGTCTCCTTGGTAATGCAGCAGATTTATTGCCAGAGATGATTGCACGTGGATTCAATCCGGACGTATTAACGGACCAAACATCAGCGCATGACCCATTGAATGGTTATATTCCATCCGGTATGTCGCTTGAAGCCGCGGCTGTGCTTCGCGATTCCGATCCGGATGAGTATGTGAAGCGAGCAAAGGCGTCGATGGCGGAGCATGTTTCAGCAATGGTTGTCATGATGGATAAAGGTGCTATCACATTCGATTACGGAAATAATATTCGTCAAGTGGCGAAGGATGAGGGTGTTGAGCGTGCGTTCGATTTCCCTGGATTCGTTCCAGCTTACATCCGTCCACAGTTCTGCGAAGGGAAAGGACCTTTCCGCTGGGTGGCGCTTTCAGGGGATCCTGAAGATATTCGTAAAACAGACGAAGTCATCCTTCGCGAATTCAGCTATAATACGCATCTTTGCAATTGGATTAAAATGGCGCAGGAGAAGATTCAATTCCAAGGCTTGCCTTCACGTATTTGCTGGTTGGGGTACGGGGAACGCGCACGTTTCGGTAAGATCATCAATGATATGGTCGCAAGTGGGGAATTAAGCGCGCCAATCGTCATCGGTCGAGACCATCTTGACTCAGGATCTGTTGCGTCTCCGAATCGTGAAACAGAAGCAATGAAAGACGGATCCGATGTTGTATCTGACTGGCCGATTCTGAATGCGATGATCAATGCTGTCGGCGGAGCAACTTGGGTATCTGTTCATCATGGCGGCGGAGTTGGAATGGGCTATTCACAACACGCTGGAATGGTTATCGTTGCGGATGGAACGAAGGAAGCGGAAGCTCGACTTGAGCGTGTATTGACGACGGATCCTGGAATGGGAATTGCCCGTCATGTTGACGCGGGTTATGACCTGGCCATTCAAACGGCGAGGGACAAAGGGGTTAATATCCCGATGATGGAAGGTGACAAATAATTGAAACCACTTTGGATAAAACATGCAGCGCAGCTTGCGACAATCGCAGGGGAAAACGCACCGCGAAAGCGTAAGGAAATGTCGGAGTTAGGCATTATCGAAGATGGAAGCATTTGGGTTGAAGACGGTCTGATCCAGGCAATCGGAACGACGGCTGAATTGGAGCGACGTTTTGGTGATCGTGCAGCTGAAGCTGAAATCATTGACGCAACCGGCCGTCTGGTAACACCTGGACTTGTCGACCCGCATACGCATGTCGCCTATGGTGGCAGCCGCGAGCGTGAATTTGAAATGCGGCTTGAAGGTGCGACTTATATGGAAATCATGAATGCTGGCGGAGGTATACATGCGACAACAAGGATGACGCGTGAATCGACAGAAGAAGAGCTTGTTGAGCAAACGACACGCAGACTTGATTCCTTCCTGAAGCATGGGGTGACGACGGTTGAAGGGAAGAGTGGATATGGGCTGGATCTTGAAACGGAGCTGAAGCAACTTCGAGTCATGAAGCGTTTGAATGAAACCCATCCAGTCGATCTTGTACCAACGTTTATGGCGGCACATGCCGTTCCGCAAGAATATAAAGGTAATGAAGATGAATATATTGATAGCATCATCAATGACATGCTTCCTGTCGTAGCGGAAGAGGGGCTTGCTGTTTTCAATGATGTGTTCTGTGAAGTCGGAGTGTTCACGCCGGAACAATCGGAGCGCATTTTGGAAGCCGGGAAAAAGCACGGGTTGATCCCGAAAATCCATGCGGATGAGATCGAGTCGTATGGCGGGGCAGAACTTGCCGCGAAAGTCGGCGCCATTTCGGCGGAGCATCTATTAAAGGCATCTGACGAAGGCATCAAACAGATGGCTGAAGCAGGGGTGATCGCTTGTTTACTACCGGCGACGGCGTTGTATTTACGCGAAGAAGCGGCGAAAGGGCGTCAAATGGTAGATGAAGGGGTTGCTGTTGCAATCTCAACGGACTGCAATCCAGGTTCGTCTCCGACAACATCTATGCCTCTTGTCATGAACTTGGCGTGTATTTCGATGCGTTTGACACCTGCTGAGGCATTGGTCGCTGCAACGATGAATGCCGCTTGCGCGATCAAGATGGAAGAGAAAGTCGGATCGCTCGAGGTTGGTAAACAGGGTGATGTCGTTATGTGGAATATCGGAAATTATCAGGAGTTGCAGTATTTATTCGGCGTGAATCATGTCGACAAGGTTTGGAAAAGGGGACAACAGGTTGTAGGGTAATGAATTGCCGTGAATGAACAAATACAGATTTGCATTCACGGCTTTCTTTCCATTCGATTTAACAGAATATTGGGGGAAGGGTGAAAGATTATGGCGCAAATTGGGGAAAAAGTAAAAACGCAATCGAATCCGGGTATGTGGAAGTTTTTCATCTTTAGCGCAATCGGGGCATTCATGTTTTTCGTGCCAGTGACGATGGGCGGGAAGAATTCAATCATGCTCGATCATATTGTGACATGGATTCAAACGCATTTAGGCGGGGCGCTGCCGTATTACGCATTGGTTGTCATTCTCGCGGGGGCGGTTTATCCGTTCGTCTCAGGAACTTGGAAAAAGTCAACTGTAAATATGGTCTTTTCATTTTTTAAAGTAATCGGTTTAGTCGTTGGCATCATGTTAGTTTTCAATGTGGGGCCGGCTTGGCTTTTTGAACCGGATATGGGTCCATTCCTATTGAATAAGTTAGTAATACCTGTAGGTTTATTAGTTCCAATCGGCGCTGTATTCCTTGCTTTATTAGTAGGGTATGGGCTGTTGGAATTTATCGGTGTCCTTGTGCAGCCGATCATGCGTCCGATTTGGAAGACTCCGGGCAGGTCTGCAATCGATGCTGTCGCTTCATTCGTCGGTTCATATTCTTTGGGGCTATTAATTACAAACCGCGTGTATAAGGAAGGGAAATATACGGCGAAGGAAGCCGCCATTATCGCGACTGGATTCTCGACTGTTTCCGCGACATTCATGGTCGTCGTCGCAAAGACGCTTGACCTGATGAGTATGTGGAATTTATATTTCTGGACTACGTTGGTTGTCACATTTATTGTCACAGCAATCACTGTCCATTTATGGCCATTGCGTTCAATCAAAAACGAGTATTATGAAGGTTCGACGCCTCAGCCGGAATTGAAGCCTGAGGGGCAACGCTTTTCTGCAGCCTGGAATGAAGCGATGGAGACCGTTTCCAAGGCGCCGACGTTTGCGCAAAACATTATCGCAAACGTAAAAGACGGACTTTTAATGGCCATGGCGATTTTGCCATCCATCTTATCAATCGGTCTTTTGGGGCTCGTATTGGCTGAATTCACGCCTGTATTCGACTGGCTCGGTTACATTTTCTATCCATTCACATGGGCGTTGCAGCTACCGGAACCGATGTTAGTCGCGAAGGCGAGCGCACTTGGTATTGCGGAAATGTTCTTACCGGCGTTGCTCGTCGTGGAATCTGCATTGGTCGTCAAATTCGTCATCGCGGTCGTATCGGTTTCGTCAATCATCTTCTTCTCGGCGGTCGTACCGTGTATCGTATCGACGGAAATCCCAATTTCCATTCCGCAGCTCATCGCCATTTGGGTGCAACGTGTCATTTTGACAATTGTAATTGTGACGCCGATTGCGTATTTATTACTATAGGTGACTTTTCCGGAAGACGTTTTTGTCTTCCGGTTTTTTGATTTCGGTGGATGGGTCAAAGGTCACGAAATGGTGATATAATTCTATATTCAATAGATAACTTAAACGATTCAATAGATAAATCCCTGTATTCAATAGATAAAAGTCTTTATCCGATCGATAAGTTTTCCTTGTTCCACAAGCAGCATTCCGAAACTCAATTAACTGCGTCGTTACAACATATTTGCTATGATAGAGGAAAGAAAAGCAGGGGGTTACATACATGATTGGCAGAAATGATCCTTGTTCGTGCGGGAGCGGTAAAAAGTATAAGAAATGCTGCGGGAAAAAGGGTCCCGACCTCGTTGGAATGATCGTCAATGAAGAATTGGACCAAATCCTTAGCAACTTCTTTGATCAATATCCAAAAGGGGAAGATCGAAAAGAGATGATCCGCATGATGCGGGAGTGGATTCTCCGACTTTCCGACAGTTGGAGTAAAGAGGATATTGAAGAAGCGGCGAGTGAATTTTATTTATTCGTACATAAGCCGGAGGGCTGGCATGAGTATATCCGTGAGCAGTTAAACGCGTCAAAGCGGGAGGGAGTGCTGAATGTCCTGAAAGCTTGGGACGAGCCATTCATGCTGCTTGCGGAAATTTTGGGTACCGACGAAGGAATGTTGGAAGTTCGACAATTATTTACCGATGAAGTTTATCATGTCACCCGCAACGAAGGGATGCCGGTGGAAGAGGGAACGTTGATGTTCGGTTCCGTGCTGCGTGATCCAAGGAAGCGGGAAGATGCGATTGCGCCAGTTTCTTCGATGATGTTTTTAGCGAGATGGAGCAAGCAGACGAAACAGTCGCTCATGGAATTGCGGGAGAGTAAAAAGGCATTGACGCCTGAACAGTTTATTCGCAATCATGCGCTTGATATTTATGAGCTTTTCATCAAACGGAGTCAAGCTTCGCTTAATGAGTTGGTTGAAGAAGTGTTGAACCCTTCGCAATTTGATTCATTGAAAGCATTGGAAGCGGCATTGCGCGGATTGGGACAGGATGCGGGCGTGAGGGAAATCCTTCATAAGTTGGCGGTAGCCTATTTCATGAACCATCAATCGGAAATTGAATCTAAAAATGATTTTGTTGCATCCGCAATTTGGACAGGAGCGGAGCTTGGTGTGATCAGAGGACTTGTGAGTTCGCAATCAGAAGTCGCCGCGCAATACGATTCGACAGTGAACGGGATGACTTCGTTTGTGAAGGAATTGTCGTCTCTGTACGAAGAGATGATGGGTAGCTTCGATGAACCGGTGGCGAACCGTGCCTATGACATCGGCACCGATCCGCGTGCTACTGAAAAGGGACTTTGGGAAACGGCGATGACAACGACGGGTGTCGTCCAACCGGAACGAAAACCTGATGTGGATGAAGGACGGGCGCAAATGCTTGCGTATGAGGCTTACGCTGCTGAAAGTGAAGAAGAAAGACGTGAGCTTGCCGCGAAAGCGTACGCGATTTCACCAAATTTGCCGGATGTGCTCATGCTTGCAGCGGAAGTTGAAACAGACGCGAAAAAGGCATCTGACCTTTATGAAAAGGCAATCCGCAATGCGAGCAAGACATTCGAACCTAACGAAAACCCGTGGATGAACCTTCCAAACCGGACATTTATGCGTGCGGCGTTTATGTACGGCGTCCATTTATTCATGAACAAAGAATTCAGTGAAGCAGCGGACGTTTTCAAGGACCTTGTTCGAATGAACGCAACGGATAATCAAGGGGCGCGTTTTGAAGCAGTCGCTTCTTTGATACATGCAAAACGGTTCAATGAGGCGGCTGAAATAATGGTTCGCTATGAAAAAGGGTCGCAGTCGGACGCAACTTATTTATATCTTGATTGGAAACTTGAACATGATGCTTCGGAAGGACAGTCGGAGGAAGCGGAGGCAATGCTTGAAAAGGCTGCCAAGGCGAATGGTCATGTCATGCACTTACGGACATTTAAAGCGAAAACGATTGATTATCCAAGACAGATGTTCATCCAGCCGGGCAGTGAAGAGGAAGCACGTTATATTTGGCTGTTGTTGAACGGGCCGAATTGAATAGATAGAGGAAAAGCCGATGGGGAGTGGTAGATTCCATCGGCTTTTTACATTTTTACGTTTTAATTAAAAGAACAAAAAACGGCATTATGAGAACTCTTGGCCGTCTTACAAGAACTTGCAAACAAAAACGGAACGCCCATATTTTAAGGGAGTTCCGGTTTCCTGAAAAATTTATTTTCCACCTAACATATTAAACAATCCACCTGCAATGCTGCCTTCATCTCGGGAACCTCCATTAGGAACTCCTGGCGCGGCTGCGAAGACGCGACTTGCGAGTCTTGAGAATGGTAATGATTGAATCCAAACTTTACCCGGACCTCTCAGCGTTGCGAAAAACAACCCTTCGCCGCCGAACAATGCCGTTTTGACGCCTTTTACCATTTCAATATTATAATCGACGTCCTGAGTCATGGCGACGAGACATCCTGTGTCAACACGCAATGTCTCTCCGGGAGCCAACGTTTTTTCAATAATCGTACCTCCCGCATGCACGAAAGCCATCCCATCTCCTTCAAGTTTCTGCATGATGAAGCCTTCGCCTCCGAAAAAGCCGACCCCGATTTTTCGTTGGAATTCGATTCCGACTGAAACACCTTTGGCCGCAGCTAAAAACGCATCCTTTTGGCAAATGATCTTGCCATTATATTGGCTTAAATCCATCGGGATAATTTTGCCGGGATAAGGTGCTGCGAAAGATGCATGCTTTTTGCCAGATCCTTCGTTCGTGAATGTTGTCATGAATAGGCTTTCACCTGTCAGCAGACGTTTTCCCGCTCCCATTAATTTACCCATTATTCCGCCTCCGGAATTGCCTGAACCGTCCCCGAAGATTGTTTCCATTTCAATTCCATCTTCCATCATCATTAAGGAACCGGCCTCCGCGACAACCGTTTCGCCGGGGTCGAGTTCCACCTCGACAAATTGCATGTCGTCTCCGTACAGTTTGAAATCGATTTCGTGATTATTCATACCAACAGCCTCCCTAAATTTAGTTGCTGACTACTTGTACGGCGCGCATCGATGAAAGTTTCATGAACTTGTTTTAATTATGTCTATATATTTCCATAGTAGATATAAGACTTCATTCACCCGATCAGAGAGTTTGGTGCCGTTGCTTGCTTCGCGGAATGAACGGCCAACCGCTTCCAAAAGAACCACCCTTGGATTTTCGGCTTGCAACTCGGTTAATAGGAAGTCCGTGTATGCAAGACTATTTTCATCGGCCCCCTGCTCTAACTTCTTTTTCAACGCGATAAATTCGACTTGAATTTTTTCCTTCAATTCTTTGGAAGAAATCCCCAAAGCCGCAATCATCTGCTTCTCCAATAATACTTCCTTCTGTTCCATTAAATCGGCCATCAGCGCATCCATCCTTCTTAGCGTGAAGTGGACAAGTTTTTGGATGTCCAATTCCTTTGAGGAACCGGTTGTCCAAAAATGGCGCAGTTGTTGGATCATTCCTAACGTCATGACGGAACAATCGAAAGAATGAGGCTCTGCCGCTTCGCCGAAGACATCAACGAGGCGTCCGGCAAACCATTTTAATTCATTAATGTGAGTCGTTTTGACGAAATTCCGGAGTTCTTCATCATTGGAATAAAAAACGGCCTCATAAATCGGAAGTAAATTCAGCTCCCGGTTTACTTGCATCCGGACGATAATCTGTTCAGCTAATACGTTCTTGTCTCTTTTATCCCGACCGGCTAATAGTTCGTGCCTTCTAATGATGGACTCATTATGTGCATCTTCCAATATGGCCATGAGGCACTCGTTTTTGGAAGTGAAATAATTGTAAAACGTTCCTTTGGAAATCTTGGCAACCTCCAAAATATCTTGCACCGACGTGGATGTAAATCCTTTCTCGATAAATAGCTTTTTCGCAGTTAACATGACTTTCCGTTTACGGTCATTCATCTATCTCACCTTATAATTAGACTTAGAGTACAAAGTTATTTTATCAGAAACAACATTGTACTAATAGCGTTTAAAACTTTTTTGTTGAAAATCATATTTTTTACTTGCTCATTTTAGACTGTGAGTATAAACTATTAAAATGTGCATGGGATTTGAACGAATATGAATGGGGGAATTCTCATGGAAATGGATATAAAGAAAATGCACGAAAAGCCTCCTTACGGAATGATAGCTATTTTATTCTTTGGGGCATTCGTTGCCTTCTTGAACAATACATTATTGAATATTGCCTTGCCTGTCATTATGAATGAGTTTCAGGTGAAGCCCTCTTCTGTCCAATGGCTTACAACAGGGTTCATGCTTGTGAACGGTATTATGATCCCGGCAAGCGCCTTCTTTGTACAGAAATTTACGAACCGCAGATTATTCCTAACTGCTATGACGCTGTTTTCAATCGGTACTGCACTTGCGATCTTTGCCCCGACATTCGGCCTGCTTGTCGCAGCAAGAATGATTCAGGCATCCGGTTCTGCATTGATGATGCCATTATTGATGAACGTCATGCTTGTTGCTTTCCCGATTGAAAAAAGGGGATCGGCGATGGGGATATTCGGCTTAGTCATGTTCACGGCGCCTGCAATCGGACCGACATTATCTGGGTGGATTGTCGAACATTATTCTTGGCGCACGCTATTTGAAATCGTGTTGCCGTTTGCAATTATTTCAATCATCTTTGCTCTCTGGAAACTGAAAAACATAACGCCGAATACGGATGTGAAGCTTGATGTTTTCTCCCTCGCTTTGTCGAGCGTTGGTTTCGGAGGTTTGTTATACGGATTCAGTTCGGCTGGAGATAAAGGTTGGGATGCACCGATTGTTTACGGAACAATTGCTGTCGGGGCCATTTCACTTGTTGCATTTATTATCCGTCAACTGCGTATGGAAGTTCCGATGTTAGACTTCCGAATCTATAAACATCCGATGTTCGCGCTTGCGTCCGTCATTTCCATCGTTCTATCAGTCGCGATGTTCTCGGGAATGATCCTGACACCATTGTATGTTCAGGAAGTACGGGGTATTTCGCCGTTTGATGCAGGAATCTTAATGTTGCCTGGAGCGATTGTGATGGGGATTATGTCACCGATTACAGGTAGACTTTTTGATAAATACGGAGCAAAAGTGCTCGCACTGACAGGCTTAACAATCACGGTTGTAACAACATTCTATCTAAGTAGACTTGAATTGACATCTGGTTATTATTACTTGATGATGCTTTATACAATCCGGATGTTCGGTATGTCAATGGTAATGATGCCGATTATGACAAATGGTTTAAATCAATTGCCAATGAAATCTAATCCGCATGGTACTGCGATGAATAACACATTGCAACAAGTTTCCGGTGCAATCGGATCCGCTATACTCCTTACGATTATGACGAAGAGGATGGAGAAATCCGGCATGTCACTCGCCGAAGAAGCGGCAACATCCGGAAATATACCTTCAGATCAGTCTGCGTTGGCAACCTTCCAACATCAGCTTGAAATGAAAGCGATGCTCGATGGCATCAATTACTCGTTCCTGATTGCTACGATTATAGCTGTTGTAGCATTATTCCTCACTTTATTTATCAAAAGGGTCATACCTCCGAAATATGAACCGAAGACAATAAATAATAAAGATGAGAAAGAAACGGTACAGGATTAATCCCCTGCACCGTTTTTTGTATTTCATTAAAAGAAGGATTTAAGCCTAATAATGTCGAAGTGGGTAAAGTGTAAGAGTTTTCAAAAGTCCGGTAGGAAAGGGGAAATGAAGACATGCAATTGAACAACTTTATCGGGGGATCTTGGCAAGAAAGTGGCGGTGTAAAATATACTGCCGTTACAAACCCAGCAACGGGGGAAGAGTTAGCGCAAGTACGATTATCGACAAGTGATGATGTTGATCTGGCCGTTAAGGCGGCGAAAGAGGCTCAGAAAAAGTGGGCGCTCGTGCCTGCTCCAAAACGGGCAGATTACTTATATGCAATCGGAAATCTCATGAAGGATAGAAAAGAACATTTGGCGCAAGTTTTGACGAAGGAAATGGGGAAAGTCATCGAGGAAGGACGCGGCGAAGTCCAGGAAGGTATCGACATGGCATTTTATATGGCTGGAGAAGGCCGCAGGCTGTTTGGGGAAACAGTACCTTCCGAGCTGCAAGATAAATTTGCAATGAGCGTACGAGCACCGATTGGGGTCGTCGGACTGATCACGCCATGGAATTTCCCTGTCGCAATCGCGACGTGGAAATCATTTCCGGCAATCGTTGCAGGAAACACATTCGTATGGAAGCCGGCAACGGAAACACCGATGATGGCCTATGAAATGGCTCGTATTTTTGAAGAGGTCGGATTGCCGGCTGGTGTAGCGAATATCGTTTTCGGATCGGGGTCCGAAGTAGGAACGGCAATGATCGAACATCCGGATATCCGAGTCATTTCGTTTACAGGTTCGACGGAAACTGGTCGCCATGTTGCTGAAACGGGTGGACGTCATTTGAAAAAGGTTTCCCTTGAAATGGGCGGTAAAAATGCAGTCATCGTCATGGATGACGCCGATATCGACCTTGCCGTTGAAGGGATTCTTTGGAGTGCATTCGGAACTGCGGGCCAGCGTTGCACGGCATGCAGCAGAGTCATTGTGCATAAAGATGTAAAGGAAGAACTTGAACAAAAACTATTAACATCCATGAAGAATTTGACGATTGGAAACGGCTTGGACGAGTCCGTCAAAATCGGGCCGGTTATCAACGGAAAAGCATTGGAGAAAATCCAGTCTTATGTTGAAATCGGAAAAGGTGAAGGTGCGAAACTATTGGCTGGCGGAAATGTGCTGACAGAAGGGGAATTTGCGAATGGCCACTATTTTGAACCGACTTTATTCACAGATGTGAAGTGGGATAGCCGATTAGCGCAAGAAGAAATCTTCGGACCGGTCGTTTCGCTGATCGAAGTTGACAGCCTGGACGAAGCAATCGAAGTGAACAACAGTGTCATCTATGGCTTATCCAGCTCCATTTTCTCGAGGGATGTCAACAAAGTATTCCGTGCGCAAAGGGATTTGGACACAGGGATTGTCTATGTGAATGCTGGGACAACAGGAGCGGAGATCCATCTTCCTTTCGGAGGAACGAAAGGAACCGGCAATGGGCATCGTGATTCAGGCGTGGCGGCGCTTGATGTATTCACGGAGTGGAAGAGCATTTACGTAGATTTCAGTGGGAAATTACAAAGGGCGCAAATCGACACGGAATAAGAGAGGGATAACATCGAAAAGGGGATGTTCATATGAAAGTGGTCGTATTGGGAGCAGGGTTGATGGGAAAAGAGGCAGTTCGCGACCTTGTGAAAAGTGATGATGTAACAAAAGTGTACTTGGCTGACTTGAACTTAAGGCCAGCGGAAGATTTTGCGGAACAACTCATGTCCGATAAGTTGGACCTTTTGCAACTTGATGCGACAAATGATCTCCAATTACAGGAAGTGATGGCGCTTGGGGACGTCGTCATCAATGCACTCTTCTATACATTCAATGAAAAAGTCGCGCGGATTGCCGTAGAAATTGGTGTCCATTCCATCGATCTTGGCGGACATATTGGCGGCGCGACGGATGCCGTATTGGAGCTTGCTGATAAGGCGGCGGCAAAAGGAGTCACAATCATCCCGGACCTTGGTGTAGCTCCCGGCATGATTAACATCCTTGCGGGTTACGGTGCCGGAAAGTTAGATAAAGTGGATACAATCAAGCTTTACGTAGGAGGAATTCCTGTGAAGCCTGAGCCTCCACTGAATTACAATGTCGTATTTTCACTCGAAGGTGTTTTCGATCATTACACGGATCCATCCCACGTCATCCGCAACGGAAAATTAGTCGAGGTACCATCATTATCCGAAGTGGAACCAATCTATTTCGATGGATTTGGCGAATTGGAGGCATTCCATACTTCCGGTGGCACATCGACGTTAACAAAGACATTCCCTAATGTCCAAACGTTAGAATATAAAACAATCCGTTATAAAGGCCATGCCGAAAAGTTCAAATTGCTTGTCGATCTTGGATTGTTGTCTCGCGACTCCGAAGTGACGGTTGGCGATAGAAAAGTGAAAGTCCGTGATGTAATGCGCGAACAGCTTTCTCCACAATTACGGTTGGGCGACAAATCAGATGCAGTCCTTCTTCGAGTAATTGTCAGTGGCGAAGCGCATGGCATTCCGGCGACATATGAGTATAATTTGGTGACTGAAAAAGACAGGTCTATCAATGAAACCGCAATGGCCCGCGCAACAGCAAACACAATCTCAGTCGTCGCACAAATGATTGTTAATGGAACAATCACAAAACGAGGTGTTCACCCACCGGAAAATATCGTACCGGGCGAGCGATACATCGAAGAAATGAAAAAACGTGGAGTCGATATCGAAGAGACTGTCAAAACGCATGTTTAATCACATATAAAAAACTTAGTAGTTATACAATACCTTTGGATTGTAGCGTAATGCGGCTGAAGCCATGCACGAGGAAAGTGTCAGCCTGAAGCGGAAATCCGGGTAGCCACTGAGAGGAGATGGGGGAAATTGGATTTTAGTTTCACTGAAGAGCAAAAGATGCTACGAAAGACAGCCCGTCAATTTGTAGACGATGAAATCATGCCACATATTCAAAAATGGGACGCGGAAGGCGGCTTCGACCCAGCCATTTGGAAAAAGTTAGCCGACCTTGGGTTCATGGGTGTTTGCATTCCAGAAAAATACGGCGGAAGTGGAATGGACTATAACTCGCTCGCCATCCTATGCGAAGAGCTCGAACGCGGCGACACAGCATTCCGCACAGCCGTTTCCGTCCATATCGGACTGAATTCAATGACACTTATGCAATGGGGGACGGAAGAACAGAAGCAGAAATACTTGATTCCTCAAGCGAAAGGTGAAAAAATCGGCGCATTCGGATTGACAGAGCCAGGAGCCGGCTCAGACGTTGCAGCTATGGCGACGACGGCCGTGCGCGATGGGGACGAATACGTTATCAATGGGCAGAAAACATGGATTTCGCTCTGTGATGTAGCGGACCACTTCCTCGTTTTCGCCTACACAGACAAATCGAAGAAACACCATGGCATCAGCGCCTTCATTGTTGAACGCACGACACCGGGCTTTTCATCAAAAGCGATTAAAGGAAAATACGGCATCCGAGCGGGCAATACCGGAGAATTATTCTTCGAAGATATGCGCATCCCTGCTTCGAACCTATTAGGTGAAGAGGGCGAAGGATTCAAGATTGCAATGTCTGCACTGGATAATGGACGTTTCACGGTCGCTGCAGGAGCAGTCGGCTTAATCATGGGCTGCCTTGAGGAAAGCGTGAAGTATTGCCATGAGCGCGAAACATTCGGGAAGCCGATTGGTAAGCATCAGCTTGTCCAACAAATGATCGCCAATATGGAAGCGGGCTATCAAATGAGCCGCCTTTTAGTTTACCGCGCAGGCGAATTGAAGAATAAAGGACTGCGCAACACACGCGAAACATCCCTTGCCAAATGGCAGGCATGCGATTTTGCGAATAAAGCCGCAGACGATGCATTCCAAATTCACGGTGCATACGGCTACTCGGACGAATATCCAGTCGCCCGATTCCTGCGCAACTCGAAAGCGCCGGTCATTTACGAAGGAACCCGCGAAATCCATACAATCATGCAGGCAGAGTATGTATTAGGCTACCGGGAAGATAAAAAGTTGAGCCATATGCTGCCGGAATGGCCATTTGAATAAGAAATGCAACGAATAATGCTAAGAGTCTGCGGGCTCTTGGCATTTTCTTAAGTCAGGGGATAGGTCTGAGGTAATAAGGTGAGTATTAGTAATAAAATCGAGCAAAAGCAGGGCACTAAGATATTTTTGGAAGTAAAATGGGCAACCTAAATGTATTGTAACTTTTACCATTCAAGTCCAGTCTAATGAACAAAGGATGGTGGTTAAAATGAAAAAGAAAATCGTTACATCGTTAGTCGGCATGAGTCTGTTAATGCCTTTATCTGGCTGTGGTACTGATACAAATAACAGTCTGCAAGTTTCAAAAGACGTAGAATTTGGGACGCTGGATTACGAAAAGATTATTGCCCCGAATAATGAGTTGGGATTTAAATTATTGGATGAAGTGGAAAAGGATGATGACGGAAATCTTTTCATTTCACCAACGAGTCTATTAATGGCACTATCGCTTGTTTACAATGGAGCGGACGGTGTAACAAAAGAAGAAATTGCAAATACCTTAAAGATACCGGGGATGAATGCGACAGATTTAAATAAAGCAAATGCTTCCCTTATGACAATACTGAACAAAAACTCGAAAAGTATCCAACTTCAAGTCGCTAATTCCGTTTGGCTCAATGAAGACTTTCGTTTCCAAGAAAACTTTGCCATGCAGGCGAAGGATTATTTCAACGCTGAAATCCAGGAAATTGATATCGCGAGCGAAGACTCACCAAAACGCATCAACGATTGGGTGAAAAAATCAACGAATGGCAAAATCGACAAAATAGTGGAAGGTCAATTGGATGAAAATCTAGTCACTATGCTGTTAAATGCAATTTATTTCAAAGGAGACTGGCAATATCCGTTCGATAAAAGCTTAACCGGAGATCGGACATTCCATCTAACGGATGGTAGTGAAATAAAAGCACCTTTCATGTCGCTTCAAGAGAAACTATCTTACATGGCAAATAGTGATTACCAGGCGATCAAACTTCCTTATGCAGACGGTGAAATGAGCATGACAGTCGTACTTCCAAATGACTTGAAAAAGTTTGAAAGCAACCTATCCGTTGAAAATTGGGAGAAAATACAATCCGGAATGAAAAAAATGCGCGGAACAATCCTTCTTCCACGATTTAAACTTTCTTACGAAACCGAGCTGAATGAAGCTTTGGAAGCCCTTGGCATGAAAAGTGCTTTTAAGGAGGGGGCTAATTTCAGCAAGATGATTGAAGGGGACGCATCCCTTTTGATTAACAAGGTGAAACAAAAAACATATATAGATGTGAATGAAGAAGGAACCGAAGCGGCAGCTGTAACGGGCGTCGAAGTTGGAGTCACATCAGCTCCTCCTGACGATCCTTTCATCATGGAAGTGAACCGCCCGTTTTTCATTGTGATTACCGATGACGAAACTGGAGCTATTCTGTTCATCGGTTCGATTTCCAATCCGACAGTGAAATAAAAGTAAATTAGTGGCGAAGTCTACATAGGCTTTGCCACTTTTTAATTCAGAATTAATATTTCGGCCGTTTTTTAATCTATTGATTAATAATATTAACTTCGGAATTAATATTTTCAAGTTTATGGTTGATTTTAATTGAGGAATAACATATGATGGAATTAATCGAAAGGGGAGAGGTGATCCAAGGCATGTCATATCCCATAATTAGCCATTGCCCTGTATGCGACGAAACGTTGAAAGTCACAAGGCTGCATTGTTCGAAATGCCACACAAACATTGAAAACGAGTTCGAATTAACAAAGCTTGCAGCCTTAACAGGAGAACAGCTCCATTTCGTCGAAGTATTCTTGGCATGTAGGGGAAATATCAAAGAGGTTGAAAAGGAATTAGGAATTTCCTATCCAACTGTAAGGGGTAAACTGAATGACGTCGTAAGCACACTTGGTTACGAAGTGAAAAAGAAATCCAATGTCGACGAAAAAAAGGTCGTCGCGATGTTGGAAAGCGGGGAAATCACCACTGAAGAAGCAATACGACTGTTAAAAGATGAATAGGGGGAATTCATTATGAAAACGGAAATTGAAAAAGTGTTAACGATGGTTCAAGAGGGGAAAGTGGATGCTACGAAGGCATCCGAACTGATTGAAGTATTAAATAATAGGGAATCTGTGGGCGGTTCATCAGGTAAATCAACAGCATATGCAGACAAGACATTAAAGATCCGTGTCGTTTCTTCGGATAATGATAATGTCTCCGTCAACTTGCCGATCAAGCTCATCAAAGTCATGTTGAAAGCGGGATACAATATCGCAGGGAATATCCCTCAATCCGAGAAATACGTGAAAGACCTTGATATCGATATACTCATTGAAGCAATCGAAAATGAACTGGACGGACCAATCGTCGACATCAAATCAGCTGACGGCGATACAGTTTCCGTAATCATCGAGTGATATGCTGAAAGTCAAAGTCAAAACCGAAAAGTTCAAGATGTCCATTCCGCTTCCATATGTTTTCCTTTCGTTAGGCGTAACGATCATCAGCTCCAATTGGCTTCGGAAATTGATAAACGAACAAATCGCTAAAAATGCCGAAGATAAGTCGAAAGTATACGTAATCCCGGCTTTGGAGAAAAGGGAACTCAAAAGCATCGTTTCTGAGCTGCGTAACCACAAAGGAATCAGTTTGGTGAACGTCAAGGCGAAAGACGGGACAGAAGTTATTGTAAGATTATGATTTAGAATGAATGAATATGATTCAATTGCCTGCTGACTTGTATCGGTGGGCATTTTGCGTTTTTTACTTGCATTTTCCCGATAAGAGCAATATAATGACTAAGTGACCAAAAGTGTATTTGGGTCATAAATATATTAATTAATTCCCTGGAGGTGAAGAAGTGGATCGCAGACAAGAAATAATGGAAGCTGCAGCGAAATCATTTTCACTATTCGGATACAAAGCCACAACGATGGACCAGGTTGCGAAAATTGCGAACGTCGGGAAAGGTACAATCTACACCTTCTTTTCAAATAAAGAGGAACTGTTCAATGCCATAGTTCTCAAAATGATTGAAGAAATGCGGGCCGCGTCCGACGCAGTCTCTATAGAAGGTGCTTCTTTTAAAGAAAATGCGCATGCACGCCTTATGCAAATGTTGAAATTTCGTGAGAACCACAAACTATATGCGAAATTGATCGATGAAGAAAAAGAATTGCGTACACCAGCAGTCACTGAGGTGTTAGCTCAAATAGAAAGTGAAATTGTCTTCTATATAAAAGAAAAAATCGAACGGGCAATTGCGAAAGGCGAATTAAAGCCTTGCGACAGTGAACTCGTTGCATTTCTATTATTTAAATCCTACCTCGCACTTGTTGTCGATTGGGGAAAAACTCATGATGAAGAATTGGCAGAAGAACGTATTTTAGGATTATTAGGTGGTACAATTTTTAACTGTCTCTTAGCTTGAGACTCTTTTTTTATTCAAAGTTGACCGTTTGAGGTTTTTAGTCAATCAGTATTAATGGAGGAATGCAAATTGAAGAAAAAATCAATGATATACGCGGAATGGAAGCAGCTTCTGCGTACTAAGAAAATGCTTGTAGCGATGATTGCTATCCTATTCATCCCTGTTTTATATGCAGGCATGTTCCTATGGGCGTTTTGGGATCCGTACGCAAATATGGACGCACTTCCTGTAGCAATCGTTAATATGGATGAAGGCGCAGAGATGGATGGCAAAAAATTATCACTTGGCGATGAATTGGTCGATAAGCTGATGGAAGGTGGAAACTTTAATATCCAACAAGTTTCCAAAGAGGACGCGGAGGCTGGCCTGAAAAATCAGGAGTATTATATCGCAATAGAAATACCAGAAAATTTCTCACAACATGCTACGACGTTATTGGATGAAAACCCTGAGAAACTGACAATCGTGTATAAGCCGAATGAGGGCTTCAATTTCCTATCCGCACAAATCGGGGAGACCGCGATGGAACGAATTCGGTCGGAAGTGAATGAAAAGATTGCGTCAACCTATGCCGAACAGTTATTTGACTCTGTAAGTGAAATGGGCAAAGGTTTTGGCGAAGCGGCAGATGGTGCAGGAAAACTGCATAACGGAGCCGCGGAACTTGAAAGTGGTGCACAGGATTTGAAAGGATACTTGGAAACTTTGGCGTCCAGCACAATCACATTGAAAGACGGTTCCGACCGTTTGGCGAAGGAAACGAATGATGCTGCAAAGGGCGCGGCTGATTTGGATAAAGGAATTGGTACATTGTCGTCGGGAGTCGCTGAACTTAATAAGGGAGCGCTTCAGGCGACCAAAGGTGCAACCGATTTGAAAGAAGGCATTGAAAACTATACGGCTAGTGTCGGGCAATTAAGAGATAGTTATGCATTGATTGCACAAAAAGAAGAAGAGTTTGGAAATGCACTTGGTACAATTAATGAAAAAACGGCAAGTTTAAATGCTGCTGCTGAACAATTAGAGAATGGATCGAAAAATGTCAGTGCAGGCATTAATGATTTATCCGATAAGTTGGCGCCGGTCATAGCGTCAATGCCAGAGGAACAACAAGCTGCTTTGAATGCTGCTTTGGGTCAATTAAAACAGGGAAGCGCACAGCTTTCAGGTGGAATGACCGAGCTTTCAGAAGGAACTGCAGCACTACATGAGGGGGTTACGCAAGTCAATGGCGCGGCTGGCCAACTTCGTGATGGCCATGCGCAGGCATTAGCCGGTCTTGAAAAGTTGAATGGGGCTTCTCCTCAATTAACTCAAGGTGCCGCGACTCTCGCACAAGGAAATGGTGCATTGTCGAATGGACTTGATCAGCTATCCGAAGGGGTCGCGTCAGCGAAAAAAGGTTCATCTGACTTGGCTACAGGTTTGAATGAATTGAATGCTGGCTCTAATACATTGAGTGAAGGAACTGGAACGCTTGCTTCAAAATCGAAGGAGTTGGCTGCCGGTTCCTCGAAATTGACGGATGGCATGAAGGAATTGAATGAAGGAACGCTAACATTGCAGGAGAAACTTGCGGAAGCAAATGAAACTGCTAGCGAAGTGAATCCGAACGAGAAAACGTATAATATGGCTGCAGCTCCAGTAGATGTCGAAAAAGACGGCATCAATGAAGTGCCGAACTACGGTACAGGTTTTGCGCCATACTTCCTTTCACTCGGATTATTCGTAGGCGCATTATTGTTATCGATTGTATTCCCGCTAGTCGAACCAGCAATCAAACCAACCGGCGCATTCAGTTGGATGGCGAGCAAAGTATCTGTATTGGCGATTGTAGGATTGGTTCAAGCGCTTGCTGCTGTTGCAATCATCAAGTGGGGACTCGGAATGGAAACGGCCAACTTGCCGTTGTTCATATTGACTGCGGTGATTACAAGCTACACATTCATCGCGATAGTTCAAATGTTGGTATCAATGTTTGGCGACCCAGGCCGATTTGCAGCGATTCTCATTTTGATATTGCAATTAACGACAAGCGCAGGAACATTCCCATTGGAATTAATTCCTGAACCGCTTCAAGTTTTCAATAAATTATTACCGATGACGTATTCTGTCCAATCATTCAAAGCATCGATTTCTACAGGTGATATTGCACATCTTTGGACAAATAACGGTGTGCTGATCGGTTTCACGGTTGCATGCTTGGCGATAACGTTTGGTTACTTTGCATTGATATTCAAAAAACGGTATTCACGAGATACTGTAGAGGCATAAGAAAAAGCGATCCGCGGACTGAGTGTCCGTGGATCGCTTTTTAAAATTGTATAAACGGCGGCGCGCTCCGGAAAATCGATTTCGCTCAAGAAATGCGATTCGCGCTCAAGAAGTGCGATTCCGCGCTCAAGAAATGCGGTTCGCGCTCAAGAAGTGCGATTCTGCGCTCAAGAAGTGCGATTCGCGCTCAAGAAGTGCGATTCCGCGCTCAAGAAGTGCGATTCCGCGCTCAAGAAGTGCGATTCGCGCTCAAGAAATGCGATTCGCGCTCAAGAAATGCGGTTCGCGCTCAAGAAGTGCGATTCGCGCTCAAGAAATGCGATTCGCGCTCAAGAAGTGCGATTCCGCGCTCAAGAAATGCGGTTCGCGCTCAAGAAATGCGATTCGCGCTCAAGAATGGCCGGCCCCCGCTCACTCAAGCCTTTTCTCAAGTACAAATTATGACCCAACATAATCCCCGCCATCGACATGAATCGTCTGTCCGGTCATGTAACTTGAATCATTCGATGCCAAAAACACATATGCCGGTGCGTTTTCCGCGGGTTGCCCACGGCGTTTCACTGGTGTATCAGCTCCGTGCTGCTCCACCTTTTTTGCGTCAAACGTCGCGGGAATTAAAGGTGTCCATATCGGGCCAGGTGCGACCGCATTTACACGGATTCCTTTATCCGCCAAATTCAGAGCGAGTGAACGAGTGAAAGTTGTAATAGCGCCTTTCGTTGCCGAATAATCAATTAAGCCCGGCGAACCGTTATACGCCGTAACGGAGGAAGTGTTGATAATGCAATCGCCTTCCTTCATATTCGCTAAAGCAGCCTTAGACAAGAAGAACAACCCGAAGAAATTCGTTTCAAATGTCTCTCGAAGCTGATCACCCGAAATTTGGGAAATGTCATCCTGAGGAAACTGCTTACCAGCATTGTTCACAAGGATGTTCAAACTGCCAAACTCCTGCACTACATCATCAATCAGCTGCTCGCAATTTTCCTCTTCACTAATATCTATACGGAATTTCTTCGCTTTCCCGCCGTATTTCTCGATGAGTTCTACGGTTTTATTCGCATCAACATCTTCAGCCTCGGCCAAATAGGCGATTGCCACATTGGCGCCTTCTTTAGCGAAGGCAACAGCGACGGCGCGCCCAATGCCGCTATCTCCGCCTGTGATCAATGCGTTTTTCCCTTTTAACTTTCCCGAGCCCTTATAATTTTCATCATCATATAGTGGTGGTGGGTCCATTTCGGCTTCGATTCCAGGTTGTTGATTTTGAGTTTGTGGTGTCACTTGTTCATCTTTTTTCTCGTATTTATCTTTCGTCATACCATACTCCTCCTCCGAAAAGTGAATGTAATGGATTATTCCCTAACAGGAGCAACATAAACTTTCAGATATTTATCCCAAAGTACTTCGGAATCCGTTATAATGCATTAAAGGGGGATTATTACTATGAAGAAATTATTGCTAACTGGCTTTGAACCGTTCTTGAACTTTCCGATTAACCCGACCCAAAAGATTGCTGATGAATTGCACGGCATGGAAATCGGGCGATACAAAATCCATAGTGAAATCCTACCGGTCGATTTCAATATTTCCGGGGATCTTGTCATTTCGCATATCAAAAAACTGCAACCCGATGCGGTTTTGTCACTTGGTCTGTCAGGCGGCCGATTTAAAATTACTCCTGAGCGAATCGCCATCAATGTAAATGACGGTGCAAAGGATAATAGCGGACATGCACCTGTGGATGAACCGATTGTTGAAGGTGGGGCAGATGGATATTTCACGAATATGCCGATTCGAAAAATGGTCGAGGCGATGAAAGGGAAAGGGTTTCCGGCGGAAATCTCTAATACTGCGGGAGCTTATTTATGCAACCATGTCATGTATCGGGAATTACATTTCATGAACAAACAGCGTCCGGATATGCTTGCGGGATTCATTCACATCCCAGCTTCCCATGAACTTGCGGTTGAACACGGCCGTGTGCCAAGCTGGTCCCATGAAGATTTAAAACGTGCAATTGTTACTTGTATCGAAGTGTTGGATTGAAAAAGCCGGGAGAAGCGAATCTCCCGGCATTATTAATTTTCGTGGTGGAGTAAAGGAGAAATCTTGTCCCGTAAAGGAGAACATCCGCGGAGTATTGGAGAACTCTTGTCCTGTAAACGAGAACTCTTGTGCAGTAAAGGAGAAATCTCCTCGAAAAAACGAGAACTTCGTGATACGTTCACCTGACACGGTCCATTCTTTCTCCCAAGGGTCCATTCTTCCACGTTCAAGGTCCATTCTTTCTCCCAAGGGTCCATTCTTCCACGTTCAAGGTCCATTCTTTCTCCCAAGTGCCCATTCTTTCACGTTCAAGGTCCATTCCTCTGACTCCAAGGTCCATTCATTAAAAACCTCACAACAATCCAATCCACTTCCAATACGTTGCGCTGAACAATAGAATTAGCAAATAGCCGATGACGGTGAGTGGAATCCCGGATTTCAGGAAATCCTTCACGGTAAATGCGCCTGTCCCGTAGGCAAGCATGTTTTGCGGTGCGCTCACCGGGAGAAGGAATCCAAAGCTAATGACAAACTGTTGAATTAATACAAAGCCGACATTGTTCGCATCGATGGCGATTGTGGTAGTCAGTGCAATGAAAATCGGGATAAGCGCAGATGAAAGGCTTGTCGCGCTTGCAAATCCAAGATGGATCAGGATATTGAAAGCCGACAACAAAGCGATGGTCGCAATCAGCGGCATATTTTCAAGGCCCATTGCACCAAAGACTTTGTTGGATAGCCATTGGGCACCATTCGTATCAAGCAGGATAGTACCAAGTGTAATACCGACTGCAAAAACAATAATTGTACCCCACGGGATGAGACGTTCAACCGTTTTCCAATCGAACACGCCGATTTTCGGTGACAGAAGAACGCCGATTGCAATAATCGTCACCGTTGTAGTATCAAGCGGATGGAGTTTCTCTTCCGTCGCCCAAAGAAACAGGAGGGCGAGGGAAACGATGATTAGACGGATTTCAGACGACTTAATAGGACCGAGTTCTTTCAGTTGCGACTCGATCAGTTCTTTTCCGCCTTCAACAACTTGTGTTTCAGGTTTGATCAATTTGATCATGACGAAATATAGGACGACTGACATAATGATGGACCATGGGGCAGCATACAGGAACCAAGAACTCCATGCAACGGAAACCCCGAATTCCTTCTCCATGAATCCTAAAGCTACCATATTCTGCGCAGCACCTGTTTTGATCCCGATATTCCATATGGAGACTGATTGCACTGCGGTGATGACCAATAATGCTCCAAGCCGACTATTTGGCTGAAGTCCGAAAGCCGCCACCATTCCTAACAGAATTGGTACGACCGCTCCGGCCCGGGCAGTTGCACTTGGAACGAAAAATGCTAAAACGACGGACACGAGAATAGCACCAAATACGATTGCGCCGGTTTTCACGCCAACTTTTGATAAAATGAAGAGTGCAAGACGTTTGTGCAAATTGGTGGCCTGCATGGCTGCGGCAAGGAATAAAGCTGCCGCAACAAGGGCGACGGCAGAGTTTGAAAAGCCGCCTAAAGCCATTTTTAGTGCGCCTTTTGTGCCGACAATCGTAATCGGATCCGCCATATCTGGTGCAAAGCCGACTAACAAGGCGACAAGTCCGATGATCATTGCAGCACTAACTGGATAGGAAACCGCTTCCGTCACCCATAAAATGACCGCAAATGCCAAAATAGCCAACGCTCGTTGTCCGACGACAGGTAAGTCACCAGGGGTGGGAAGTAAGACAATGACAATCATAACTGCGAATGCTAAAATAATCCAAACGGGCTTCAAATTCCGTTTAGGCCTGTCTGCTTCGGTTGATTTAACCATCTGGCCTCAAATCCTTCCTCGTATATATCATCCTTTAAACTACCCAAATTAATGAAAATCAAACTGTAGGAAAACAAATCTGTTGATTGCAGCGGAAGACGGCGGCTCATGTCGGAATAGCATGAGCTGTATTGATATCAAAAAGCGGTATTCACGGAAATGCGGGCAAACACGGACGTGTGCCAAGCTGATCCCTGAAGATTTAAAACGAGCAATTGTTACTTGTATCGAAGTGTTGGATTGAAAATGCCATGAGAAGCGAATCTCCCGGCATTATTAATTTTTGCAGTGGAAAGGAGAACTGTTGTCCTGTTAATGGGAACTTCTGTGTTGTAAAGGAGAACTCCCAAGGAGTAAAGGAGCAATCTTGTCCCGTAAACGAGAACTCCCGAAGAGTAAAGGAGAATACTTATCCCGTAAACGAGAACTTCATTACATTACATTCACCTGACAAGGTCCATTCTTCCGCGTTCAAGGTCCATTCTTTCTCCCAAGGGTCCATTCCTCCGCGTCCAAGGTCCATTCTTTCTCCCAAGGGTCCATTCTTCCGCGTCCAAGGTCCATTCTTTCTCCCAAAGGCCCATTCTTCCGCGTTCAAGGTCCATTCTTTCTCCCAATGGTCCATTCCTCCGCGTCCAAGGTCCATTCTTTCTCCCAAAGGTCCATTCTTCCGCGCCCAAGGTCCATTCCTCCGCGTTCAAGGTCCATTCTTCGCAATAAATAAAAATAAAAAACATCCGAAACCGTCAAAACGAGGCTTCGGATGTTTTCCTGTTCAATTAAAAGAAGAATAGACCGATACTGATAACAATACCGCTCAATAGTAACACGAACACACAGTACCCCATGATATCCTTCGCGCGCAATCCTGCAATAGCGAGTGCAGGCAATGCCCAGAATGGTTGAATCATATTCGTCCAAGCGTCACCCCATGCAATCGCCATAGCTGTTTTCGAGTAGCTGACGCCAAGAGTTTGGGCTGCTTCAAGCATAATCGGCCCTTGTACTGCCCATTGCCCGCCGCCTGACGGTACGAAGAAGTTAACAAGTCCTGCAGCATAGAATGTGAAGAGCGGGAATGTTGCTGCAGTTGAAATGCTGACGAACCATTGGGACATGACACCCGCAAGTCCAGAATCCACCATCATGCCCATGATACCAGCGTAAAACGGGAACTGGATGATAATTCCTCCAGCCGTCTTCACTGCATTCGCAACTGCAGCAAGAAAACGTTTCGGCGTGCCGTGGAAAATAATACCTAAGATAAAGAAGATCAAGTTGACGATATTCAGATTCAAGTCAAATCCTTTTGTCACAAAGTGATTTATCAGGTAGACGAGGCCTAATGCACCGACAAGCATTGAAAGGGTTACACTGTTTTCAAGGCGTGCAGCAGGTGTTTTTTCCTGTACCTCTTCCACTTCGATTTCATCTTCCAATAACTTAGGGTCGACTGTAACTGTATCTTCTTTCTTTGGCATCATAAAACGATTTAACAACGGTAAAGTAAGGAAAATGACTGCAATAATGAAAAGATTATACGTTGAAAAAATCGTTTCAGATGTTGGGACGACACCCATCATGTTAGCGAAAGGATGGTTCTCTGTTGCTACAGACAATGGAATCGAACCGCCAAGCCCACCATGCCAAATGATAAAACCGGAGTAAGCGCTTGCGATTAAGAGCCTGTAATCAACATTCGTTACTTTCTTCGCGATTTCCTTAGCGAACAATGCTCCGATGACGAGACCGAATCCCCAGTTAATCCAACAAGCGATGAGCGAGATTACAGTTACAAGCAGAATCGCCTGTCCCGGAGATTTCGCCAATCCTGCCATAGAACTTAAAATTCTCTTGAAAAACGGACTGCTTGCCAATACATGTCCCGCAACTAATACGATAACCATTTGCATGGTAAACGCTAATAGTCCCCAGAAGCCATTACCCCAGTGGACGGTCATGTCGAGCGGACTTGAATCCGTCAGGCCCATGCCAAGCAAAAAGACGATCAGCGTTAGAATGGCCACGAATATGTATGGATCCGGCAAATACCTTTCCATGATCGTGTTCGACCATCTTGTTAGCGTTTTCATTTTTCTAAATCCCCCTTTGTTTTAAACAACATACCAATACTACCATATTCAAGTTGACTAATAGAAATGTTTTTTTCTAAAGTGAAACTAAATTACAATTAGACAGTCTACTTTGTAAAGAGGCACAGAGAGGGTGTTGAAAGTGAGAAAACCGCTTGTTTGGCTGAGCACGGCTTCTATTATCATCGTGCTCGTAATATGTTTTGCCTTTATGATAAAAAAAGTAACTGTTTCCGCTGCGGGTACGGCACTGACCGATAATGGGTGGAATGCATATTTCTCGGAACCACTTGTAACGGATTCTATAACGGCGGGATATATTTATGTGACCGATCAGCATGGCAAGAAAGTACAGGCTGAAATGGAGCTATCAAAGGACGGGCAAATCGTCCAAGTTAGAGGTTTAAAACCGGGGCAGTACACATTGAATTTAGACGATAGGGCGGTAAACGGTACTTTTTTCAAATCACTTAAGTTAGATAAACTTGAATTCACTGTTTACGATTCCATCGATTCGATCAGCTCAGCGAAAGATTTGAAAGTGTATTTTGAGACAATCAGGGATATGCAAAATCAAACACGGGAAGGTTCCATAAGGGAAAGATTTGAGTTGAGTGGTTCTGCTGAGGATTCCGCGAAAGCAGAAAGCGCAAGCGCAAGCGCAAGCGCTGACTATTCTTCGACCAACATTCAAGTGGAAGGCGTCGATGAATCGGATTTCGTCAAAACAAACGGAGATTATTTATTTACCATCTCAGATGGGACGTCTGTGCAAATCATTGATATCCGGGATTCAAGCAAAATGAAAGTCGCTTCCGTCCTTAAAATGGAGGAAAACCACTACGCCTCGCAGTTATTCCTACATGATGATTTATTAATCGTTCTTGGGGATAAATACGAGCCGTATTCAGAGAAAAAGATCGCGGCTGATATGATCATGCCTGCAAACAGTATGAGCACGGTGAAAATATATTCGATTCAAGATCGGGAAAATCCGGAGTTCATCCGTGAAATCGGCATTGAAGGGTATTTGAACAGCGCCCGGAAAACTGGCGATATGCTTTACTTAGTGACCAATATGCATCCGTATTTATGGGCGATGGATACAATCGAAGGGGAGACATTGCGACCTGTCATCCTTGACTCCAAAGAGGAGAAAGAAAAAAGTTATTTGGAATTCAAGGATATCTCAATTTTACCTGGTGCAATGGAAGCATCGTACACAGTCATAACGGCAATCGATCTGTCCACACCGGAGACTGGGAAGCTTGAAACGAAAGGGTTCCTTGGTAGTAGCAATCAAATGTATATGACGAAGGATCATCTGTATTTGACTGCGATGAAATATGAGATGGAAAAGAGTCCCCGCGGCATGGAAATGATGATTTGGAATCCGGGAAAAGCAAGTACAGAGTTCTTCAAGTTTAAATTAAATGGAACAAAAATCGAATTCTATAGCTCAGCAGAATTGAAAGGAACCATTCTGAACCAATTCTCGATGGATGAATACAACGGCAATTTCCGCGTCGTCATGACGGAAGGGAATATGTGGGATGAAAAGAATCCTTCTAAAAATCACTTATTCATTATGAATGACGGCATGCAACAGGTAGGCTCGGTGGAAGGCCTTGCGGAAGGTGAGAGGATTTACTCAGCACGATTCATGGGTGATAAAGCATATATGGTCACGTTCAGAGAGACAGATCCATTGTTCGTTCTTGATGTAGCGGATCCCACTAATCCGAAAGTGTTGGGTGAACTGAAGATTCCAGGCTTCTCAAACTATTTGCACCCGCTGGATGAAAGTCATTTAATCGGATTTGGATATGACACCGTTGCAGAGAAAAATCCTCACGGAGGCGAGCCGCGAATCATCACAAAGGGAATGAAAATATCAGTTTTTGATGTAACCGATTTCCATAATCCGAAAGAAAAATACACGGAAATCATCGGAGGACAGGGAACTTATTCACCAATCCAATACGACCATAAAGCGCTATTTCAGCATAAGAACCTCAATCTCTTTGGATTCCCTGTCAGCATTTATGAAGAGACGGATAAAGAATTCGAATTGGACTATAAAGGGTCTGGTGCATTGGTATATGAAATCACTCCGAATAATGGAATTGTGTTAAAAGGGGATCTGGTTAAAGGGAAAACCCGAGGACAGCTGTATGAAGAATGGGAAAGCCAAGTACAACGACTTGTCTACAGTGGAGATAGACTCTTTACGATAGCATCACGTGAAATCAGTAGCTATGATTTGAATACCTTTAATGAAATTAAAACATTGAAATTAAGATGATAGAAAACCGGGGCAGTAGGATGCCCCGGTTTTTATTGTTTGTTTTAGAAGTTGTTTTGCGCTCAAGAATACGAGTTCGCGCTCAAGAATCACGTTATGCGCTCAAGAATACGAGTTCGCGCTCAAGAATCATGTTATTCGCTCAACAATACGAGTCCGCGCTCAAGAATCATGTTATTCGCTCAACAATACGAGTCCGCGCTCAAGAATCACGTTATGCGCTCAAGAAAACGAGTCCGCGCTCAAGAATCACGTTATGCGCTCAACAATACGAGCCCGCGCTCAAGAATCACGTTTTGCGCTCAAGAATACGAGCCCGCGCTCAAGAATCACGTTATCCGCTCAAGAATCACGTTATCCGCTCAAGAATACAAGTCCGCGCTCAAGAATCACGTTTTGCGCTCAAGAATACAAGTCCGCGCTCAAGAATCACGTTATGCGCTCAAGAATACGAGTTCGCGCCCAAGAATCACGTTATGTGCTCAAGAATACAAGTCCGCGCTCAAGAATCACGTTATGCGCTCAAGAATACGAGTTCGCGCTCAAGAATCACGTTATGCGCTCAAGAATACAAGTCTGCGCTCAAGAATCACGTTATTCGCTCAACAATACAAGTCCGCGCTCAAGAATCACGTTATGCGCTCAAGAATACAAGTCCGCGCTCAAGAATCACGTTATTCGCTCAACAATACGAGCCCGCGCTCAAGAATCACGTTATGCGCTCAAGAATACAAGCCCGCGCTCAAGAATCATGTTATGCGCTCAAGAATACGAGTCCGCGCTCAAGAATCATGTTATGCGCTCAAGAATACGAGTCCGCGCTCAAGAATCATGTTATCCGCTCAAGAATACAAGTCCGCGCTCAAGAATCATGTTATTCGCTCAACAATACAAGTCCGCGCTCAAGAATCATGTTATGCGCTCAAGAATACAAGTCCGCGCTCAAGAATCACGTTATGCGCTCAACAATACGAGTTCCGCGCTCAAGTGTCATGTCCGCTGTCTCAGCGGAGAATCGCGTTGTCTTTTATTGGAACATCCACTAAACTTTATAAAAAGGCTATTGGAGGTGGGGACTTGTCAAATAAAGAGACAGCGATCGAATGTTGTCTGCTTGCAGGACGTCTGATGATGGAGTCGGGGGCGGAGACATACCGTATCGAGGATACAATGGAGCGGATGGCTCGGACGCAAGGTTTTGAAGAAGTTGAAAGTTTTGTCACGCCCACTGGTATCATCCTATCTCCCGGCAGTCCCCATCATACAAGGTTGATTCGTATAAAAAACCGCTCCACAGATCTCGAAAAGGTGGAACTTGTCAATGATGTCTCGAGAAAATTGTCTGCTCAACAATACACGGTGGAAGAAGCATATAAACGCTTGCGCGAAATCGAACGGGCGAACGTGATGTTTCCATTATGGTTGCAAATCCTTGCGGCAAGTATTGCGAGTGCAAGTTTCCTCATTCTCTATGAAGGGTTATGGATGGATGTCCCTGCTGCTTTCCTTGCCGGTGGGGCAGGTTACATAGCGGTGACAATCGTCCAAGAGCTTACAAAAGTGAAGTTTTTTTCCGAGTTCATTGCCGCCTTAAGTGTGGCCCTTGTCGCTTTTATCGCCGTTCAGGCGAATATGGGGGAGCAGGTCGATAAGATTATCATCGGGGGAGTGATGCCGCTCGTTCCAGGATTGTTGATCACGAATGCGGTACGTGATTTGATGGCAGGTCATTTCATGTCAGGTGTGGCGAAAGGGGCGGAGGCATTTTTAACCGCCTTTGCAATCGGGGCAGGTGTCGCACTTGTATTGTCTTTTTAGGAAGGGTGGATATAAATGGGTTGGTTAGTGCAGGCCATCCTCAGTTTTCTTGCGGCTGCAGGGTTTGGTGTCATTTTTAACGCCCCGCGAAAGATGCTTGTATACTGTGGATTTGTAGGCATGGCAGGATGGATGGTCTATAGCATGTTCAATACATTGTCGGGTGACATTGTTAAAGCCTCATTTTTGGGTTCTTTCGTTGTGGCGTTCGTCGCCCATATATTTGCAAAACGCTTTCGGACTCCTATGATCATTTTCAGCGTAGCAGGTATCATCCCGCTTGTTCCGGGGGGCACTGCATACAATGCGATGCGCCACTTCGTCGAAAATGACCACCTGACAGCAATCTCCTTCGCAATCCGAGCATTCATGGTTTCAGGTGCAATCGCAATGGGGCTTGTTTTTGCAGAAGTGATCATTCAGCTATTTTTTAGATCCAGAATGAAGAAAAAGGAAGTCCAGTAATTTATTGAACAAAAAAAGACGGAGTACTCGTCCTTCGAATACTCCGTCTCTTAGTATATCTCATCTCTCTTCATCGGTGCCCCGATATAATATCCTTGAACAGCATCTACGCCCATTTCCTTCAATAGATCGAATTGTTCCTTCGTTTCGACCCCTTCGGCGATGACATAGAAGCCCATCGTTTTACCGAAAAGAATCATTCCTTCGACAAGTTGTTTTGTCTTCGGCATGGTCAACAAAGAATTCACGAATACCTTATCGATTTTCACTTTTGATATTGGTAAATGCTGCATATATCTGAATGATGCGTATCCAGTCCCGAAGTCATCCAAGATGAATTGAATGCCTGTATCCTTTAAAGCTTTCATCTGTCGGGCAATGGACTGTTCCTGTTCTGCTTGGAATGCGAATTTCTCGGTTATTTCCAACTGGATCTTTTCAGGTGGGCATTTTGTATCTTTAAGAATGCCCATCAATTTCTCTTTCATTTGGGATGAATCCCCGAACTCCCTGACGGAAGTGTTTACCGAGATACTGATGTCTTGATCATTCTTCATTAGCTCCATCGCAAGATTTGCGGCTTCCTCAATAACATACGCTCCAATTGCATGTATCAAGCCATTTTCCTCTGCAATCGGAATAAGTTCATCAGGATTCACATACCCTAAATCTTCGTCTTCCCATCTTACAAGTGCCTCATAGACCTGCACTTTATTCGTTGCAATGTCCAATTGTGGCTGATAGAAAACTTGTAAATTTTGATGATCCAAAGCGGTTAGCAATTTTTTATCAATGATGAAACGACGGTTTAAATCCTTATGGGAATCTGCGGAAAGTGAAGCGATTTTGCCGCTCCCTTGATCAGCATGGTTACTTATCGCAGCCATTGAAGCCTTGATCAGTTGGGTATAGGACTGTTGGTCTTCGGGAAAGCGAACAATGCTGCCACTTACAGAAAGAGGCAAGGAATGGTTGTCGAGATAAATAGGTTGCTCCTTTAAAAACTCAAGGAACCCTTGGACGAACCAATCTCCGAAGCCCGTCAACACGACAAATTGACTTACTCCCATGCGAGCAATCGGATCGCCTTGGAAGTACCGTTTTAGCCGGTTAGTGAATTCCTGTATCAAAACGGACTCTGATTCATTCGATTGTAAATCTTTCAATGTGTAGTAATGATCGATTGTGATATAGACGAATGAAAAATGTCTGTTTTCATTGATGTATTCATTTGTCACGGCCTCTAATTTATGTCGGCTCATCAATCCCGTTTCAAAATCAATAAAAGCGATTTGCTGCAGCTTTTCCTGCAACTCTACATCCTCAGTGATATCAAGCTCAAGAAACGTCGCGGATTCAAGTGACCCAGCGTCATTCATCATTGGAATCGCTACCATTTTTACATAGTAGGGCTCACCATTTCTTGAAAGCTTCTCAACTTTCCCAAACCAAGACTTTCCACAAGAGATCCTGTCCCAAATCGCGTCAGCCCGTGTTTGGCCTTCTTTGTCCTCTGGAAACATTTGCCAGAAGGATTTACCTAAAATACGCTTTGGCGTCCAGTCGCTTGCAACGAGGAAGTTGTTATTTGTATATGTAATCAATCCTTCACTGTCTGTACGGGTCACCATTAGGAATTGAATCAGACTGTCCATGATTTGCGGCAACTCATTAAGAGTAGTAGTGTTTGCCGAACTCATCTTTTTGTCCCCTTTCTAAGTGCTTATCCTATTCATTATATAGGATGAGAGATTAATATGTATTGTAATTTGATTGTAATACAAAAATTGCCAGATAGTATTGTTGAAGTGGTGAAATTCACTGTTTTGCATGTGAAAAACCTCTTCTGTTTTCTGAATTACACAATATGCGCCCTATACAGAAATCTCAGTTTGTGGCATAATGGTGACAAGAGAAAAATAATTCGTATTACGAAGTAGTTTTTGGGGGTCAGGAAATGAAGACAGTTTTTTCATACGCAAAGGCTTATAAGTGGCCAATGCTCGTTGCCTTGCTCCTCATGTTTTTGGAGTTAGCGGTGGAGCTAATCCAGCCGTTATTGATCGCCAAGATCATTGACGATGGTATTTTGGCGGAAGACGTTAACATCGTTTGGACATGGGGAAGTGTCATGATGGGGTTGGCTTTTGTCGCATTCTTTTCAGGCGTGATCAATTCCTATTTTGCGGCACACGCAGCACAAAGTTTCGCTTTTGACTTGCGCCAGGCATTATTCCGCCAAGTGCAGTCATTTTCCATGGCAACGTTTTTAAGATTCCCGACATCGGGATTGATAACAAGATTAACGAGCGACGTATCGATGGCGCAAAACGTCCTCTTCATGGGCTTGCGTGTCATGTTGCGAGCTCCATTATTAGTTATTGGTAGCTTGGCAATGGCGTTTGTCGTCAATGTAAAACTTGCGATGTATCTTGTCATCGGTGCGCCATTTCTATTTGTTTTCCTTTTCATCATGGCGCGTAAAGGTGTCGGCTATTTTGCCAATGTTCAACATAGGCTCGACCGAGTCAACCGTGTCATCCAGGAGAATTTACAAGCGGTCCGTTTGATAAAAGCGTATCTACGTGGAATGTATGAAGCAAGCCGCTTCATGAAAGTTGCAGATGCATTAAAGAAAGATACCGTCAAAGCGATGCGAATGATGGAGCTTATTTTGCCGGTGCTGTTGTTTGTAATGAACGTCAGCTTGATGGCTGTCCTTTGGTTCGGATCCACTGAAATCCGTACGGGGGATGCACAAGTAGGGGAACTTGTTGCCGTCGTCAACTATGCAATGCGGATGACAGGAGCATTCTCGATGTTCGCATGGATTCTTGTTGCGTTCTCGCGGGCAAAAGCTTCATCCGAACGGTTGGAAGAAGTATTGCTTGCAACCGATGATTTGGAACAACATGATACGGAAAGCTCCAGCTTCACTCAATATAAGGGAGAGTTAAGATTCGAAAACGTTTCGTTTAAGTATCCAGGAAAACCTGAACCGATATTGGATAATGTCTCCTTCCGTGTTGCACCTGGTGAGAAGCTTGCCATTATGGGGGCAACCGGTTCAGGTAAATCCACACTTCTGAATCTCATACCGCGTATTTTCGAAACGACCGATGGGAAGATTTTTGTCGGCGGGGTAGAAGTGAATGATTGGCCATTGAAGGATTTGCGAGATACGATCGGGTTAGTTCCGCAGCAATCCATTCTATTCACAGGTTCAATCCTTGAAAACCTTTCTTGGGGGGATTCGGAGGCAGCTCCTGATGAACTTGAGGAGGCTGCGAAAAAGGCGCAGATACACGAATCAATTGATCTATTCCCTAAGAAGTATGGAACGCGTGTTGGACAAAAAGGGGTCAATCTATCAGGTGGGCAAAAGCAGCGACTGTCCATTGCGCGGGCACTTGTCCGGAAACCTTCAATTCTGATTCTTGACGATAGCACGAGTGCGCTCGATGTTAAAACGGAAAACGCCTTATGGGAGGCATTGGCAGAGGAAGCCGCGACAATGCTCGTCGTCACGCAAAAAGTGCAGACAGCAAGAGGTGCGGATCAGATTCTCTTACTCGATGAGGGGAAAGTTGTTGGATACGGCACCCATGCTGACTTGATGGCGCAATCCGAATTGTATCGGAAAATTGCCGAGTCCCAGTCAGAAGAGGAGGTGGTCATCAATGGTACGGATCAGTAAACCTTTCGGCTATGAACCGATCATAAAGAAGGAAGATATTAAAGGACCAAATAGAAAAAAGGTAGAGCGTGCGGGAGATTGGAAGTCTGTTTTACTGAGAATCTGGAAGCTTGTTGATGAACAAAGGGGCTTGCTTATAACTGTGCTTGCACTCGTGCTCTTTAGCTCAGGATTTGCACTATTGGGACCGCTTTTGATTGGTAAAATCATAGATGAGTATATTATTCCGATGCAGTTTGACGGGTTGGCAGGTACAATCGGGCTGTTGATAGCAATCTATGCAGGGTTGTCACTTTCAACGTATTTCCAAAGTTTTTGGATGGTTGGTATCGCACAACAAACGATACTGAGATTACGCACGAATTTATTCTCACATCTTCAAAAGCTGCCGGTCACTTTTTTCGATAGGCGGCAACACGGTGAATTGATGAGCCGCCTGACGAATGATATCGAAAACGTCAGCCAGACATTGAACTCGTCATTCATCCAAGTGTTCTCAAGTATTTTGACGTTGACAGGGACATTGGCTGTCATGCTTTACTTAAGCCCGCTTTTGACACTGTTAACGATGATTATCGTTCCAGTCATGTTTATCGCCATTCGGTGGATTACCCGCCGTACAGGTCTGCTCTTTAAAGAACAGCAGCAAGCGGTCGGTGAGTTGAATGGAATGATTGAAGAAACGATTTCCGGACAACGAATCGTCAAAGCATTTTCCCAAGAAGAACGGGTAATGGAGGAATTTGCGCAAAAAAGCGAACGACTTCGTCGAACAGGATTTTGGGCGATGACGTATTCGGGGTTCATTCCAAAAGTGATGAACATGCTAAATAACGCCGCGTTCGCAATCGTTGCAGGTGTAGGTGGTCTATTAGCGCTGAATAGTGATGGTCTCGTTACAATTGGTACAATTGTTATCTTTTCTGAGTACGCTCGCCAATTTACAAGACCGCTTAATGATCTTTCCAACCAGTTCAACACGGTTCTCTCGGCAATCGCTGGGGCAGAGCGTGTATTCAAAATCATGGATGAACCAATTGAGAAAGATGATGCAAAGGAACATAAGGATACAGTACTAAAAGGGGACGTCGAGTTCCGGAACGTTTCCTTCGGTTATGCGGTAGATACGGACGGCTATACGATCGATGATGTTTCTTTCCATGTAAAGCCGGGTGAAACTGCTGCGTTTGTCGGTGCAACTGGGGCAGGAAAGACAACGATCATGCAACTGCTTGCCCGATTCTACGAAACGAATAAAGGGGATATCTTAATCGACGGAATTCCGATCAAAGACTTGCCACGTCAAACGTTGCGAAGTCAAATGGCCTTCGTCTTACAAGATCCTTTCTTATTTGAAGCGACCGTCATGGAAAATATCCGTTACGGAAGGCTCGATGCAACCGACGAAGAAGTGATAGAGGCGGCGAAGCAGGCAAATGCCCATAGCTTCATTTCCAGACTTGAAGATGGCTACAACACAGTTTTGACAGCCGACGGGGGAGAAATTTCACAAGGTCAAAAACAATTACTCTCCATCGCAAGAGCACTCGTCGCCGATCCGGTATTGCTTCTATTAGATGAAGCAACAAGCAGCATCGACACCGTCACGGAACTGCAAATCCAGGAAGCACTCGAACGATTGATGGAAGGACGAACAAGCTTCGTCATCGCCCACAGACTTAACACAGTCCGAAAAGCGAATACCGTCTACGTCATGGACCAAGGGAAGCTCATCGAATCCGGCAGCCAAGACGCATTGATCGAACAACAAGGGGTTTACTATACGATGTTAATGGACTCGAAAATATAAGGAAAAGGCTGCGTCTCCACGCAGCCTTTTTCTATTATTATTTCCGATCCTCAATATCCAACTTCGTTCCATCGCTGAAATCGACACCCAAATCGAACTTCGTATACGTATCCAATCCGAACCACTTCATAATCTTATCAATCGCATCCTGCTTCGACGTATCTTTCGTCAGCATGATATTCATGAAAAGCTCATCAAATTTATTGAATGCATCCGTGCCTTCCAACTTCAAGTTGGCCAGCTTATTCTCATACGAGGCACTATGTGATTTCGCAACCGCATACTCCGCATCCACAACATCCTGCCCGTCCACCTCTATCTCCAAATCGAATTTATCAAATCCATATCCTGAACCAGCATTCAACGTTCCGCCTTCCGCATCATCCTTGACGACAAGTGCATTATCCTTCTGCAAAGGTTTGTCCGGCCCCTTGCCCACATCCTTATTCGAATTTCCGCAAGCTCCCAAAACAAGCACAGCGAATAAAAAGAACATCATAGCCCTCAAAGCATTCCTCATAATAGCAAACCTCCAGTTATAGTCTCTATTCATTAATTTCCTTCATAACGGAAAATTAAACAATAGGGTGAGTGGGTGAATGTTTCAAATTCATGCGAGTCGGTGATAAACCTTGGTTAACTGGTGATAACCACATCCCCTTCAACAACAAAACACCCGGCATTAGGCCGGGTGTTGAATCCTCTATATTAAAATCACCATTTCGCACGATGCTCTTCCGTGCAGCCCAACATTTGTCGGATGCGGAGAAATGAACCGTCGTGCAACTTGACACGGCCATTGAAATAGCCGACTAACTGATGGACATTTGTTTGGATAAGCTGCGCATTCGTCCTCGCTGTTCGTTCGAAAAATGGAGAAAATGTCATGTCGACTTGATCGGAAAACTTCGTTCGAATATGCCAAGGATGCATAAAGTTTTCCGGATTATACGTAAAAATGACATCCTCATGAACCTTCGTCATTTCGCCATCCACAAATATAGCATTCTCAGTCATACCTGTTCCATCTGTCCACTTGCCCCCGAAGTTCAGTCCGATTCGGCGGCCGCCTAAGCGTTGGGAAGCCATTGCCCAATTCCACTCTGCATCGCGTGGCCAAACTCCGCGTCCAAAGTCAAGGACGGCAAAGCTATACTCCGGATTGAAATTGTAGCGTTTATCCCCAATCTTTACAAAACCGGTCGTAGGCAATGAATGATGCTTCGCCGTAAACTGAAACAGATCCCTTTTCCATGGGATGACAACGTTGAGGGAGTCGTCATGCTCAGGATGTAAGATATGCAAATCGGCGTGTAGCACTTCATTATCAAAATCTGGGATTGTAACGGATAGGTGGGTCTCTCCTTGCATATGCACAAGCTGAACAGAAATCCGTTCATTGACGAATTTCACACTGTCCAGTACTTCCTCCGGCATCTTCACTTTTCGGCCAATCGGTAGTACAATCTGCTTCTCATAGAAACGCTGCGTTTCGTAGTCAAGAATATAGACAAAGCAAACTGCTGCGTAATCGAGATGGCTGATTGTTGCAGAAAAAAGAAGATCCTCGCCAAACACACACCAATTATTCCATTTCTTTTTCCGCATAAAATGGCCCTTTAAATTGCTTATAATGAGCGGACGGCGGGCATATCCAATCGCTTCAGGATTCAGCATCCCTTTACGATCACAAAGATTCACCTGATCCGTTATCTCCCGTTCAGCATGCTGCAAGAAGATCCCCCCAAACTATTGTCTTTTTCGCTTACCATGATATACTTTATATTGTAGCAGATTTACGGGGCATTAGCTCAGCTGGGAGAGTGTCACGCTGGCAGTGTGAAGGTCACCGGTTCGAACCCGGTATGCTCCATAACAAAGGAACCTCGTCAAATTAGGAATTTGGCAAGGTTCCTTTTTTGTTTTGTCTAATAGACTCATCGTCGCTGCTTTTTTATTCATACCCTCGAATGAATAGGTATGATTGAATCATACGATTGAATTACGGGGGTGTTTATGTAAATTGTACAATCGAGAGGCAGCGGTACGGTACGCGGATCAATGGTGGAATGGCAGGAATCCGGCATTTCCTTCATTCGATGTCGACTGTACGAATTATATTTCGCAATGCTTGCTTGCAGGTGGGGCGCCTATGCATGGGTATCCGAACCGTGAGCGGGGCTGGTGGTTGCAAGGCGGGACTTGGAGCTTCAGCTGGTCGGTTTCGCACTCATTACATTGGTATGTGGCAGCATCGAAAAAAGGGTTGACCGCAAAGAAGGTAAGTTCACCTTATGAGTTGGATTTAGGGGATCTTATTTTCTATGATTTCCAGGGGGACGGGAGATACGATCATTCGACGATTGTCACCGCAAAGGACATTAACGGTGCACCACTTGTCAATGCACACACGTATGATGCCTATCATCGGACGTGGGATTACAAGGATTCGTACGCTTGGCGGGAAAATGCGAAATATGCATTCTTTAAAATTAATGATCAGTTCTCTTAAAACGGAAAAAGACGGAGCCGATTTAATTGGCAATCCGTCTTTTTTCTGTATAACGTTTAGACTCCGGGCACCACGCCGCATCTTCGACTTATGCCCATCGTCTCTAAGCAGACGCCCTCCGCTTTTGATTAATACCACAATACTGCAAGCGTTCCTTCGCCGGCATGGACAGCGAGTGTGGAGCTAATATCCCCGATTTCTACCCCGATTTCTGGGGCTTTATCGATAATCATTTGCTTCAACTGCTTGGCTTGCTCTAACACATTACCTTGCATCAAGTAAATTTTGCCCTCGCCTGTTGGATGCCCTTCAAGCACTTTATCAACCAAGTATTGAAGCGCTTTCTTTTCCGAACGTACTTTTTCAATCGCTTCTAATTTGCCATCGGTTGTAATTTGAATAACTGGCTTCACTTTTAAAAGGCTGCCAAGGAAAAATTGGACGCCATTCATCCGCCCGCCTTTGTATAGCTGTTCCAATTGACCGATAAGAATGAAGTTATTTAATGACCCTGCAATCTTATCAAGACTTTCCTTGATTTCAATGACAGAAGCTCCGGAATCCTGTAACTCCATCCCTTTTTCAATTAAACCTGTAAGGCCGTAAGAAACAGATAGGGAATCAATGAACGTTATTGGGAATTCAGCAATTTCAGCGCCTGCCATCGAAGAGGCGAGTGTTCCGCTTAACTCGGATGAAACATGAACGGCAATTGCTTGTTCATAGTTTTCCGAAATCCTTTTGAACTTCTCAGCAAATTCCCCTGCTGAAGGTTGTGATGTTTTTGGAAACTCAGTTGCGTTCTTAATATTTTCGTATAATTGGCTCGGTGTAAGGTCGACACCGTCCACAAATTGTTTTTCCCCGAAATGTATATTTAGTGGTATCGAATAAAAATCGGGGTTTTGTTTCAATTCTTCAGTAATGAATGCAGTACTGTCAGTAATCCATGCAATCGGTTTTTTAGTCATTGTCCGCCATCCTTTTTCAAAACTTTCATTCCTTTTATTATTATACTATGGAAAGTAATTTAGAGAAATACCAAATAGAAGAAATGTCGGAATATCTCCGTGAAAAGAGGGACATCCTCGATGTTGCGTGGAATTTGTGTATAATAGTTGGAAGTATGATCAAAAGGAGAATCTGAAATTATGAATGAACAAGCACTATCGGTTAGGGACGCAATCGTCAACCGCCGCTCAATCAAAAACTTCAACGGGCAGCCGGTCGATCTTGAAAATATAAATGAAATCTTAGATGATGCAAGATGGGCACCGAACCACGGGCTGCGCAACCCATGGCGTTTCATCGTTGCTGCCAATAAAGAATATGTAAAATTCCAGGATGTATTGAAGGAATACGGGGTACCGAAATGGAAGGAACTTTCCGAAGAGGAATTAGAAAGGAAAATGAAAAACTTCCGCGCCCCTGGAGCAGTCGTATTTGTTATCGTTAAAGAGGATGTTCGCCAAAAAGAACGCCTCGAAGACTATGCAGCAGCAAGTATGCTCATTCAAAACGCAATGCTATTAGCATGGGATAAAGGCATCGGTTCTTGCTGGAAGACACCAGTATTCCTTGATAACCCGAAATTCCGCGATGAACTTGGTGTCAAACAAGGTGAACGAATCATTAGCATGCTACAATTCGGCTACTATGATGACTATCCAAAAAACCGCACCCGCACACCACTAGAAGACATCGTGACATACTACGGCAGAGAAGCAGAAGCAAAAGAAGCTAACGAAGAATAAATAAAAAGGGCAATCCTAAAGTGCACCCGGATTGTCCTTTTTATTGTTGTATTAGAAACTCCGTTGATTGGAGCGTAAGGCGGCGACTCCAGGGGGATTAGCGGGACAGGTGAGACCCCGCGGTGGAGCGAAGCGACCGAGGAGGCTCACCGCCCGCCCCCCGGAAAGCGTCCGCCTGAAGCGCAAATCAACATTTTCACTTCTTCAATTCATCCTTCGAAAACTCTGCAAGCTCATAATAATAATCCCCAATCACACGCAATCCCTTATCAAAGTTCTCCAAATGGAAATGCTCATTAGGGGCATGGAAATTCTCACTTGATAAGCCGAAGCCCATAAGGACCACAGGTAAATTCAAGATTTCATCGAATGCCGCCACGATTGGAATCGAACCTCCCATACGTGTGAAAGCAGTCGGTACTTCATACACCTTTTCATACGACTTGCCCGCAGCCTGGATAGCCGGGTGGTCGAAAGGAGTGATGAACGGTTTTCCTTTATCGAACTCCGAAACAGTCACTGTGACGCCAGCAGGCTTATGCTTTTCGATATGCGCTCTCAATTTTTTCACGATATCTTCAGGATCTTGGTCAGGGACAAGTCGGCAAGTGATTTTTGCACCAGCTTCGGAAGGCAATACTGTTTTAATCCCTTCGCCCGAGAACCCGCCAAAAACACCATTCACTTCAAGAGTAGGGCGTGTCCATGTCTGTTCCAAATAGGAGAAGCCTTTTTCGCCGAATAGCTCGTTCACTCCGATTTCTTCCTTCAACGCTTCCTCATCGAAGTTAAGTTCTCGATAGGCTTCGCGTTCTTCATCTGCAAGAGGTCGCACATCATCGTAAAAGCCCTCCACCGAAATCGTACCTTCTTGATCATGGAACGACGCAAGAATTTCCGAAATAGCATGGATCGGGTTTTGCACGCCGCCTCCATAAATTCCGGAGTGCAAATCGCCTTTCGCACCTTTAACATCGATCTGAACGCCAGCTAACCCGCGTAGGCCATAGCAAATTGCCGGTTTTCCTGGACCGTACATTCCCGTATCAGAAATGACAATGATATCAGCAGCAAGCTTCTCTTTATTCTCCTCAATATATTTCTCAAGGTTCGGACTGCCGACTTCTTCTTCGCCTTCGATAATGAATTTAACATTCACCGGCAAGCTTCCATTTTCATTCATAAGTGCTTCAACGGCTTTAATATGCATGAAAACTTGACCTTTGTCGTCGCTCGCTCCGCGTGCATATAATTTATTATCACGAACTTCAGGGTCGAATGGACCGCTTTCCCATAAATTCAGCGGATCGACAGGCTGAACATCATAATGGCCGTAGAAAAGAATAGTAGGTTTTCCTTCCGCATGAAGCCAATCTCCGTAAACGACTGGATGTCCTTCTGTTTCATCGATGGAGGTGTTTTCCAATCCTGCTCTTTCGAATGAATCCTTCAGCCATTCCGCAGCTTTTTGCATATCTCCCTTATGCTCAGACAATGCGCTGACGCTTGGGATACGGAGAAAATCCTTCAATTCATTCAAATGTTCGTCTCTTTTTGCTGTGAAATAGGCGTCCAATGATTGTAGATGGTTCAAGTGAATCCCTCTTTTCAAATTAATTAGTGAATAAAAATAGTATATCATGTCGTTAACAATCAAGTTATTTAAAAGGACGATTTATAATGAGTATGGTATGATATTTAAAAGTTACTAAATTGAACGAATTGTAGAAGTAGAGATAAATCCGGGAGGAATCACTTTTGTTTATCGCGCTTGGGTTCTTTTTATTCATGTCGTTCTTTCTATCGGGGAGTGAGACGGCATTAACGGCGGTCAATCGGATGAAAGTCCAGCTTCGCGCCGAGCAAGGCGACCGTAAGTCAGTTAAATTAAGGAATCTAATTTCAAAACCAGACCGAATGATTACGGCAATTCTTATCGGAAACAATATAGCGAATATTATGATGCCTACGCTTGTGACGATGATTGCAATTGATAAAGGTTGGAAGGTTGGATTGGCGACGGGGATTTTGACGGTCGTCATCATTATTTTCGGTGAAGTACTTCCAAAAACGATCTCGGCGACATTTTCAGACCGAATTGCATACGTAGTGGCACCTACTATCTTTTTACTTGTCAAACTACTTACCCCACTGACAGCGTTTCTTGCCTTATTCACGAACTTCTTCATCCGTATCATTTCCAAAGGTGCTGTGACCGAAGCCACATTGACGAAGGAAGAGTTACGTTCAATGGTGGACATCGCGTCGACGGAAGGAACATTTTTGCAGGAAGAATCACAACGGTTGAAGGGTGTACTTGACTTCCCTGAAAAGGACGTTTCGGACGTTATGGTAACCCACCGTACAGATATCATCGGACTTCCGATTGAATCGACGTATGAAGAAGTGCGGGACACGATTCTCGAATACTTTTACACGCGTTATCCAGTATACGAGGAAAGCATTGACAGAGTCGTAGGTGTTTTTTATTCGAAAATGCTGATTGAGTGGTCAATGGAGCCCGAAAAGAAACTATCCGAACTGATGGATGATCAGCCTCTATTCGTCGTCCAAACATCGAGTGTCGAAAAAGTGTTTAAGTTAATGCTTGCGAAGAAGAAGCATATGGCAGTCATTTTGGATGAATACGGCGGAACTCTCGGAATTGTTACGCATGAAGATATTATTGAAGAGATGATCGGTCAAGATATCGAGGATGAAACGGACTTCGATGAGGAAGTGCTTGTCTATGAAAATGATGACCATTTATTAATCTGTCATGGGCGTCTTGAGATTGTCGACGTCAGTGAGATGTTAAAAGTGGAATTGCCGACCGACCTCGAAACAATTGGCGGCTTTGTCATGCAGGAGTTAGGTCATGTACCTGAACAGGGAGAGCGGTTTACATATGAAAACCTCTTTTTCGAAATCGAAGAAATGGACCGAAGCCGCATTGTGAAGATGAAAATCACAAAACGTGTAATTGAAGAGGAAGAAGAATAACGAATTATTTGGTATAAACTTATGTTAGTACCTTGTACTATCCGTTGCTTGTAGTGGAAGGCGTCCGCCTGAAACGAAAAGCAACACTTTATAAAACAGCCCCACGAATTGACCGTGGGGCTGTTTTAAATACACCTAACTTACATAAATGTAAGATTACTGAAAGAGAAACCGATAGTTTGTAATGAAGAAATCATCGATAATGAATCCAACAGCAACAAAACGGAGGCGTTATCTATGAAGATTGACTTGACAGAGCTATACGAAGAATATGGCCGTTATATATATCACTTATGTTTGAAACTAACACGTAATAAAGAGGAAGCGGAAGACCTCATGCAAGACGTATGGGTCAAAGTTGTCCGCTATAGCGGGAAAATGGACAGTGTCGACCGCATGAAGGCATGGTTGACGACAATCTGTATGAACACATTCCGCGATCGCTATAGGAAAGACGTGAGAAGAAGTAAACATGTGATGAATCAACCTGAAACATTGGACGTTCCAATCTTAGATTTGGTTCCCAGTGATAACCCAACACCCGTTGAAATGATCGAACAAAACGACATCCAACAGATGGTCCAACAAAAAATTGGCCAATTGGATAGCATTTACCGAACAACGATCGAATACTTCTACGTATACCAATATTCATTAATTGAAATCGCTGATTTAATGAAAGTATCAATCGGCACAGTAAAATCGCGTTTATTCCGTGCTAAGAAATACTTGAAGGAATTAATGATAGACGATACAGCGGTGAGAGAATACGTCATCGCTTGATGAATACTGAATTGAAAAAGGCTGTCCACGAATAGAATCATCTATCCGTGGACAGCCTTTTTATCATTCAGATAGCTCTACAAGTTGTTTATTCAACAACGCTAATTTTTCTTCCATCGCGGCTAACCGTTGCTCCGCTTTATGGACGGAGTCTGCATGTCCCGTCGACTCCAATTTCTCCACATCACCTTGGAGGTTAATATAGTCCATTTTCAATTCGGCGATTGCTGATTCGATCTGACGTTTATTCATAAATAGTACTCCAATCGTTTTCCTTTAGTTTAGCATATCAGACATCGTTTTTCCGCCTGCTCCTCGTTTTGGGTGTTCAATCAAATAGAAGATTGTTTCCAAAACTGTGTCCAATCCACCTCCAAGGTTGAGGGAGAGTTGGCGTTCGATGGCCCGCTTTCTTAAAGGTTCATGCAACAAAGGTTCCATGATGGCATTCAGGAGATTCGATTGCTTCACTTTCCGTCCGAGGCCAAGATGGACGAAACCGTGCTGTTCTTTCGGAAATGTTAGGCCTACCTCAAAATCATTTTGTGATAGTACGATGCATGGAATTCCCATCACCGCTACTTCATACGGCATATAGCCTGACGCGCATAATACGACGTCTGCATGTGCATAAACTTCCGGTAGGTCATAAGGAGGTTGCTGGACAATTGTGTTTCGCCTGCCAAGCGCCATCATTCGAAGGGTGCTTATGTCATGTGGATATTTCTCCCCGACAAGGACAGTCACTTTCAAGGGAATCTGTAGCTGGGAAACGTGGCGTAATGCCCTGAATGTCAGGTTTCCTTCATCTTCCTCTCCGAAAGAGATGACAAGATGAGGGAGAGTTCCCGGTGGCTCCTTTTTTAGCCCGTGTTTTTTAAAATCTTTCATGGACGGATCTGCGATGAACAGTTGGCGATCTCTTACATAATGTTCCGGTACTTCATCAATTGAATCGTCCAAAAGGGTTTGGATTACAAAATCCGCCTGCTTTCCACCATCTCCGAAATCGTCAAAATGCAGGATGGATGGAACAATTTCCCGTATTTTTTCCACTTCTTCCGCAATCGTCGAACCGGAATCCCGGATGAGCAGATCAGGATGGATGAACGTTAATACTTGAAGCAGGTTGGATTTTTTACCGACGATAATCGATTTGAATCCATCAGGAGGTAGGGGGGAATTTTCACCTACTATGAATAGAACGTTCACTTCTTTTGCGATAGCTTGGGCAAGTACAATTGCCCTTCTTGAGGGATAAGAACCTTTCCCATCGGCTCTTGCGATGTAGAATGCAACAGTTTTCTTCTTTGAATTTTCTATTGGAATCACCCTTTCTTACCTATCAGTCAACTACTCTTCTTTTAACCCTATGATTCCAAAAAAGGAGTTATGTACAAATGAGAGGAATGGAAGTGGAATTGTGGTAAACTAACACATATTCTTAAAAGGACAGGGGGAATTTCCGTGTTCGAATCATTATTGTTCGATTTAATGCTTGTCATTTTGTTGGGGATCCTTTCGCAATGGGTTGCGTGGAAATATAGAATGCCTGCGATTGTAGTCATGTCTCTTGCGGGCCTATTAGTGGGACCCATTTTCGGGTTGATTAATCCGCAGGAAACGATGGGTGATCTATTTGGTCCGATCATTACTTTTGCAGTCGCGATCATTTTATTTGAAGGAAGCTTGAACTTGGATATTCGGGAAATTAGGGGATTCAGCAAACCGGTCGGTAGGATTGTGACCATCGGAGCATTCATTGCTTGGATAGCTGGATCACTTGCGGCCCATTATTTGGCTGGACTCTCCTATGAAGTCGCCTTTATCATCGGTGGTTTATTTATCGTCACGGGTCCGACCGTTATCCTTCCTTTACTTAGGCAGGCAAAGTTGAAGCCTCGCCCCGCTGCGATATTGAAATGGGAAGGGATTGTCGTCGATCCCTTCGGTGCATTGCTTGCGGTCTTTGCGTTTGAATTCATTAAATTCGTAAACAGCGAGGTCACTTTAAAATCATTATTATTATTCTTTGCTGCCTCTGCATTTGCAGTGTTTATTGGGTGGCTTGCCGCTCTGATTATCGGAAATGCGTTCGAGCGGGGAAGTATACCGGAGTATTTGAAAGCACCAATTCTGTTCGTCGTTGTCCTGTTCACTTTCGTCTTTTCGGATGAAATCATGCATGAAACGGGCTTGCTTGCCGTAACAGCAATGGGGATGAAGATGGCGAATATGCGCTTGACGACGTTGAATGACGTTCGACATTTCAAGGAGAATATATCGGTGCTTCTCATTTCAGGCATCTTCGTCATGCTTACTGCTTCACTTGATCCGAAAATACTGATTGAGATTTTTAATCCAGCAATTATTACGTATGTCGCTGCAATGCTTTTTGTAGTACGTCCTTTATCAATTTGGATTTCCACTATAGGGACGGATTTGAATTTCCGTGAGAAATTGCTTATTGGCTGGATTGCGCCAAGAGGGATTGTCGCCCTGACAGTATCCGGTTACTTTGCAACAATTCTTCTTGAAAATGGTTATGAAGACGCCGAGTTATTGACTGCATTAACGTTCGCGCTCGTCTTTTTCACGGTTGTTCTCCATGGTTTTTCAATTGGCTTCCTTGCAAAAAAGTTGAATTTGACGACTACCGAGGAGTCGGGTGTCGCAATAATAGGAGGTTCACGCTTTTCCGCTGCACTTGCCGAATCAATAAGGGACACTAACAATGAAGTCCTTCTTGTCGATCAGGGATGGGCGGCGCTCGCGGAGGCAAGAAAGCGTGGGCTGAATAGTTATGTTGGGGATATCCTTTCCGAACAGATTGAATACCACATAGATTTGACGCCTTATCGATATATGCTTGCGATGACGAAGATGGATACGTATAACGCACATATTTGTGCGGATTTCGCACCGGATTTGGGGCGCGAGCATTTATTCCAAACGGCCTTCCATGTAGAAAAAGATGTGGAGGAATTTAAAATAACGGGCGGGCAAAAGCTGTTTTCGCCATCGATATCAATCTATGGCCTCGAGGAGCGGATGCATGCGGGGCACGTGATTCGAAAGACGATGATCACGAAGCAGTACAGTTATACACAATATTTGCGGGAACGTGATGATAAGTCGATTCTTCTATATATATTGCGTGCGGATGGTTCGATTGAATTTTACACGCCAAAAGTGGAGTTGCAAGCAATCGCAGGGGATGCAATCATTGCACTCACATCTCCAGCTAAGACAATCGAGCGGGTAAAGGAACGGTTGGATGGGGAATATCAAGACAGAACAATCCCGTATGAACAGTTGGAAGAAAAATTCATTGAGGAGCCTAATGGTGGGAAGAGGAACATTCCAGGCGCGGCCCCAGCCTCGACGAAAAAAGACGAGTAAGCGTGTTTTAGGTAAATGCCTCCAATTCTATGGTACGATGAACGATGGAGAACAGCTATAAGGAGGATGCCCTGTGAAAGTTTTGTTTGTGGACGGGACCATTATAGGCAGCAAAACCGGCGCGGTACTCGACGCGGTCGAAAAATATATGAAAGAAACGGGTAATGAATACGTAATTGAACGGATGAACTTTGCAAATTATGATCATCAATTCGTGGACGGCCGTCCATTGGAACAATATAACGAGGATATGCAAAAGTTGGTTCGGAAATTCGAAGAAGCGGATGCTTACATCATTTCTACACCTATCTTTCAAGGATCCATTCCAGGTGTATTGAAAAATGCCTTTGATATGCTTCATCCACATGCCATGCGGTACAAACCGGTTTCCATTGTTGCGAATGGCGGCACTTACCAACATCACCTTGTTGTTGAAAATCAATTGAAACCGATCCTTGATTACTTCCGTTCCCTTGTTACGCCGAATTATGTGTATACACATTACGGGCATTTCGATGAAAACAATCGTATTATCGATGAAGACGTGAATAATCGATTACGTGAAATGGTAAGGGTTTTTGGTAGGTACGGGGAAATGAGTAAGGATTTATGCAAGGATACATTGGATAACGATTAAATAAAATAAAACCTGTCGTTTGTTCCTAATAGGAGCGCGACAGGTTTTTTCATGGGACGCATACGGTGACGTGAATAGAGTTCTCACGTATAATCGTGTTAAGTAGAAAGGGGATTTTTTAATGTCCAAATCAGTTGTATTAGCCGAAAAACCGTCCGTAGCGCGGGATATTGCGCGGGTATTAGGCTGTAATAAAAAAGGAAATGGCTTCTTGGAAGGTCAAAAATATATTGTCACATGGGCGCTTGGTCATCTTGTGACACATGCAGATCCTGAAGGATACGGCAATGAATACAAAGAATGGAAGATGGAGTATTTGCCGATCATTCCGGATCCGTTCAAGTTAACGCCAATCAGACAAACATCGAAGCAGTTCAACGCGGTCAAAGCACAGTTGAGACGAAATGATGTGAGTGAAGTGATCATCGCGACAGATGCCGGACGTGAAGGGGAGCTTGTTGCGCGATGGATACTCGAAATGGCGAAGAACCGTAAGCCGATTAAACGTCTTTGGATTTCGTCCGTGACGGATAAAGCGATCAAGGACGGATTCAATAATTTGAAGGACGGCCGCCAATACGAAAACTTATATGAAGCAGCTGTTGCACGGGCTGAAGCGGACTGGGTCGTCGGCATTAACGCAACACGTGCGCTTACTGTAAAATACAATGCACAATTATCGACAGGGCGTGTTCAAACGCCGACGCTTGCTATGATAGCGGAGCGTGAAAGACAGATCCGTGAATTCAAACCGAAGTCGTATTACGGGTTGCAAGCATTGACGGAAACAGCGAGGTTCACATGGTCAGATAAGGCAGGGCAAACCCAGTCGTTCAATAAAGAGGCGATTGAGAAATTGCTATCTCATCTTGACGGGGTTCATTCCGGAAAGGTGAAAGATGTAAAAACGACGCCGAAACAGCAACCAGCCCCGCCTTTATTCGATCTTACGGAATTGCAAAAAGAAGCACATAGACGCTGGAGCTGGTCCGCGAAGGAGACATTGTCGACATTGCAAAATCTATACGAACGCCATAAAGCGGTGACGTATCCACGAACAGATTCCAAGCATTTGACATCAGATATGGCAGGAACATTAAAAGAACGCATAAAGGCGGTCGACATCGGTCCATATCGGAAATCTGTAAATGCATTGTTGCGCTCAGGGGCGGTGAAGCCGCAGAAAGGCGTCATTGACGATAAGCGGGTTTCGGATCACCATGCGATTATCCCGACTGAGGAAACTCCGATTTACCAAAACTTATCTGATAAGGAACAGCGTTTGTATGACTTGATCGTAAAACGGTTCCTCGCAGTCTTTTTCGGTCCATTCCGCTACGAACAAGTGACTGCTGAGCTTGAAGTAGGTGGGGAACTGTTCAAGGCTAAAGGGCGGACAATTACGGATGAAGGGTGGAAAGCAGTTTATTCCACAGACGAAGAAGAGGAAGATACTGACCGTTTGCCTGCATTTACGAAAGGCGAAGAAGTGAAAATCCGAGCAATCGTGACAACGGAAGGGCAGACAAAACCGCCTGCGCGTTTCAATGAAGGGACATTATTAGCTGCAATGGAAAATCCGGTTCAATTCATGGCCGGGGAATCAAAAGACCTGATCAAAACGCTTGGCGACACAGGCGGATTAGGTACGGTAGCAACACGTGCAGACATTATCGAAAAGCTGTTCAGCTCATTTGTCCTCGAGAAGAAAGGGAACGACATCTACACGACTTCAAAAGGAAGACAGCTTCTTGAGCTTGTGCCGGATGATTTGAAATCGCCTGCATTGACAGCGGAATGGGAGCAAAGCTTAACGAAAATCGCCAACGGGAAAATGAAAAAATCAGCCTTCATGAAAGACATGGTTGCATTCTCAAGGAAGACGATAAGTGAAATCAAGGCGGATGACAAGAAGTTCAGACATGATAATGTCACCGGGAAGATGTGTCCTGATTGCGGAAAACCGTTACTTGAAGTGAATGGCAAACGCGGAAAAATGCTTGTCTGCCAAGACCGTGAGTGCGGACACCGTCGCAATGTCTCTCAATTGACGAATGCACGCTGCCCGAACTGCAAGAAGAAACTTGAGTTGCGCGGGGAAGGGGACGGCCGCATCTTCGTATGTAAGTGCGGACATCGGGAAAAGCTCTCCGCCTTCGAAAAGCGTCGTTCAAACTCGGGTGGCAAGAAAGCCGATAAGCGTGATGTGCAAAAGTATTTGAAGAAACAGGAAGAGCCAGTGAATACGGCGATGGCGGATGCTTTGAAGAAGATGTTTGAGAAGTGATTTATTGAGTGAGTGTGCTTCTTGAGCGCATCGGTCGAGTTCATGAGCGCGGTTCTGCTTTCTTGAGCGCATCGGTCGAGTTCATGAGCGCGGTTCTGCTTTCTTGAGCGCATCGGTCGAGATCATGAGCGCGGTTCCGCAATCTTGAGCGCATCGGTCGGGTTCATGGGCGCGGTTCTGCACTCTTGAGCGCATAGGCCAATTCATGAGCGCGGTTCCGCAATCTTGAGCGCATAGGCCGAGTTCATGAGCGCGGTTCCGTAATCTTGAGCGCATCGGTCGAAATCATGGGCGCGGTTCCGCAATCTTGAGCGCATAGGCGAGTTCATGAGCGCGGTTCAGCAATCTTGAGCGTAGGCCAGTTCATGAGCGCGGTTCCGCAATCTTGAGCGCATCGATCGATTTCATGAGCGCGGTTCTGCAATCTTGAGCGCATCGGCCAGATCATGAGCGCGGCCTTGCAATCATGAGCGCGGAAGTAAGATAAGGTATGGGATTCATGATTTATTTCCGAAGGGTGTGGAATAATGGCGAAGCAGAAGAAGACGAATGCGGTGCGGATTTTAGAGAGTGAGCGGGTCGCCCACGAGCTGATGGAATATGATATTCATGATGGCCAGTTGGATGGCGTCTCGGTGGCGGAAAAGACGGGGCAGTCGGTGGATTTGGTATTCAAGACGCTTGTGGCGATAGCCGGACCGCGGGAATTATTCGTTTTCATCGTTCCGGTGGCGGATGAGCTTGATATGAAGAAGGCGGCGAAAGCTGTCGGTGTGAAAAAGTTAGATATGTTGCCATTGAAGGATTTGACGAAGGAGACAGGATATGTCCGTGGCGGTTGTTCAGCAGTTGGCATGAAGAAAAAATATCCGACTGTCATTGATGTATCGGCTGAAGAACTGGATCGTATGATTGTCAGCGCTGGCAAGCCTGGTTTGCAGATGAAATTGGCACCTGCGGATCTTGCGAGAGTCGTTGGTGCATCGTTTAAAGATATCGTTAAAGAATAGATTTTTAAAAATACCATTCGAAACTTGAATGGTGGGGAAAGAAGAATGTAAATGAGAAAAATAATTATTTGGAGATGGGCATACTTCGTTGTCGGCATGATGATTTTATCGTTAGGCATCACGATGACGATTAAAGGGCAACGCCTTGGCGTTGGCCCTTGGGATGTCCTGCATATCGGATTATATCGGAATTTAGGGTTGTCGATCGGCTCGTGGGGAATCATTTTAAGCATTATCATCGTCGTAACGACGGCAGCTGTCCTTAAAGAGTGGCCGAAACTTGGTACTTGGCTGAATTTACTCCTCATTGGAATTTTTATCGATTTATTCAATTGGCTCATTCCGGACATTAGCTCGATGACGGGTCAAGTGATTATTTTTACACTTGGAATTGTAGTGATGGCGTACGGTGTCGGTATTTATGTTGCGCCCAACCTTGGGGCGGGTCCTCGTGATAGCTTGATGCTCATTTTTTCCGAGAAACTTGGGATTAGCATTAAAAAAGTGCGGACATCAATTGAAGTGATTGTAGCAATAGCTGGTTGGTTATTAGGTGGCCCTGTAGGAATCGGTACGGTGATCATCGCCCTTTTGATTGGCCAAATCGTTCACTATTCGCTGCCACAATGCCGGAAATTATTGGCGAAGTTGGCGAAAGCGGAAGAAGCTCAAATTATGGGATTGGCCAAATCACCTACGGAAAATGTTGAAAATGATTTAAAGCCTATCGATTTGAATGTAACCGTAGAACGCCCAGTCGTTGCTAATAAAAATTAATAGAATGAAAGAACTTTTGTAAGCACGTGCAGACAAGCCGTGCTTTTTTTTATTCGTTGGGCATATGGTAGACGTATGTAACAAGTAACCGAAAAGAAAGGATGGTTATCATATACGGTACTATCACGGAGTTCATGGGGACAGCCTATACGGGGCGTGGAATTGCACATAAATATGAGACATTGATCGCTACTTCGGAAAAGACAGTGTTTTTAAAAGCACCTCCGACAAATGCCATTTCCAATTTATTGAAACAAGCTGCGGGAGTCTTTCTGAAACGGGGATATGATGTGGATCGCTTCAATAATCCGGTCGAACCGGACAATACGGAAGCCATTTTTGTAAGGGACCTCAGTTTATTCATCATCCAGGCGTCTCATCCGGTTTCATTGGAACCGACCGAGCTTGGTGGCCGCCATCACGTCATTAGCTTCTATGATGCATTTGATACAAAGAAACTTGAGGCACAAAAGGCTGAAATGACTGCAATCGGTCAAGAATCGGATGAAGTGCTTTCTAAAATGCTTCAATCCATGAAGACTGCATTGCTGATTCACGATGATTGGGAGAAAGTGAACATTAACCGAATGATGTGGAAAGAGCATGAAAACATGATTGAGTCGTTGAAACAGGAGCTTTTCGGTACGATGAAACTGCATAAGAAATCGACAGTTTCCCACCGGATTGCAGGCTCATTGTCTGTTGGAGGGTCACGCGATTATTTGCCATCCATCACAAATAAGATGAAGCGCCGGATTCTCATGAAAGGATTGTCGGGAACAGGGAAATCGACGATGCTAAAGGCGCTTGGCAAAGAGGCGGAACGGAGGGGGATTGACGTTCTTTACGGATGGTGTGGACTCGACCCTAAAAGTGTGGACCTTGTTTTATTGCCGGAATTGTCGGTCTGCCTATTCGATGCGACAGAGCCTCATGACTACGACCCCGAAGGACCGGCGGACGAAATATTGGATCTTGTGTCCATGTGTGTAGAAGATGAGGCGGCTGAAGAAAAAATTCGTGAAATCAGCGGAAGATATAAAGAGAAAATAATGGATGCAACGGGTTATATGCATGCCTTCGCGCAAGTGCAAAGTGGGCTCAGGGATGTGATAGATAAAGCAATTTTGAGGAGTAAATTCGATGAAAAAGCCCAACAATTATCCAAATGGATTGATGAGTAAATGGTTCGTTCTGCGAGTTATGCCCCTATATGTTAAAATAGGGGCATAACCCGTTTGAAAGGAAGATCAATTTGTCAAAAGTCCTCAATTCATTTTTAAAAGAAAATTTACAGGAATTACGCGACCAAGGTCTCTACAATGAAATCGATCCAGTGGAAGGTCCAAACGGCCCGATTATCAAAATCAAAGGGAAAGAATTGATCAATCTATCATCGAATAACTATTTAGGTTTGGCGACTGACGAGAATTTGAAAAAGCTTGCAATTGCAGCAACTGAAAAATACGGAGTCGGTGCAGGTGCTGTACGTACTATCAATGGAACGCTTGATATCCACGTTGAACTTGAGAAAAAGCTTGCAGAATTTAAAGGGACAGAAGCGGCAATCTCTTATCAATCAGGATTCAACTGTAATATGGCAGCGATTTCAGCTGTTATGAATAAACAAGATGCCATTCTTTCGGATGAACTAAACCATGCTTCAATCATTGACGGCTGCCGTCTCTCCGGTGCGAAAATCATTCGCGTGAATCACCAAGATATGGACGACCTTCGTGCGAAAGCGAAAGAAGCGACTGAATCTGGTCAATACGGTAAGGTCATGTACATCACAGATGGCGTGTTTTCAATGGACGGCGATATTGCGAAACTTCCGGAAATCGTGGAGATCGCAAAGGAATTCGACTTGATCACATATGTTGACGATGCGCATGGATCCGGTGTCCTTGGTAAAGGTAAAGGCACGGTGAAGCATTTCGGACTTGAAAAGGAGATCGATTTCCAAATCGGCACATTATCGAAGGCGATTGGAGTGGTCGGCGGATATGTTGCTGGAACACAGGAATTGATTGACTGGTTGAAAGTGCGCTCCCGTCCGTTTTTATTCTCAACAGCAATGCCAGCAGGCGACGTTGCAGCGATTATGGGTGCGTTGGATAAGATCATGGAGTCAACAGAGCTCCACGATAAGTTATGGGAGAACGGTAATTACTTGAAAGATGGCTTGAAGAAGTTAGGGTTCAATATCGGTGTATCCGAAACGCCGATCACGCCATGTATTATCGGTGATGAGAAACTGACACAGCAATTCTCGAAACGATTAATCGAAGAAGGCGTTTATGCGAAATCTATCGTATTCCCGACTGTTGCCAAGGGAACTGGCCGCGTCCGCAATATGCCGACTGCCGCACACACGAAGGAAATGCTTGATGAAGCACTTGCAATTTATGAAAAAGTTGGCAAGGAATTGGGCGTAATTTCATAATAGGCAAGGACGACTGTCGCACCGGCGAAACAAAGCCGATGCGGCAGTTTTTTGTTTTTATTAATGTTTTGATTAAAAAAGAGCAAAAAGGGTAATAGATGACTATAAATAGAGTTCGGAAAGGTGAAGCGTATGCGATATAACGAGAGCGTTCAGCTTTTGCAATTGAACGGGAAAGCGGGCGTGTCAATTGTGAAGTTCAGATACGAGAGAGTGAAAAAAGTGATTCTCACCATCGTTCGTGAAGCGGGAATTCTTTCGTATGAAGAGCTTGCAAGCAGGTCAGCAGGAAGATTATCGCACATTGATGGCAATAATAACTGGTATATGGAAGAGGTTGTAACGGATCTTGAGGCAAGGGGCCAGCTAAAATGTTCTTTGAATAATGGCCAACTATTTATAAAATCGGTAAATTAATATAAAAAAAGAAATCCCGTCTCGAAAAAGATGGGATTTCTTTGTTTGTGTGAAGGGAAAGTCCTCACCCTTCTTTCGTTGTAAAAACACTATTAGCCATTCGATTCAGCAGATGATGCAGAACATATCGCTGCATACCGACTGCGCTCTTTGTCGCAAGCCTTGTCTCATTAAAGAATTGATCCTCATTTTTTTGCTTTAATGCAATAATTGCCTTTAGCGAATGGACAAACCACGGCGTTCGGAGCTTCTGTAAGCACTCGGTGGCCTTCCCCATATTATTACTCATCGCATATCCGATTCCAGCATAATAATCACGGTATCCCACATTCTCAATCGTTTTTGAGAAGTCGATCAAGCCCCTCCAATTTTTTTGAAAGACTAACAAATTAGCTTTATATATTTCTTGTACTTCCGCATTGGCATATGATTTTAGAATTTTATTCAGCTGAGTAATTATTTCCTCGTCTGTCCCATGTGCGAGTGAATGGGCATATCCAAAAATCGGTTTATTCTTATGGTTCGTGAGATACTGGTCAATCAGTTTCAAACTTTTCGATTTGTAAATGATATAGAAAGGATACCCCATCGTCAAAATGAAAGTAAAAATCATGACTAACGTGAAGACGAGCCACATCTGCAAGCCTGTAGCAAACAAAGCGACGGCCAATAAGGCACCCGCAACTATGACGAGAATGAAATTCATATATTTACTGAACATAGCACACCTCAACATTTTTCCTTAAGTATAACAGAAAAGTCAGAGGGAAAGATTAAGATTTGAAAACCATTATTGTATATTTGAGATGAACATAATATAATCATTTTATATTGATATTAAAGTGTTTCGAAGTTATATCGGAAAACAATGTCCTTCCCCAAAGTACAAATGAACGCAAGGAGGAGTATGGATTGAAAAAAATCATGGTGACTGGAGCGCTTGGGCAGATCGGTTCGGAATTGATCGCCAAGCTACAGCAAGAATACGGAGAAAACAATGTACTATCCACCGATATCCGCCAGCCTGAAAAATCGGTTACGGGGCCGTTTGAAATTTTGGATGTAACAGATCGAAAGAAAATGCATGAAATTGCAAAGGATTTCGGTGCAGACACAATCATGCATATGGCTGCACTACTTTCTGCAACAGCGGAAAAACAACCGTTGTTTGCTTGGAATCTCAATATGGGCGGGTTAGTAAATGCACTTGAAGTGGCACGCGAACTAAATATGCAGTTTTTCACACCAAGCTCAATCGGTGCATTCGGTCCTTCCACACCTAAAGCAAACACACCTCAGGACACATTGCAACGCCCGACAACAATGTATGGTGTCAATAAAGTTGCTGGCGAATTGCTTTGCGATTACTACTACACCCGATTCGGAGTCGATACACGCGGCGTTCGCTTCCCAGGATTGATCTCCTACGTTGCGCAGCCAGGTGGGGGAACGACCGATTACGCGGTGGATATTTATTACAAGGCAATCGAAGAAGGGAAGTACACCTCCTTCATTGCAGAAGGCACTTATATGGATATGATGTACATGCCGGATGCACTGCAAGCAATCGTCGACTTAATGGAAGCAGATCCAGCGAAATTGGTGCACCGCAACGCATTCAACGTAACGGCGATGAGCTTCGAACCAAGCCAAATCGCCGCATCTATCCAAAAGCATATTCCAGATTTCAAAATTTCGTACGAAGTCGACCCAGTCCGCCAAGCAATCGCCGACAGCTGGCCTGATAGCATCGACCCATCAGCAGCCGTCGCAGAATGGGGCTTCAAGACAAAATATGATTTGGATGCAATGACCACGGATATGCTTAAGCAATTGAAGATAAAATTGAATAGGTAATAGCAAAAGACCGCTAATCCAGATAATGGATCAGCGGTCTTTTTATTAAAACAACAGATGTGCAACGCCCGCAACGATTGGCAGGGCGATTAGCGTACGTAAAAGGAAAATGATAAGCAAATCCAAGAAGTTGATCGGAATCTTCGTACCTAAAATCAAACCACCAACCTCAGACATATAAATCAGCTGAACAACTGAAATCGTCGCAATTGTAAACAATGTAATCTGCGAAGTAATCATACCATCCGCCAAAATAACCGGCAGGAACATATCCGCAAACCCAACAACCATCGTCTGTGCAGCCAGTGACGCCTCAGGAATCCCAAGAATCGTTAAAATCGGTTCAAACGGCTTTCCTAAAAAAGTAAACACACCCGTATATTCAGCAAGAACAAGGGCAACCGTTCCGAACGCCATTACAACTGGCGCAACGCCAATCCACATGTCCAATACATTGCGAATTCCATCCGTGAAAATCTTACCGATGGAACGGTTTTTCGAAGCCGTATCCAATGCATTCGCAAGCCCGTGGTTGAAAACATTATACCCTTCAGGAAGCTTTTCTTCGTCCCCAGTATACTCCCGACCATCAATATACTCTGATTTCTTTCCTCTTAACGGATAAATACGAGGCATGATCAAAGCCAAAATGACACCCGTCAATAGAACTGTACCGTAAAACGGAAGGAAATAGTTCGACATACCAACCGTGTCGATAATTACAAGTGAAAACGTAATGGAAACTACCGAGAAAGTCGTCGCGATAATCGCGGCTTCCCTTTGTGTATAATGGCCATCCTCGTACTGTTTGCTCGTCAGTAAAACACCAATAGTTCCATCGCCAATCCATGATGCAAGTGCGTCAATCGAAGAACGGCCCGGCAATTTGAATAATGGGCGCATAATCTTCACCATCATCGTTCCGAAAAACTCCAAAAGACCGAAATTCAATAGTAGTGGCAATAAAAGACCAGCGAACAGGAAAATCGTAAATAAGAATGAAATAAGGCCATCCGGTGCAAGAAGCAAGCCACCTGTATTTTCATTCCAAATTACTTCCGGTCCGATTTTGAATGTCACCATTATAGCGAAGATCGCACCGATGATTCGTGTTATCGTCCAGAATGGCGTTACTTTAAAAAGGCTTTCCATTAATGTTGGTTTAGAGCTGCTACGCGGGATGACTGAATAAATTAAGGATCCCACTGCCGCGATTACAATAATAATCATTGCTGACATCGGCATCGCTGGTTCCAGCCAACCAGATAAAATATCGGCGAATTTCGCGATTGGCACTTTCCACTCTTCGCCGAACTTCAATGGGATCATGAAAAGAAAAATTCCAAGAATGGAAGGGATTAAAAAGTAAAAAAAGGTGGATAAACTATGCTTTTTCAAATCTGTATCACTCCTTATGAATAAACTCTCGTAGTCTTTGTATATTTATACATAATAAATGGTTGAAGGTAATTTGTAAATATCGCATAGTGAAGTTGAACTTTTCAGTTTCTTAGTGTAGCTAAAAGAAAAGCCCCGATTATCTCGGAGCTTGGGGAAATTCCATTTTCATTCAAAATCCTTATCCCAATTATAAGTGAAAAATCGTTCAGTGTGCAGCCATTTTAGGGCATCGGGATCTTTTTCAGCCAATCGCTTTTCCAAATCCCGCATCATCCAAACTGTTTGTGAGGCGTGTGAGTTCAGCGTATTGAGCTTCTTCTGAGCCGCTCCTTCGACATTATGGATAATGTCTGGTTCTCCAAGGACTTCGGCTGTATTATTCGCAAAAGCGATCGTATACAGTTTCGGGCGCTCGGATTCCGGCATTCTTCTTACTGCGCGGACCACTGCACGTCCAGTTGCGTCATGGTCTGGGTGAACCGACAGTCCGGGATAGAATGAAATGATGACGGATGGATTTGTATCCTCGATTAAATCGGTGACAAGCTGGATCATTTTTTCATCATCCTCGAATTCAATCGTCTTATCACGTAATCCCATCATCCGTAGGTCGGTTAACCCCATTGAAGCCGCAGCATTTAATAATTCCTTCTTACGGATTTGCGGTAATGTCTCACGGTTTGCAAATGGCGGGTTGCCAAGATTCCGTCCCATTTCACCGAGGGTCAGGCATGCATAGGTGACGGGAACCCCCATCTCAATATACGTAGAAATCGTGCCCGACACGCCGAAAGCTTCGTCATCCGGGTGCGGGAAAATGACAAGTACATGGCGTTCTTCTTGTATCATCGAAAAGCCTCCTGTTCGTTACGGCGATAGTTTAATATGTAAACGGTGTTTCGCTTATTTCGAGAGCAACTGCAAGCTTTCCATCGGGATCGAGTCCACACATGAGAAGTCGGTTATGCTCGTCGACTGTATAGTGGGTAATGCCTTGCGCGTAAATCCATCCAGAAGGAAGTTTTAAACCAACGCGATGCGGAGATTCTCCTGCCACTTTGCCAAGCTCGTATTTGACAACGACATTACGAATAAAAGCCCCAGCGTTGAAGAATCCTTCTTTGAAATGGGAAGCATATGCACCATTCGTCGTTTCCAAATGGATATAGACGTCTTTATTCGCAAATGTATCAAGTAGTTCCTGTAAATGATCAGGTTTCACGATTTCCATTAATTCATCCTCCTTTTTACAAAAATACGGATAGTTTCAGTATATAGAAAAGAGTAGGGTAATGCATTTTAGGTGCTTATTACAAAAGCGGAGGGCGGCGTATAGCCTCGACAGGCACTGGAGGGCTTGAAAAAAAGGCGTTCTTTGCCTTTTCTTTAAAGACCGAAGTGACCCGAGAGGCTGCCGCCTGTAGCTGGATGAAGCCTCATTAAAAAAGTCGGAGGGAAGGGTTTCTTCCTCCGACTTCAATACAATTAAATCTCTGTAGCTGTAATTTCCGGGGCACCTACGCGATTCTTTGCTCCGTGCATCACCGGACCGACGTATTCATTCAACTTCCAACCGTTTGCAATTGCGGCAGTGACGAATTTCTTCGCTTCTATGACAGCTTCACGCACATCAAGACCGTTCGCGAGATTTGCTGTGATTGCAGCTGCAAATGTGCAGCCAGCGCCGTGATTATAGTGAGTTTCTGTCTTTTCAGCTTCAAGCAATGTGAACGTCTTGCCGTCGTAGAAAAGGTCCGCAGCTTTATCATGCTGAAGCTGCTTTCCGCCTTTAATCACGACATTGCGAGCGCCTAAAGAATGGATCTTTTCAGCGACGGATTTCATTTGCTCGATCGTGGACGGTGTTTTCATGCTTGCAAGTTGTCCTGCTTCGAACAAGTTCGGTGTTACGATCTCAGCTTTCGGTAGCAAAAACTCCACCATTGCGTCAACTGTTCCTGGATTCAAAACTTCATCTTCACCTTTACAAACCATTACCGGGTCGATTACGACATGGTCAAGCCCGGATTCAGCAATCGCATCCCCAGCTGTTTTTATGACTTCCTCCGTGCTCAGCATTCCTGTTTTTATCGCGTCAATTCCTGTAGAAAGTGCTGTCTTAAGCTGCGCCTTCAGAACGTCGATTGGAAGTGAGTAAACTCCGTGGCTCCAATTATTATCGGGGTCCATCGTCACGACGACTGTCAAAGCAGTCATGCCATACGTCCCGTGTTCTTGGAATGTTTTAAGGTCGGCCTGAATTCCCGCGCCACCTGACGTATCGGATCCTGCAATTGTAAGTGTCTTCTTCATAGTCATGGTTGTATATCCTCCTATTCGCTAACATCCATCCTTTATAGTAATCAAAATAAAGAATAAATACAATTGTCGGAGATTGGCGAGTAAAGTCGGATTACGAACTTATTCCAGTCTATCTATTGTTTGCTTGGGAACTTTTCGATAGGCTATACGTACAACTTAATAGATAAAGTGGTCGAAAGAAGGGGAGTGAGGGTATGGAAGATAAGAAGAAACTGTTAGAGATTGAAAGGCTATTAAATGAACTTAAGGCAGCCGAAGCCGAAAGTGCAGTGACAGTGGAAGAGACGCTTGGCAGGAAAACGAAACTGAGAACCAAATCTAGTGTCAGTTTATGGCGAGTAACCAAAATGCTTTTGTTCGGTTGGAAACGGTCAATGATCTTACTTGCAGTCATTCTCCTTTTAGTCGTCATCGCCGTACCTTTTGTTGCTTTTCATTTCTTGAAGCAAGGGAGCACATTTACGGAACAGAAAGGCGTTTTCCTTGAACAGATAATGGATCTGAATGAAATGGCGACCGCAGAAGCCTATACGAAAGTCATCGTCGAGCGTCAGGACAACCAGTTGTTTGGACAAAGCATCGGGATGAATTTGCCAGGTACAAAGCGGCAGCTCCTTGTTGTCATTCCTGGCTCCGTTAAAGCTGGTATCGACATGTCCAAATTAGCCGAAAAAGATGTAATTATAGATGAGAAGAATAAGACTGCGAAACTATTTTTGCCTCCTGCAACATTTTTGGGCGGCGCTGAAATCTATTTTGATGAAGTCGAAGTTTATTCGTACGAAGGGGTTTTCCGTTCGAAGGCTAATATCGATGAAGCCTATGAACTCGCTGCTGAAGCGAAGACGCTCATCCTTGAGGAAGCGACCGGCCAAGGTGTGTTGAAAACAGCAGAATTCAATGCCGAAAAGACGTTGAAGGAAATGTTTTCATTCGCAGGATACGACGTGACAATCGAATTCAAGGAGTGAACAACATGACTATGGAGAGATTCGGCAACGATTGGGATGAAATCCTTGAGGAGGAATTCCGGAAGCCGTATTACTTGCTGCTTCGCGATTTCCTAAAAGAAGAATATACGAACTACTCCGTGTATCCTCCGGTTGAAGATATGTGGACGGCATTCAAGTTGACGCCGTTCAAAGACGTGAAAGTCGTTATATTGGGACAGGACCCATATCACGGACCTAATCAAGCCCACGGACTCAGTTTCTCGGTCAAGCCTACTGTCAAAATCCCGCCAAGTCTTCGGAATATGTTCAAGGAATTGCAGAGTGACATCGGTTGTACCATTCCGGAAACGGGAACCCTTACCGGTTGGGCCGAACAAGGCGTACTCATGCTCAACACCATTTTGACGGTAAGGGAAGGGGAGGCGCACTCCCACCGAAAAAGCGGCTGGCATCTGTTTACCGACGAAGTGATCCGAAAACTATCGGTTCGTGAAAAGCCGGTTGTTTTCATCCTTTGGGGGCGACCTGCGCAAGAGAAAAAGAAGCTGATTGACGTAACACGAAATGCAATTATCGAATCCGTTCACCCAAGTCCGCTCAGTGTTAGGCGTGGATTTTTCGGCAGCAAGCCGTATTCCAAGGCGAATCAGATCTTGAAACAGTGGGATGAAAAACCGGTGGATTGGTGCAAGACAGTTGGAAGTTTTAACTCATCGATTTGAGTGGTACAGTAAAGTGAAAGAGGTTGGTCGAATGGCGGGGAATTGTTTTCAATGCCAATACTTTTTTGTCACTTGGGATCCGAAAAGCCCTCGCGGCTGCAAAGCGTACGGGTTTAAAACACGCGAACTCCCATCCATCGTCGTCAAGCGATCATCCGGAATGGAATGCTTAAAATATGAACCGAAGAAAGGGGTTGCAAAACAATGATCACGAACGAACGAATCATTGAGGAAATGGAACGGCAGCTCAGTTACGCAAAATCTGCAAAAGACGACCAAACTGTCCGTGAAGCGTTATCTGCGGTAAGGGCCCTATGTCAAGTCGTTTTAGGAGGGGCTACTACTGAGCGCCCGCCTAAAGATGAACCAATCATCACCCCACGAACAATGGCCATCTCCCATAAGCCATTACTTTCATCATTGGAAGCGAAGCATTTAGACGAGGAAGACGCGAATGGCGGCTCGATCTTTGATTTTTAATTAAAACGAAAAACAGCTATGATAAGAGATGGAGCAGAATTATCTATTTGATAGAAAGTAGGAAAACAATATGCCATTTTTCATCATTGCTGGTGCTGTTAACGCGGCACTTGCCGTGGCGTTCGGTGCATTCGGCGCTCATGCATTAAAAGAAAAACTATCTGAACATTATCTCGCGATCTGGGAAACGGCTGTCCAATATCAAATGTTTCACGCAATCGGCCTTCTTGTAGTCGGTATTCTTATGAGCCAGTCATTATTGGGCCCGTCCACTCAACTGACATGGGCAGGCTACTTGCTATTGGCCGGCATCATCATCTTCTCTGGCAGCCTATACGTCCTCAGCCTATCCGGTATCGGCATCTTAGGAGCCATTACCCCGATCGGCGGCGTTGCATTCATCGTAGGATGGATCATGTTAATCATCGCTGCCATCAAATTTGGAAAATGATAATGATTATGAAGCGGTTTGAAGAGCATACAATCTTCAGACCGTTTTTCTTTTAATCGTGGCGGCTTGAAAATAAAAAAAGTCTTCCATTGCTGTGAGGGCAGCGGAAGACCTTTTTTTAGTGGTCAAGTCTGTTGATTGAAATAGTTCAGTTCTTCATTAAACTCCGCATAGTCAAAATAAATCATTGGCATCAAGTAGCGTTTGCCACTAGCTGTGCTTAAAATGACGTGATCACGACCGGCTGCTTCAACTATTCCGGGGATTGCCAGGGTGTTTTTTCCTGCTTCGACTGCATGCTCGAACGAGAAGTGGAAAACGCCGGGCTTGCCTCTATTCAGTCGAAGAATGTTCTCTATATACGATTGCTCGACAAAAGGCGGCCTTCCATTGTTTGGGAGTGTCGCCTGCGGCGGAGTGCCGCTTGGAAATTGATTCGGCTGTTGAAATTGCGGCTGAAACTGTGGAAGTTGCTGCTGAAATCCGGGATTCCAATAGTATTGGACCATTTTTTCATCCTTTCAATTTTGAAATTGGATTAAACTTGTGGACAATTTTGTACAGGCCACAGCATAACCCCCTCGGTAAACCATATGCTTTACTCCTTTCATTCATGACCAAAAAACCTTCCAATCCTTACCACAGAAAGATGTATAATGAAGAAAAGGGGGGATTTACATGCGAATTGAAAATAACATACCAAGTTTTATTGATTTTTGGGGAGTGGGTGAAGATAAAACACTTGCCGACTTAGAAGCTTATTTGAATCAAAATGAAGCGCTCTATTCAAAATATTTTCCAATTCATTGCCCAAGAACAGAGGAACGCCTGAAAGAGGCACTCAACAAATATAATGAAAAACTTGATGACATCCATTCCATTTCAGACAGCCTGCCCGCAATTCTTCAAGAAATGACGGCGGTCTATCAAAAGAAATACGATCTTGACGTTGAGATGAGCTATAAATTACTTGTCGGCACATTCGGCTCCAACGCATTCGTGACAAGGGACAATAAAAGGGAAATCTATTTTGCCGTCGAAAAATTATCAGCAGAACAAGATCACTTAAAGGTTATTGCCTCTCACGAAATCGGACATGTCACCCATTTTTCGATTGCCTCGCGTCAAGGCATGGATTGGTCAACAGTCGATTGGATGCATGGCTTAACGACTCTTTTCACAGAAGGCGCCGCAACCTATTTGTCCAAACAGACTGTCCCGGGTCTATCGGAACCGATCTACTTTACGTATGATGACGAAGGTGAACCTTGGGTAAAGTGTTATGAGGAAAATAAATCCGCAGTGAAGCGGCGGTTTTTAGATGATGCCACAACAGGGGAATGGGATATGGCGAAGGAAAAAGAGTGGTTCCGACTTTCCGGCGGCTCCTATTTCGGACGAAACCGTATTGGTTATTTATTAGGGACAGATTACGTCGAACATCTAGTAGATCGCCTCGGTGAAGAAGCAGCTTTAACGTTTTGGAATGGAAATGACTTGAAAGAGGATGTTATCAACTGGCTAAAGGAATAAGAACTTTTTTAGAATCGCGTTTTATGCGTGATTGCGAGCGTTTATGGACTTTTAGGTAGAATTATGCGTTTTTGTAGGCGTTTATGGACTATTCGGCAGATTTATGCGTTTTTGAGACGTTTTATGGACTTTTCGTATTGAAGTAACATACTAAAAGGAGCCCCAGTATTGGCGGCTCCTTACTCATTTAATCAAACATTAAAAAATGCAGCTTTTTTATCGTCTTCCAAGATTGTCCCGATGAAGAACGAACCGAACACGCCGTAACGCGCACTCACTTCATCAAAACGCATCTCATAAACCAACTTCTTGAACTGCAGCACATCATCCGAAAACAGCGTAACGCCCCATTCGAAATCATCAAAACCGACAGAACCCGAAATGATCTGCTTCACTTTACCCGCATAGCCGCGGCCAATCATACCATGACTACGCATCAAAGCCTTACGCTGATCCATGCTGAGCATATACCAGTTATCCTCGCCATCGCGCTTCTTGTCCATCGGATAGAAGCAAATGTACTGGCTACGTGGCAATTCCGGATACAAACGTCCGCGCACATACGGATTTTGGTACGGATCTTCATCGGACTCGCCTGCAAGATAGTTAGACAATTCCACAACGGACACATACGAATACGCTGGAATCGTATAGTCTGCAATCGTCAACTTATTGAATTCCGCTTCGAGCTCCTGCAATTCGTCAATCGTTGGACGCAACGTCATCAACATGAAATCTGCTTTTTGCCCAACAACCGTGTAAAATGCATGGCTGCCGGTTTTATTCTCATCGGCTTGCTGTAACTTATCCAAATAAGCGATGAATTCATCAACCGCTTCCTGACGCTCCTCTTTCGAAATCAACTTCCAAGATGCCCAATCCATCGTGCGGAAATCATGTAATACATACCAGCCATCGAGTGTAATCGCTGCTTCGTTCATATGAATTCAAACTCCTTTATACGTTGATTTACTTCTCCCCATAGTCTAACACAAGAGAAACAAAAACATGATTCTGAGCTGTCGACTTCACATAATCGACAAGAAGTGTATAGCTGTTCCGCAAGCCTAATCTGGTGTATGCTTATAGCGGAAAAAAACGATTTAACAACTATAGGAGACAATGAAATGTCCAATTTACTATTACCAAAATGGCGCTTCATCGACGAATCGATGATTGCAATAAATCGCTCAGCCCTTGAATCCTTCGCAATGGATGACACGCTCTGCCATCTCGTCGGCCAAAAATTGACCGTACCGACAGTCCGTACGTGGGTGCATGACGAAACAATCGTCCTTGGAATTCAGGATCAACGTTTGCCACATATTGACGACGCATTGCCGTCCCTACACGAAGCGGGTTATAAAACAATTGTTCGTAATTCCGGCGGTCTTGCAGTTGTACTTGACGAAGGCGTACTCAATATCTCAATTATTCTATCCGAACAAGACGGTTCCATCGATATTCCGGAAGGTTATGAATCAATGCTCAGCTTTGTCCAGATGCTGTTTCCGGAAGCAGCAGACCAAATAGAAGCCTATGAAATTGTCGGCTCCTATTGTCCTGGCACGTATGACTTAAGCATTGGCGGCCGCAAGTTCGCCGGGATATCCCAAAGAAGACTTCGGCAAGGCGTCGCTGTCCAAGTGTATTTATGCGTGGAAGGGAGCGGCGCCAAGCGTGCAGAACTAATACGCGATTTATATGAAAACGGCCTGCGGGGTGAGCAGACGAAATTCACCTATCCAAAAATTCAGCCGGAAGTAATGGCATCCTTGTCGGAACTGTTAGGACAACAACTAACTGTCAGCGACGTCAACATCCGCGTCCAGCTACTGCTCCAAGCACTATCAACAGAAGAAATTCAAATGACCGGCCTAACACCGGAAGAAATGGAACTCTATCTGTTCTACTTGAATCGCGTCGTCGATCGAAATCAAAAAATGCTTGCAAAAGGTTAAAAACGCATAAATCACGCGAAATCCGCATAAACCCGCGGACTCACGCATAAATCGCAGGATACACGCATAAACCCGCGGACTCACGCATAAATCGCAGGATTCACGCATAAACCCGCGGACTCACGCATAAACGCATCCGCGACTCCCAAAAAAACCGCCAGATCAGTGATTGATCGGCGGTTCTTTTGATACGAGATTGCCATTGCGCTCCATCGTGAAGACTGGGGCGGTACGCTCGGTGTCATCATCCAAAGTAACTAATCTACGGGCACGGTTCATAATCTGCACGAACTGTTCGTAGTCGCTTCTCAAGGTTTTATTCTCCTGTTGAAGCTTTTCAATCTCTTTTTGAAGAGTTTCGACTTTATCATTTGCGATTTTGGCAGTCTGCTTCCATCTGAGTGATTCAGAGTCGCCTCCGCCGCTATGATGTAAACGAATTAAATAAGCAATCACGGTATCAAGGGATAAAGCGGATAGTGGGACAGGTGTCCGCTCCTCCTGATCATCCCCTGTCAAAGGGCTATATAGCTGTTGGCTGCGACGCTTGAAATCAGCGCCTAACACGCGCATTGCCTGTTTTCGTTCCTTTTTCGCCTCAGCTAACTCTTTCTCGTAATCGCGGCGAACGACTGCATTCCATCTGAATCCGCAAGCGGCTGCTGTCCTATTAAGGGCATCGCCCACTTCTTCGAATGCGCTTAGTTGTGTACTGCCTTCCCGGACATGCCGCAAAACCGTCTCGGCTAATAAAATATCATTTTCCTCGAGCCAAGCATCCTGTCTAACTTTCACCATCTCCTTGCCTCCTGCCATGTTCATAGTCTCTTACTTACGGTCAGTGTGGACAGTGTTGAATCCTTTTATTCATTCAAACTGGAACACTTTCCAAAAAATATAAAGCTCTTTATAAGAAAACCGTCCTTTTCTCATCTTCCACCTTATTAAGTTTTTGATATACTTAAGAAAAGCATCGGTGGAGGTGGATGAAAATTGGACTATAAAAATGAAAAGCTTTTCGAAGAGAAAGTATTCAAGGATCCGGTCCACCGGTATATCCATGTGCGCGACAAAGTTATTTGGGACGTTATCGGCACGCGGGAATTCCAGCGGCTTCGCAGGATTCGGCAGTTAGGGACGACCTACCTCGTCTTCCACGGGGCGGAGCACAGCCGTTTTCAACACTCGTTAGGCGTCTATGAAATTGTGAGGCGGATCATTGATGACGGTTTTAGCGGGCAGAAGGAATGGAATGCCGAAGAACGATTACTGACACTTTGCGCAGCCTTGTTGCATGACCTCGGACATGGCCCGTTTTCCCATGCGTTTGAAAAGGTATTCGCTCTTGACCATGAGAAGTTCACGCAAGATATCCTGACAGGAGACACGGAAGTGAATGAAGTCCTTCGCCGCGTCTCACCGGACTTTCCTCAACAAATTGCAGACGTCATCGGAAAGACTTATCCGGACAAGCTTGTCGTCAGCCTCATTTCAAGCCAAATTGACGCAGACAGAATGGATTATTTGCAGCGGGACGCCTATTACACAGGCGTATCCTACGGTCATTTCGACATGGAGCGAATACTTCGAGTCATGCGTCCGGCCGAGGAGCAAGTAGTTATTAAGTTTAGTGGAATGCACGCGGTGGAAGACTATATAATGAGCCGCTACCAAATGTATTGGCAAGTCTACTTCCACCCAGTTTCGCGTAGTGCAGAGGTCATCTTGATCAAAATCCTGCATCGCGCACGACATCTACATAGCAGCGGTTACCAGTTTACTTACGAGCCTGTCCAATTCAGATCGTTTTTCGATCGGACATTCGGGCTTGAAGAGTACATATCGTTGGATGAAGGTGTGCTGATGACCTATTTCCAATGGTGGCGCAATGAAGAAGACGAAATCTTGGCAGATCTTTGCGATCGCTTCCTGAATCGCCGTCTATTTCAATACGCCGAATTCGACCCTGCAACGGAATACCGGAAAATCGGCGAACTTGAAAAGCTATTCAAAGAAGCAGGCCTGAATCCTGAATATTATCTTGTCACAGATTCATCTTCAGATCTCCCGTATGATTTCTATCGTCCTGGGGAAGAAAATGAACGCGTGCCAATTTACTTGCAGATGCCAAACGGGGAGCTGAGAGAGTTATCCCGTTCGTCAGAAATTGTCGATGCGATATCAGGTAAACGAAGAACCGACCATAAAATTTATTTTCCCGAGGATCTGTTGGCTGCAAAAAGGGATGAAAACCCTTTATACGATAAAATTTTACGGATGTTAAGAGGGTAGGAAGGAGTGAAGTGGCTTGTTGCAAGAACATGCCAAGATCGTGCAATTCATTGCCATGGCAAATGAAGTGAACGGAAGGAAAAAGTTGCAAAAGATGATCTACATCGCCAAAAAGATGGATTTCCCTTTTGCTGAAAAATATGAACTGCATATGTACGGACCATATTCGGAGGAGTTGACGCTCCGAGTCGAGGAGCTTTGCGAAATGGGCTTCCTCGCAGAAAGATGTGAAGATAAAGGTTCTTATGTCCAATATAGCTATAATGTAACGGAAGAAGGCGAGCGTTTCGTCGAAATGGCGGAGTCGCCACACGCAAGTTTAGGCGATCTCCTCAACAGACTGAACGGAAAAAGCTCAAGATTTCTTGAACTGGTTTCCACCTTGCTCTATTTTGATTACCTCCCAAAGGACGAGCAAATCGCCAAAGTGCATATCGTGAAGAATAAATTAAACTTCAGCGAAGACGAAATGATCGACGCCTTCGCATTCATCGCTGAACTCCCAACATGTTCGGCAGTCGTGCAGTAGTGGAATCCCCTTTTCCGAGGGGATTTTTTTAATTGAATCAACCAACAAAAAAACGATGTGAGAATCAAGTTCTCGCATCGCTCCATCACTCAACATCACTTAAACGTTTACCGCCCATCGCATAATGGTTTTTCGGCATTTCCTCAATAAAAACTACAACCTTCTCCGCAGGAGCACCTGTCGTTTCTGCAACAACCGCAGTCACTTTCTCGCACAGTTCGCGCTTCTGCTCTTCCGTACGGCCCTCTAACATTTTCACAGTTACATATGGCATACTATTTCCCCCTTTCGCTCAAATTTGGGTATAGTGTATATAATAGCAGAATGGGAGGGGTTATAGAAATGACGAATGAGCAAAAACCAAAATCGAAAATAGGATTTACGATTATAAAAGATGATCCAACCGATGGACATAAAGGGTTCGGAATCGGATCACTGTCACTCGAAAACGTCTCACCGGTAATCGTCGACATCGAAGAAGAAGAGGCGCGGATTGAAATTGGTGCGATGCATGCTCGCAGTGACACGGAACGCGGTGTCAAGTTCACGACGAACCGCGAAGATTCCGAAGGCGGCAAACCATACTGGCTCGTCTGGGTCACGATCGACTTCAAGGAAGAGGGTCCATATTATGCCGGAGTCACTGCCTGTGAAATGGTCGTTAACAAGGAGAAACGCAGAGGATATAAGATTCTTGCTGACCACGTCAATAGAATGGATAAGTCAATGAAGCGGCATATTATGGTCGACTTCATGGATGATAAGTCGAAAAAGATTCTTTCCGATTTTCTATCGAGCCATAATAAAGAGATGTGGGACAGAAGCGAACCGAAATTACACATCGATTTAGGCGTAGATTCACCCGAATTATGAACAAACTGTGAAATTTGCCCTGTACAGTAGCTTCCAAGGTTGAATGTAAGTTCAAAAGGAAGTACACTGAAACTACAGCTTGCACTTGTAAGCTAGGACAACCGGAATTTGTAAATTCTGTCAAATGCTGGTTCATTACCAACCCAAGCAATGGTCCATCAGAAGACAGACTGCATTCGACGGTAAAAAAGCTTTGCCTCTCCGATGAACTTCGGAAGGCAAAGCTTTTTTGATTGTTAATGAAGTGCCGGGGCGCGTTTGCGCAAAGTGAGTTCTCGTTTATTGTCAAAGAGTTCTCGTTCCCGGCAGGGGAGTTCTCGTTATTTGGCAAAGAGTTCTCGTTCCCAGCCGGAGAGTTCTCATTAATCTACAAAAACTTCTCATTCAAAAAACGAAAACGGAAACAGCTCAAAAGTTCCTGATTCACTATCCTCACCGTTATTCTGTTCACGTAAATTCTTGTCCGTACAAAGTTTCTGTGGCATGTCTTTCTCCTTCAAGTACATTAGACGCTGTTTCGGACATTCGTTGACCGCGATGCCGCCCGTTTCGATATCGACTTTTATACTGCTAACGCCTTTCGGTGGGATGAATGGCTCGGGTGCTTTTCCGGCATGCACCGTCTCCATGAAGTCGATCCAAATTTTCTTGGAAGCTGCTTTATCCTGCAGGTCCGTCAGTTGTTGCCCAACATCATATCCGGTCCAAATTCCGGCAGTGAGAGACGGGGTGAACCCAATAAGGTATTGATCTGAAATAGTAGTGCCCGATTTTGCAGCGTAAGGTCTGCTTTGCTTAGACCGCATGGAGAGACCGGTTGCAACGGAATAATCATTGAAAACGGGGTCGAACATGCCTGTCAGTAAGTGGGTAAGTACAAATGCATCCTGTTCGGTGATGACGCGCTTCGTACTCTTCTTCGGCTGTTCATATACCGTTTTTCCATTCGAATCCGTAATGGATAAAATCGTTGTAGGTTCGACTTGCAATCCACCTGAAGCGATTCTGTTGTAAGCATTAGTCATGTCCAACAATGAAACCTCGGTTGTCCCTAATGCGACGGCAGGGGATTCTTGGAATTTGACGTTTATCCCGAGGCGCTCCGCCATTTTATTGAATTTCTTATATCCGATATCCTCAAGCGTTTTTACGGCATAAATATTATCCGAAATGGCAAGTGCCTGGGCAAGGGAAATCGGATGGCCAGCGAATTTTCCATTTACGTTTTTCGGTTCATAAGTGGAGCGTCCTTCATCATAAGTGAAAACAGTCCGTTCCGTCGATTTGAATGTCAACGGGTTGTAACCGTCCTCAAGCGCCGCGGCATATAATATCGGTTTCATCGCAGAACCGGGCTGCCGTTTCGCTTGCGTCACCCTGTTGAATGGGCTTTCCGAATAATTCACACCCCCGACTAACGATGTGATGGCCCCAGTCTCGGTCTCAATCGACATAAATCCAACCTGTAGCTCACTGTCAGGCATATATTTCGCGATGTATTCCTCGGCTGTCTTCTGATGATGCGGGTCAAGGGTCGTCCGGATTGTCCAACCGCCTTCAGCTGGATAGCGTCCTTTTTTGCTCAAAATCTGCTCTGCTTCCTTCCAAACTTCATCAAGGAAGTATGGGGCGATCCGCTTCATATCGGCCCAGTCATCCGTCCTAAGCGTAATGTCAATGTCCGCCGCACGGTCCCTTTGCTGTTCAGTGATGAACCCTTGATTCTTCATCAGCGAAAGGATCAGCAATTGCCGTTCCCGCGATCGCTCCGGATTATCACGTGGAGAGTAGATTGATGGCCCTTTTGCGATTGCCGTAATGACCGCTGATTCCTCAAGCGTCAAATCCTTCGCAGACTTCGCGAAATAATACCGACTTGCAGCCTCAACACCATACATGCCATGACCGAAGTAAACCGTATTTAAATAGCCTTCCAAAATGACATCTTTCTCATAGAATGTTTCAAGCCGATACGCATACAAAGCCTCTTTAATCTTACGGGTCCATGATTTTTCAAATGTTAAAAATAAATTACGGGCATACTGCTGGGTGATGGAGCTCGCACCTTCCGCTTTTCGCATCTTTTTAATATCTTTTAAAATTGCTCCAGCAATCCGTTTATAATCAAACCCGTTGTGATTGTAGAAATTCCGATCTTCCGTTGCAATTACGGCATCGATTAAAAACGGGGAAATCTCATCAATATCAACCCAATACCGCCGTTCTTCGGAAAATTTATCGCCAATTTGCCGTCCGTTCTTATCCAAAAACACACTCGCTTTAGGGACGCTTAAAGAAGGAGCGCCTGTAATTTGTGCGTATAGACGAAGACATAAAAACATAGTGAAAAACGCCGTCACCGCTGTAATCGCAAGCATAGCAAAACGTCGTAAAAATACTCGTCTCTTTTTCTTCTTTATATACTCTACTCTTTTCATGCAATCCCTTCTCCCACCGTTCTTTCCAGTCAGTATGCAACAGGAAGAAGAAGATTAAACTGAAAAAACAGGAGAAAATGATATAATCATCAGCTCATTTAGCTTCAAGTGGCAGCTGCTTGGGTCATAAGTCAGCTCTGCTGCACGGCAAAAAGCGCCGTATGGCAGATCCGCCTTATGCCTGTCGCCGCTAAACGCCACCTTCCGCTTTTGCCATTGGATAACTAGAGGGAAAAACGATATAATGAATAGATATTTTGAACCTTAAGGGCGGTGCACGTGTGAAATCAAATAGCGAAGGACGAAACGTAAGGGTCCAACTTCAATCTTCAATCCGGCACGATGGCCAAACTGCGGATAACCATGAACTGACAGCTTCAGGTATTTTGATTGAAAAAGCAGGTAAAACGTATTTGCAATTTGAAGAGAATACGGACGGTCAACAAGTGAGGACGACTGTTAAATTGGATAAGCCGGATGCTTTGATCATGAGAACAGGTGCAGTTCAAATGCGTCTGCCATTCACAGTTGGAGAGATTCGGCCGGGTACATATGGCGCGGGTCCAGCGACGTTTGACTTATTTGTAAAAACGACGAAACTTGAAGTGACGGAAAACAGATTCACGGCACATTACGAATTGCATGCAGAAGACGCACTTCTTGGCATACATGAAATGACGATTCACTACACGGAGGGAAAATAATGAACGCAGTTGAAAAAATCCAACATGAAATCAAAGAAGCATTTCGCGAGGCGGTAGCCGCTTCAGCTTTAGCCGATAGCGCTGAAATGCCGGACGTCATCCTTGAAACACCAAAAAATAAAGAGAACGGAGATTATGCAACAAACATCGCGATGCAATTGACGAAAATTGCGAAAAAGCCGCCACGTGCAATTGCTGAAGCAATACTTGAAAAACTGGACATATCCAAAACAGCTATCCAATCTGTCGAAATCGCAGGTCCGGGTTTCATCAACATTAAGCTGAAAAGCGATACTTTAGGTGAAGTCGTTACGGCGGTTCTTTCCCAAGGGGAAGACTACGGCCGCTCCACTTACGGCAAAAATGAGAAAGTGCAAGTAGAATTCGTCTCTGCTAATCCAACAGGTGACCTGCATCTTGGCCATGCACGAGGTGCGTCCATCGGGGATTCATTATGCAATATCCTTGATTTCGCAGGTTTCGATGTATCAAGGGAGTACTACATCAATGACGCGGGCAATCAAGTGAATAACTTGGCCTTATCAGTAGAGGCGCGGTACTTCGAGGCTTTGGGTCTCGAAAAAGAAATGCCGGAAGACGGCTACCGTGGCCAAGACATCATTGAGATCGGCAAGCAATTGGCGGAAGAATTCGGTGATAAATATGTAAACACATCAGAAAAGGAACGTCAGGAATTCTTCAGAGAGTACGGACTTAACTTCGAATTGGCGAAATTGAAGCAAGACCTTGAGAATTTCCGTGTACGCTTCGATAACTGGTTCTCTGAAACTTCCCTATATACAGATGGCAAAATCGGCATCGCGCTCGATAAATTACGCGCGAACGGCCATGTTTACGAAGAAGACGGTGCGACATGGTTCCGCTCTACAACTTTCGGGGATGATAAAGACCGTGTACTTATCAAAAATGACGGCACATATACGTACTTGACGCCGGATATCGCGTATCACGAAGACAAGCTTCGCCGCGGTTTCGACAAGCTCATCAACATTTGGGGTGCCGACCACCACGGTTACATCCCGCGTATGAAAGCGGCGATCGAAGCGTTAGGCTACAATCGTGACACACTCGAAGTGGAAGTTGCGCAAATGGTGCAACTCTACAAAGACGGCGAAAAGTTCAAAATGAGCAAGCGGACGGGGAAAGCCGTCACATTGCGCGAACTTGTTGAAGACGTAGGTCTCGACGCAGTCCGTTATTTCTTCGCGATGCGTTCCGGCGATTCACAAATGGACTTCGACTTGGACTTAGCCATTTCGCAATCGAATGAAAACCCTGTATACTACGCGCAATATGCGCATGCACGGATTTCTTCGATCCTGCGCCAAGCGGATGAATCAAAACTTTCAGCTTCAACGGAGCATTTGAATTTATTGCAATCCGAAAAAGAATCTTCGCTTTTAAAGAAAATCGGCGACTTCCCGCGTGTAGTAAGCGACGCAGCAAGAATGCGCGCTCCGCACCGGATCACAATCTACATCCAAGAGTTGGCTGCTGAATTCCATAGCTTCTACAATGCGGAAAAAGTGTTGGACCCTGAAAACCGCAATCTATCAGAAGCACGCCTATCTCTAATAACAGCAACACGCACAACGATCGCAAACGCGCTAAAACTAATCGGCGTATCCGCACCAGAAAGAATGTAACATCCAAAACGCACCTCCGCCACTACCGCGGAAGTGCGTTTTCTCTTATAACACGCATAAATCCGCAGACACTCATAAATCGGATTAGACACGCATAAATCCCTTTACTCACGCATAAATCCCCGAAATGAAGCATAAAATCCCGAACTCACGCATAAATCCCCACAATCACGCATAAACGCCAACCACGCCCCCCTCGACAACAAAAAAATCTATAGTATAATTAACCTCATACCAAAATTACATAACCAAACATGAAGGTGCCCCGCCGTCAACGCCGGGGTTAAAAGGGAAGCCGGTCAATGCCGGCGCGGTCCCGCCACTGTATGTGCTAGTCTTGCCGCAACAACGCCACTGGAAAAACTTCCGGGAAGGCGCAGGCAATACGTTTGATGCACGAGCCAGGAGACCTGCCTTCATGAGTCACCCGTACCCTACGAGGATAGGTTTGGTGGAAATCGGCGCGTCAATTTTTTCCTACGCCCGTATTTTTACTAAGCACATTCCTCCGTCCACAAAACGGGGGATTTTTATTTGGAACAAACAGGAGGAAAAGAGAATGAAAAAGTTTTGGCAACTATGGCTGACAGCAATCCTTGCAACGTTCCTGTTATCAGCATGCGGCACGGATAATGCGAAGAAAGACGACACACCAAAAACAACACAAAACGATGTTGCAAAAGAAGCATTCCCGCTTACATTGACGGATGCAGTCGGTAATGAAATTACATTTGATAAAGCACCTGAAACAATCGTATCGATGACGCCAAGCAACACGGAAATCCTTTTCGCGCTCGGTCTTAACGAAGAAATCATCGGAGTTAACGATTACGATGACTACCCTGCTGAAGCTCTTGAAAAAGAGAAAATCGGCGGTATGGAGTTCAACGTTGAGAAAATCGTGGCAATGAACCCTGATGTTGTTTTTGCACATGAATCTGGCCTTAGCATCGGGTCTGAAGGGCTCCAACAAATCCGTGATGCGGGTATTACAGTGTTTGTTGTTAAGAACGCGACGAATTTCGACGAAACGTATTCGACGATCGAGACAATCGGCCAGGCAACAAACAAAGTTGCAGAAGCTGAAAAAATCATTTCAGACATGAAAGCGAAAGTGGCAGAAATCATCGCGAAAACAGACAAAGTCAAAGCGAAGAACATGAAGCGTGTCTTCATCGAAACATCCGATGCGCCTGAAATCTACGCACCTGGTAAAAACACATTCATGCAAGAAATCCTTGAGATGATCAGTGCTGAAAACGTAGTTACAGAAGAAGGATGGGTCATGATCAGCCCGGAAGAAATCGTCAATCAAAACCCTGACGTAATCCTTGTCATGTACAGCTACGTTCCGGATATCGTAGAAAGCGTGAAAAACCGTGCCGGCTTCGCGGACATCACAGCAGTTAAGGAAGACGCAGTAGTTCAAGTCGATGAAAACAAAACAAGCCGCACTGGTCCACGCCTTGCAGAAGGATTGGAAGAAGTAGCGAAGGCGATTTACCCAGAGGTTTTTGGTGAATAAAGCACTAATCGCCTACATCGTGTCCGCCGCCACACTTATCGTGGCGGTATGGCTCGGTGTTTCAATTGGAACCGTTAAAATTCCGATTCATACATTTTGGGACTCATCGGATACAACAGCTTCAAATATACTATGGAAAATCCGCATGCCGCGCGTCATCTTAGCCGGTTTAGTCGGTGCAGCGCTCGCAATTTCGGGAGCCGCCTTCCAAGGATTGTTGAAAAATCCGCTCGCAGATCCATACACCCTCGGAGTGTCGTCCGGTGCCTCTGTTGGTGCTGTTGTGACACTCTTTTTCGGTTTAACGATTCCCATTTTAGGCACATATACACTTCCAGTATTCAGCATGGCGGGCGCAGCCGTGACAATGTTCCTTGTCATCAGCTTCGCAAAGCTTGTCGACCGCTCAATGAAAATGGAAACAATCATTCTAACCGGAATCATCTTCGGCTCATTTTTAGGCTCGGTCCTATCGCTTATGATCGCTCTTACTGGCGAAGAACTCCGACAAATCATCAGTTGGCTCCTTGGCAGCGTTTCGATGCGAGGATGGAATTATATTTTGATGGTGCTGCCGTTCGTCGTCATCGGCTCCTTCATCCTTTGGCTCAACCGTAGGGAATTGAATGCGATGCTATTCGGGGAAGAACGCGCCCATCACCTTGGCGTCAACGTCAAACGTCGGAAACTCATGATTCTCCTTGGAGGCTCCATCTTAACCGGCTCCGCAGTCGCCGTTTCAGGAACAATCGGCTTCGTCGGATTAGTCGTTCCACATATGACGCGCCTCATGTGGGGTTCGGACCACCGGCATCTGCTCACATTATCATTCATGAACGGCGCATCCTTGCTCATCATCTGTGACCTGATCGCAAGAACAATCATCTCGCCAACGGAATTGCCGGTTGGCGTCATTACCGCATTCATCGGTGCACCGGTGTTCGCGTACATCTTTTACAGACAGAGAAGGAAAGGGGCCATGTAAATGCTGAAAGTCAACAACCTTACAGGTGGCTACGGCAAAGAGCCGATCGTAAAAAACATCTCATTCTCTGTGAATAAAGGGGAAGTAATAGGCATTCTTGGACCAAATGGCAGCGGGAAATCGACACTCCTGAAAATCATTTCCGGAATCTTACCGAAACAAGAAGGAACTGTCGAAATAGACGGGCAGGATGCCGCAGTTTATTCCCAAAAGCAATTCGCAAGAAAAGTAGCGGTCCTGCCGCAACTACATGCGCATGCCTTTTCCCATACGGTAAAAGACACCGTCGCTCTTGGAAGATACCCGCATCAATCCGGACTTTTCTCGTCCTGGTCGAGTGATGATGAAAGCGCCGTGACAAAGGCAATGGACTATACAGGCGTCACCCGTTACAAAGACACACCGATTGAGCTTCTTTCGGGAGGCGAGCAACAGCGCGTTTTCGTCGCACAAGCACTCGCGCAAGAAGCCCCAATCCTCCTGTTGGACGAACCGACGAACCATCTCGATATTGCCCACCAGCAACAACTATTGGACACAATCCGTAAACACGCAATCGAAAAAGGCGTCACCGTCGTCTCCGTTTTCCACGACATCAATCTTGCATCCCTCTATTGCGATCGATTGCTTCTCATGGAAAAAGGCAGGATTGCGACAATCGGTGATCCAAAAGATGTCATCCAAGAAACGATAATCGGCACAGTCTATAATGCTCGCGTAAAAACACAGCCGCACCCTGAACTACCAAAGCCACAGATGACGCTTCTGCCTGATACAATGGAGGAAGAAAAACCGTTCACTGTCGATAAACAGCATTTCACCGTCTCGTCCGATCATGTTTCATTAAAAGTGGATCAGCCGTTGAAAACAATCTCATCCGCGGTCACGAACCCCGGGTTAGGCTGGTACCGCGCATTCGTCAACCGCCACGTCGACGCCAACTACAACGCCAACGACGTCAAAGCGGAAATGGCGGATTATCTCGAGCAACGTGGCTACCATCTCACCGATACGGTCGGCATGATGACCGCCGTCACTACCGAACACGCTGAAATCGGGGAATACAAGGGAGATTTCGGCACCGTCCTCATCATGGTGACAGCCGGAGTTGGCAACGCCGTCGATGTATCGGAAGCGTTAACACGCGACCGGGAACAGCGAATCGGCACCATCAACACTTGGGTCATCGTCAACGGTCATCTACCCGATGAAGCGTTCATCCAAGCGATGATCACTGCAACCGAGGCAAAAACGAAAGCGCTACATACCGAAGACATCAAAGACCCGCTGACAGACACAATTGCAACAGGAACGTCAACCGACAGCCTGCTCATCGCAGCAACGCAAAAAGGCCAACACCTGCCATATGCGGGACCGATTACCCCCCTTGGCAAACTGATCGGGCATGGCGTCTACGACTGCACCAAACGGGCGATCAAAGCCTATAAAAAAGCGAAAGGATGGACCTTTTAATGCAAGCCCACTTAGTTGCAATCGCGTTAGGGTTCGTCCTTGACCGCGCCATCGGGGATCCCCCGAACTGGCCGCATCCTGTGCGATGGATCGGCACATTCATCTCGAAACTCACCACGGTCCTGAACAAAGGTCGCGCCCGCGTACTAAAAGGCGCGGGAATGCTGCTCATCACTGTTTCCATCGTAACAGCGATCGCAATTGCCATCATCAGTATCGCCTACCAACTACATATCGTTTTCGGGGTCGTCGTCGAAGCAATTCTAATTGCGATTGGCCTCGCCCAAAAAAGTCTGCGGGATGCTGCACTCGAAGTGTACGAACCGCTTAAAGCAGGGGACATGGCCGAAGCAAGGACAAAGCTGAGCTGGATCGTCGGCCGTGACACGGATAGATTAAAAGAACCCGATATTGCACGGGGCGCAATCGAAACTGTATCCGAAAACACATCCGACGGTGTGACAGCGCCATTATTTTGGGCATTTCTTTTCGGAGCACCAGGATTATGGATGTATAAAGCTGTCAACACCCTCGATTCAATGATCGGCTATAAAGACGAGCGGTACCGTGAATTCGGCAAGTTTTCCGCAATTGCGGATGACGTCTTGAACTTCATCCCCGCAAGGATTACCGGATTGCTCATCTTGCTGTCATCCCGTAATGAAAGTGGACTCCCACTCAGGAGACGCCTAAGTGGTTGGAGCAAAGACGCCCGAAGACATCCAAGTCCGAACAGCGGATTTTTGGAAGCTGCAACCGCATGGCAATTAGGCATCACATTGGGAGGGAAGAGTACATATCGAGGTGTTGTATCCGAACGACCGGAAATCGGGATAGGACAAGATCCGTTGAAAGCAGCACATATCAAATCCACAATCGAGCAAATGCACACAGCCTCGTTTGCATTTTGGATAATCTGTACCATTATTGGAGTGATCTTTTATGCAATTGCCTGAAGGTGAACTAGAACCTTGGATGAATACGAGCCAATTACCAGCCCACGGAGCAAATCCCCGCCACGTCTATGAAAAACTTGGCTTGGAAATTCCAGCAGCAATACTGGATTTCAGTGAAAACTGCAATCCCGCGGGACCTCCGCCCGCGGTCCTTAAGCTTTGGCCACACCTCATCTCCCGATTAATCGCCTATCCCGACCCATCCGGCGAACCGTTTTTATCCGAAGTTGCGAACTATCATGGCATACCCGTTTCGTCGGTTGTCGCTGGAAACGGTGCGGCGGAGTTACTATCGCTCATCGCAGAGCGGTATCGGGGGAAGCAAGCAATCGTCGTCCATCCGACATTTTCAGAATATGAAGCGACGTTGCAAGGTAGGGGAGTGGAAATTATCCGGATCGTTTCGTCGGAAGAAGACGGATTCAAGTTGCCGGTCGAAGCAATTTTGGGTGCAATCCCATCTGCATCCGTCTTGTATTTATGCACACCAAATAATCCGACAGGCATCCTACCGGACCGCGCGGATTTACTATCAATCATACATAAAGCAGGCAAGATCGGATGCGAAGTCGTCCTTGACGAAGCATTCATCGACTTCATAGACGAAAACAAATCATTCATCCCTCTGATGAACGATTTTCCGCACGTCATCATCGTCCGCTCAATGACGAAAATGTACGCCATCCCTGGCATCCGACTCGGATACGCGGTGGCGCAACCGGAAGTGATCGCCGAATTGAAAGAACAGCTGCCACATTGGAATGTCAACGGAATCGCGTCCGCAATCGGTGCCGTGTGCCTCGAACAGGAAGAGTATCGAAATGAGGCAATCCGCCACGCGAATGAGGAAAGAAGGAAAATGACAGACTTCCTAAAACAGCATGGATGCACAGTAATTAATTCAGAAACCAACTTCCTTGTATTCAAGCCGTCAAACGCCGGAAAACTTTACACCGACATGCTCAGGCGAAGCATCGTCCTCCGCCACACCGAAAACTTCCGCGGCATGGACGGCCACTATCTACGAATCGGCATGAAAAGCAGTGAGGAAATGGAAAAACTACGAAGCAATCTCGCAAAGTGGTTCAAAAACGAGCTATATCGCCCATAAGAAAACCATTTGCACCTGAAATCGGCCCCTCGCGCTCAAGAACGTGTGATTCGCGCTCAAGAACGGTGATCCGCGCTCAAGAAATTGGAACCGCGCTCAAGAACGGTGATCCGCGCTCAAGAATGTGGATCCGCGCTCAAGAATGTGGATCCGCGCTCAAGAACGTGAATCCGCGCTCAAGAACGGTGATCCGCGCTCAAGAACGAGGAACCGCGCTCAAGAACGAGGAACCGCGCTCAAGAAAGTGGAACCGCGCTCAAGAACGTGGATCCGCGCTCAAGAAAGTGGAACCGCGCTCAAGAAAGTGGATCCGCGCTCAAGAAAGTGTGATCCGCGCTCAAGAACGTGGATCCGCGCTCAAGAAAGTGTGATTCGCGCTCAAGAACGAGGAACCGCGCTCAAGAACGAGGAACCGCGCTCAAGAAAGTGGATCCGCGCTCAAGAACGTGAATCCGCGCTCAACGAACATTATAAAACTAACAGAATGGTGGTCCAAATCATGAGCGGAAAACTGACATTCATAAGCGGCGGTGTTCGAAGCGGGAAGAGTGCATACGCGGAAGCCATGCTCGTCAAGGAAGCAATCACCGCAAAAGGCAGACTCATCTACATCGCATCAGGCCGCCCGGTCGATAATGAAATGAAAAAACGAATTGAAAAGCATCAACAGGATCGCGCAGAACAAGCATGGACTACAATCGAGCAACCGGCTAACCTGTTCGAGACACTGCCTTTCATCCATCAAAACGATTTCGTCCTTTGGGACTGCCTTACAACTTGGCTTGCGAATGAATTGTACACCGAACATAACGGCAAATTTTGTATCCAAATGGGCGGATGCATGGAAAAAAAGGCAAAGCAAATGCTCGAAACCGTAGATGAGATCCGCAAAAACTCAGCTCATCTTATCATCGTTTCAAACGAAGTCCTTGACGAATTTCCATCCGCATACGATGAAACGAGGAAATACAGCGAATGGATCGGCAATCTGCATCAAAAACTCGTTGCCTTAAGTGACGATGCCATCGAAATGGATTGCGGCCTGCCGCAGTACTGGAAATGTGAGGGGAAGGTGGCGGTACGATGAACGGAATCATGGTGATGGGAACAGCTTCGGACGTCGGAAAAACGATGATCTGCACCGCGTTATGCAGGCTGTTTTCAGACGAAGGCATGCGGGTCGCCCCATTCAAATCACAGAACATGTCGCGATTTTCCGCAAAAGCAGTAAACGGCGAAGAGATGAGCCGGGCACAATACTTGCAAGCTGAGGCGGCGCGCACCACGCCTATCATCGAGATGAATCCAATCCTGATCAAACCGGTCGGCGGAATGAAATCCGACGTCCGATTCTTCGGGGAAGCATTCAACGCAATCGATGGATTCGCCTATCGCGAGCAGTTTTTCACTAAAGCTATCGACGCCATCCGTTCATCCCTCGACTATCTCTCGAAAAACTTCGACGTTGTCGTGATTGAAGGCGCAGGAAGCCCGGCGGAAGTGAATTTGAATGACAGAGAAATCGTCAATATGCGAGTCGCCGATATGGCGGATGTACCTGTTTTTCTCGTTGCAGATATCGACCGCGGTGGCGCGATCGCTTCAATCGTCGGCACTCTTCAGTTGATGGAACCTAAGCATCGGGCACGGGTGAAAGGAATCCTTATTAATAAATTCCACGGGGATGTCACTCTGTTCAAGGAAGGCATTGATTTTATCGAAACCTATACCGGCATTCGCGTCGCCGGAATCATTCCCCATATGATGAACCACGGGATTGAAGAGGAGGACGCCGATCGCCCGCAACAAAATGCGCCAACCGGAATCGACATTTACGACGAGTGGGCGAAGCATGTGAAGGCGCATATCGATTGGCCGTATGTGCTTTCGGTCATCAAGGAGGCTGGCCAATGAACGGGCTTTTACTCGTGCTCCAGTTTTTTACGTCAATTCCGATCCGTAAAGAGCTGCCGATGGAGAGGAAAGACGTGACGCGGATGTATATCGCGCTACCGATCATCGGTGGGTTGATCGGGCTTGCCATGGTCGGCGTTGCGGTTTTATTCACAGATGCAATCGGAACTGGGCCGTTGCTTGCATCGGTTTTCATTGTTCTGACCGGCATCGCACTGACGGGAGGTCTGCACCTCGATGGATTCGCGGATACAGGTGACGCGTTTTTTTCGTATCGCGACCGGGAAAAGCGGCTTGAAATCTTGGACGACCCGCGTATCGGCGCGTTCGGGACAATGTCACTCGTATTGCTCATTCTCGTGAAAACAGCATTATTCCATGAGCTATTGCTGATTCAAACGGAATGGCTGCCATTCTTCCTTGCTGTTCCACTCCTATCGCGTGCAGGGATGAACATTTACTTTACAACGACACGCCCCGCAAAGGAAAAGGGAATTGCCCATTTTTTCATGGATAAGCTCATGAAAGGGAAGCTACTTGGCTGGTCTCTTTTTTTAGCCGCAGCCACTTTAACGGGACTTGGTTTATCGCTTCACACAATCGTTATACCTCTAATACTTGGCTTTGTTTTACTAATGGGACTGTTTTTATTCAGAAGATGGTCGTTAAAGAATTTCGGTGGTGTATCGGGTGACCTTTGCGGGGCATTCATCGAAGGGATGGAGGCGTTGTTATGGCTCGCAATCATCATTTGTATTTGATTCGTCATTTGCCGACAATAGGGAATCGCGAGCAAAAATATATCGGTTGGACGGATGAACCGATTGAAAAGGCCTCAGTTGTGTCTTGGAACCTATCAATGCCAGAAATTGTGCATGGAAGTGATCTGCTTCGTGCCCAGGAAACTGCAACATTGCTGTTTCCAAATGCCATCTACCATTCAGATGCAAGATTTCGTGAATGCAATTTTGGGGATTTTGAAGGGAAAACATATGCCGACCTTGAAATGGATAAGGACTATCGCAATTGGTTGGATGATATGGAAACATGCGCACCACGGGGCGGGGAAAGCATGTCCGCCGTGGAGCGGCGAGTGCTTGAAGCCCTTGCCGAAATGCCAAATGGCGCCGTCATCCTAACACATGGAGGTCCGATCCGCATTGCGATGACCAAGTTTTCACCGGATTCCCGCGATTTCTGGTCATGGGACATCCCTCATGGATCGGCATGGAAGTTCGAGTGGGAAACGTACGACGATTTGAAGGAGGGCGGGCGATGCGAGTCATTATCGGAGGTGCCCATAACGGCAAAAAGGCATTTGTAAAAAGGATGCTTGAAAACGCTCCGCATTATTGGGTCGATTGTTCCGTAGATGAGTTGGAGATTCCGTCGGATAGGCTAATTGTCATCGACCGAATCGAGCAGTGGCTTGCGCAGACAGAATTGCCCGAAGTGGATGCAGTGGAATTCATTTTGAAGTCTGTCGAAGACAAAGAGGTCATTTTCATCTTAACGGATATCGGACGGGGAATCGTGCCGATGGATGCGCGTCAGCGGGCATTGCGCGACACATGCGGGCGGCTCTATCAGAAGTTGATTGCGCAAGCGGATGAAGTGACGAGAATTTGGTACGGGTTGCCACAAACATTGAAGAAAAACTGAAGAAAAGGGGAGAAATCGGATGAAAATCTATACGAAAACAGGAGACAAAGGGAAGACAAGTTTGATCGGAGGGCGCGTCGATAAGGATAGCCTACGCATTGAGGCGTATGGAACGATGGACGAATTGAATTCATTCATCGGAAAGGCAATGACGGAGCTTGAAGGCGATAAATTCGCGGATATACTTGAGGATTTGGAAACAATCCAGAATGAATTATTCGATGGTGGCGGGGATTTGGCGAATGTCATGAAGGAGCGCCATTACAAATTATCCGACGAGCCGATTGAAGTCCTTGAAAAGCGGATCGATAAATTGATGGAGGAAGCGCCGCCGTTAGAGAAGTTCATCCTACCTGGAGGATCGCCTGCAGCTGCGACGCTTCATATCGCAAGAACAGTGACTCGTAGGGCGGAGCGGGTGACGGTGACATTGATGAAGGCGGAGGAGGATGTACCAGGTACAGTCCAACGGTATTTGAACCGCCTGTCCGATTATTTATTCGTCGCGGCAAGAATCGTCAATGCGCGTCTCGGTATTCCGGACAATGAATATATCCGCAGTGCAAAAGTGTTCCGCACAGATAAAAAGAAAGAGGATTGAACATGAAAGTAAGAACGATTGTCTTGACCGCTTTATTCGCGGCACTTTGTGCAGTTGGCGGATTCATCAAGATCCCGTCCGGCGTCGGATCCTTGGCGTTAGACACGGTGCCGGCGCTGCTTTCGGCATCTTTTTTGCCGCCGGTTTTCGTCGGAATCGCATCAATGACAGGTCACATCGCGTCCGCAATGTACGCGGGGTTTCCGCTTGGCCCATTCCATATACTGATCGCGTTCGAAATGTTAGTTATCCTGTATGTTTTTGCGCGCCTTCATAAAGCGGGAAAACATTCGTGGAAGTGGATTTTCTTCATCATAGCGAACGGACTCCTTGCTCCGTTGCCGTTCTACTTCCTTGTGTCACCGGCATTCTTTATCGGCGCAGTTCCAGCGATTTTACTCGCAACCTTCCTGAACGCAGTCGTTGCCGCTGTCGTCATGCCCGCGCTTTCGAAAGCAGCTAACAGCAGATTCGGTTTGGTTCGATGAGAAACGCAATTGAACTTGTCGATGGGTTGGTTGTAACGACCGACAATTCGGGCGGAATCGGCGAGAAACCGCATGATCTCGTGGCGGTGCCGGACCAGGTGACTGCACATTTCGCCGCCCGGGTCGCGTTGCTTGAGCAGTGGGCCGCCCACGCCGACCCAATCGCAGTGCTCATTCATAATTTCAGTGGCGACGAAAGTTGGGGGGCATATGTAGCGGGAGTAGAGGAAGTCTTCAAGGAATCCAACTTGGAAACTCCCAAAATTTCCGGCAGCACGGAAACGAATATGCAGCTCATGCAATCAGCGGTTGCTGTGACGATGATCGGAAGGAAGCGGGAAATCCTTTGCGAAACAGATTGCGCCTATTTTGTATACGGATTGCCTCTGGTCGGTGACGCGGTTACGGAAAGATCGGGTGAAATCGCCTCCCTCACGCTAATCAAGGAAGCGATGGATCATGGAATTATCCATCGAATCTGGCCAGTAGGCTCTCGGGGGATATTGGAAGAATTCCGGAAATTGACTGGCAATCCCGAAATTGAAATTCAAGTGGATGTCGATGTGGAACTATCAGCAGGGCCTGCAACGAGTGTGATGGTCAGCATTCCAGTGGATAAAATTGAACAAGCACAAAGGCATTTTCAAGGAAAACTCCATGAAATTATCTTGGGAAATGGCGGCTCCTGCGTCGAATGAGATCGACGTGGGGTCGCTTTTTTATGTGGTCACGGTCGTATCACAACGTAACCGCGCCGTATCACAACATAAAGCTGCCGCAACACAACGTAACCGCCGCATCACAACATAAAGCTGCCGCAACACAACGTAACCGCGCCGCATCACAACATAACGCTCCCGTAACACAACGTAACCGTCGTATCACAACATAAAGCTGCCGCAACACAACGTAACCGCGCCGCATCACAACATAAATCCCCCGCATCACAACGTAACCGCGCCGCATCACAACATAACGCTCCCGCAACACAACGTAACTGCGCCGCATCACAACATAAAGCTCCCATAACACAACAATCTAACTCAACAAAAGTATCGGAAAATAAAAAATATCCATTGACTGAATGCTCATTCATATCTTAAACTATTAATTAGAACATCGACAATGTATCCGTTTTCTACTACACTATTCATAAAGTTTATAGTTATCGGAAGGGGAGGAAATGAATGAATGCATTATTAGTCGCTAACTGGATCTTATTCTTAGCGGTTGTTGCTTATGCGCTTGCATTATTCACGCATTTAATTACGTCACGTACGCAATTCATTAAACTCGGACGCAAAGAAGAGTTTGATAATAATGTGTCGCGTAGACTCCAGGCAATCTGGGTGAACGTGTTTGGTCAGAAAAAACTATTGAAGGATAAGAAAAGTGGAATCATCCACGTCATGTTCTTCTATGGATTCCTTTTAGTCCAGTTTGGTGCAATCGACCTGATTTGGAAAGGCTTGAAGCCGGGGTCACATTTACCGTTCGGACCGATTTATGGTGGATTTACATTCTTCCAGGAAATCGTTGTTGCCGTCATCTTGGTGGCAGTCATTTGGGCATTCCACCGACGTTATGTTGAGAAGTTAGTCCGCTTGAAGCGTGGTTGGAAATCTGGACTTGTCCTGATTTTCATTGGAACACTTATGCTTTCGACGCTCGTCTCGAACGGCATGAACATGATTTGGCAAGGACATGAAACGACTTGGACAGAGCCAATGGCATCTGCAATTGCAAGCGTTTTCAGCTTCATGAGCCCGACTGCTGCTGCAGTTGTGTTCTTCATCGCGTGGTGGATTCACTTGCTCACATTGCTCACTTTCCTCGTCTACGTGCCGCAATCGAAGCATGCGCACTTAATCGCAGGACCAGTCAATACGTATATGATGCGTTTTGACCGCAGAGGGAAGCTTTCACCGATTGACTTCGAAGCGCTTGAAGAGGCTGAAGACGAAGACGATATGCCGGCACTTGGGGTTGGCAAAATTACCGATTTCACACAAAAACAGATGATCGACTTTTACGCTTGCGTGGAATGTGGACGCTGTACGAATATGTGTCCAGCTACGGGAACAGGCAAAATGCTATCTCCGATGGACTTGATCACAAAACTTCGCGACAATTTGACGAACACTGGGGCGCTCGTCACGAAGAAACAACCTTGGGTACCGGCTCCGATGTTCAAGCATACGAAGGGGAACCAAATCGCACTTGCTGCAGGACTTGAAGGTGCGACGCTTGATGATATTTACAACCCATCCCTAATCGGTGACGTTATTACGGAAGAGGAAATCTGGGCTTGCACGACTTGCCGTAACTGTGAAGACCAATGTCCGGTTATGAACGAGCACGTCGACAAAATCATCGACCTTCGCCGTTATCTTGTTATGACGGAAGGGAAGATGGACGCGGATGCGCAACGTGCGATGACGAACATCGAACGTCAAGGAAATCCTTGGGGTCTTAACCGTAAAGAAAAAGAGAACTGGCGCGACATGCGTCCGGACCTTCATATTCCAACAGTGAAGGAAATGAAGAAAGCGGACGAAGAGTTCGAATACCTCTTCTGGGTCGGCTCAATGGGTGCATTCGACAACCGTTCTCAAAAAATCGCACTCGCTTTCGCACATCTAATGAACGAAGCGGGCGTCAAATTCGCAATCCTTGGAAACAAAGAGAAGAACTCTGGTGACACGCCACGTCGTCTTGGGAATGAATTCCTATTCCAAGAACTCGCGACAGGCAACATCGATGAATTCGAAAAAGCAGGCGTTAAAAAGATCGTCACAATCGACCCGCATGCATACAACATTTTTAAGAATGAATACCCGGATTTCGGCTTCAAAGCGGAAGTCCTCCACCATACTGAAATGCTGTATGACCTTGTCATGGCAGGGAAGTTGAAGCCCTTGCATCCGATCAATGAAACGATCACGTTCCATGATTCCTGCTACCTCGGCCGATACAATGACGTATACGATGCGCCACGGGAAATTCTCAAAGCGATTCCGGGCGTCAACCTTGTCGAGATGAAACGTAACCGCGAAGACGGCATGTGCTGTGGAGCGGGCGGCGGACTCATGTGGATGGAAGAAGATACAGGTCACCGCATCAACGTCGCACGTACAGAACAAGCGATGGAAGTGAGCCCAGGCATCATTTCATCCGGATGTCCGTACTGCTTGACGATGCTATCCGACGGTACGAAAGCGATCGAAGTGGAAGACAAAGTCGGAACATATGACATAGCCGAACTTCTTGAAAAATCGATTTTCGGAGAAGACTTCCAACCGGCTGCTGAGGAAGAAGAAACAGTTTTGCAGTAAAAAAAGTGAAGTAGTCAAGTCAATACAGCATATTGCAACAATTAAAAATGAACGGTATAATTATGAAAATTGCAAGCTCAGTGAATACTTGGCTTGCAGAAAATGATAGGGAGTCTGTGCACTCCCTTTTTTTCGAATTAATTACCGAGCGAGCGTTCAGTCATCACGGCACGGCTTGACCAAAAATGTAAACGTTATCATTTGAAACGGGGGAGAAAGAAATGAATCGAACAGTCATTATCGACGGGGCAAGAACTCCATTCGGAAAATTTGGCGGTGCTTTATCCAGTCAAACAGCAAGTGATCTTGGCGCAATTGCCATCAAAGAAGCACTGAACCGGGCAGATGTGAAGGCGGAAGACATTGATGAAGTGATCATTGGTACAGTACTCCAAGCAGGCCAAGGGCAAATCCCTTCGAGACAAGCGGCGACGAAAGCGGGAATTCCATGGTCAGTAAAAACGGAGACAGTCAATAAAGTCTGTGCTTCCGGAATGCGGAGCGTCACGCTTGCCGACCAGCTCATCCGTCTTGGTGACGAAGAAGTGATTGTCGCGGGCGGTATGGAATCAATGTCCAATGCGCCTTACTACTTGCCGAAAGGCCGGTTCGGATTAAAAATGGGCGACTCACAATTGGTGGACGGCATGATCTACGACGGTCTTTCCTGCTCATTCACGCCAGAGCGCGTTCACATGGGAACATACGGAAACAAGACAGCCGATTCATTTTCATTAACACGTGAAATGCAAGACGAATGGTCGTTAAGAAGCCATGAACGTGCAATTGCAGCCATCGATGAAGGAAAACTTTCAGAAGAAATAGTGGCAGTCGAAATCCCGCAACGTAGAGGGGAACCGGTAAAAGTTGAAGCAGACGAAGCGCCACGCCGAGATACTTCACTCGAAACACTCGCAAAACTGCGCCCGGCTTTCGGTAAAGACGGCACTATTACAGCCGGAAATGCGCCAGGCGTCAATGACGGTGCATGCGCACTTGTCCTGATGAATGAAGAGCGTGCTTTGAAGGAAGGCAAAAAGCCATTGGCAACAATCATTGGCCACGCTGAAGTCGCAATCGAGCCAGAAAACTTCCCGCAAACACCAGGACTCGTCATCAACGAGATACTCAAGAAAACAGGAAAAGACATAACAGACATCGATCTCTTTGAAATAAACGAAGCATTCGCAGCAGTCGCACTCGCAAGCTCGCAAATTGCAGGCCTCGACCCTGAAAAAGTAAACGTCAACGGCGGAGCAGTCGCGCTTGGCCATCCAATCGGAGCAAGCGGTGCACGTATTATATTGACACTCGCATATGAACTAAAACGCCGCGGCGGCGGAATCGGAATCGCCGCAATCTGTTCAGGCGGCGGGCAAGGCGACGCGATAATGATCGAAGTCGGGAAAGAGTAAATCAGGAATTAGTAGCGAGTTCTCGTTTAATCCCAAAGAGTTCTCGTAAAAGCGTCCAGAGTTCTCGTTTAATCCTAAAGAGTTCTCGTTAAAACGCTGCGAGTTCTCCTTTAATCCGAAAGAGTTCTCATTAAAGCTCTGCGAGTTCTCCTTTAATCTCAAAGAGTTCTCGTTAAAGCGTCCGGAGTTCTCCTTTAATCTCAAAGAGTTCTCCTTTAAACGCCACAAATCTCATTAAAACAAGATTTTTCCACAGTAACTATTCTTAATCGTAGACGGGGGTACTTGATTATGGAAATCAAAAAAGTAATGGTCATCGGAGCTGGACAAATGGGTGGGGGAATCGCCCAAGTATGTGCACAAGCCGGCTTCGACGTCAAATTGAACGATATCAAAGAAGAATCCCTTGAGAAGGGGATTGCTGTCATTACGAAAAACCTTTCCCGCAACGTCGAAAAGGGACGAATGACGGAAGACGAAAAAAATGCAGTCCTTGGCCGCATTACGAAATCAATCGACCTCCAAGACGCAGCCGACGTCGATATCGTCATCGAGGCGGCAGTCGAAAATATGGACATAAAGAAATCGATTTTCAAACAGCTTGACGGCATTGCGCCTGTACATGCAATTCTCGCTACAAACACTTCTTCCTTGCCGATCACGGAAATCGCAGCAGTGACAAATCGCCCGGAAAGCGTAATCGGAATGCATTACATGAACCCGGTTCCTGTCATGAAGCTTGTCGAAATCATCCGCGGCCTTGCAACTTCCGACGAAGTGTACGAAGCCGTCGAAGAGATGACTCGTAAACTATCAAAAACACCAGTCGAAGTGAATGACTTCCCTGGATTCGTCGCAAACCGCGTCCTTATGCCGATGATCAACGAAGCCATCTACACATTGTACGAAGGCGTTGCTTCGGTTGAGGCAATCGACGAAGTGATGAAATTAGGCATGAACCATCCGATGGGGCCGCTGCAACTCGCGGACTTCATCGGCCTCGACACTTGCCTTTACATCATGGAAACGCTTCACGAAGGCTTCGGCGATTCGAAATATCGCCCATGCCCATTATTAAGAAAGTATGTCAACGCAGGCTGGTTAGGTAAAAAATCCGGCCGCGGATTCTATGAATATTCTTAAGTTGAAAAGGAGTTAATCCAATGGATTTTCAATTCACCGAAGAACAGCGGATGATGCGTACTATGGTAAGGGATTTCGCGAAGGCGGAAATCGAGCCGTTCATTCCACGCATAGAAGCTGGGGAGTTTCCACGTGAAATCCTGAAGAAAATGGGCGAGCTTGGTTTAATGGGCATCACCGTTCCGGAGAAATACGGCGGCTCTGATATGGACTTCGTTTCCTACATCATTGCCATCCATGAACTGTCGAAAGTGAGCGCGGTTATCGGTGTCATCCTTTCCGTTCATTCCTCAGTCGGCACGAACCCGATCATGTATTTTGGGAATGAAGAGCAAAAGAACAGATACTTGCCGAAAATGGCGACCGGCGAATACCTTGGCGCTTTCTGCCTAACGGAACCAAGCTCAGGATCAGACGCTGGATCACTTAAAACGAAAGCCGTGAAAAAAGACGATCACTACGTGCTGAACGGCTCGAAAGTGTTCATTACAAACGGCGGAGAAGCGGATGTCTATATCGTTTTTGCATCGACCGATCCTTCGAAAGGGACATACGGCATCACGGCGTTCATTGTCGATAAAGACACTCCGGGCCTCATCATCGGAAAAGACGAAGAAAAAATGGGTCTTCACGGATCACGAACCGTGCAACTCACATTCGAAGACATGAAAGTTCCTGCGAAAAACGTTCTTGGAGAAGTCGGCGAAGGCTTCAAAATCGCAATGGCAAACCTTGACGTCGGAAGAATCGGCATCGCGGCACAAGCCCTTGGCATCGGAGAAGCAGCACTTGAAGCTGCAACTGCATATGCAAAGGAGCGCGTTCAATTCGGCAAACCGATTGCTGCAAATCAAGGAGTCGGCTTCAAATTAGCTGACATGGCAACGGCCTCCGAAGCGGCAAGACTCCTTGTCTACCGCGCTGCCCAACTGCGCTCGGAGGGCAAACCATGCGGAAAAGAAGCCTCCATGGCAAAACTTTTCGCATCCCAAACCGCAATGGACAACGCCATCGAAGCCGTCCAAGTATTCGGCGGCTACGGATATACCAAGGACTACCCAGTAGAACGCTACTTCCGCGACGCTAAAGTAACGCAAATCTACGAAGGCACAAGCGAAATCCAACGCATCGTCATCAGCAAGCATTTAACAAAATAAGTCGGTGCCAGTGCAAATTGTAGTAAATAAACTGAATAGTTTGCTGCACAGGTACCTTTACAATTTTCTATTCTATACAACCCACATCCCAAGGAGGAAACAAACATGGATTTTAAACTATCGGAAGAACATGAAATGATTCGTAAAATGGTACGCGATTTCGCAATGAATGACGTTGCTCCGACTGCGGCGGAACGCGATGAGGAAGAGCGCTTCGATATGGAAATCTGGAACAAAATGGCTGAACTTGGCCTGACAGGTATCCCTTGGCCGGAAGAATACGGCGGCATCGGAAGCGACTATCTTGCATATTGCATCGCAGTTGAAGAACTATCACGCGTCTGCGCATCAACTGGTGTAACGCTTTCCGCACATACATCACTTGCTGGATGGCCAGTATTCAAATTCGGTACGGAAGAACAAAAGCAGAAATACCTTCGTCCAATGGCGGAAGGAACGAAAATCGGTGCATACGGTCTAACAGAACCAGGATCAGGCTCAGACGCTGGCGGCATGCGCACAACTGCGAAGCTTGACGGAGATCACTACGTATTGAACGGCTCGAAGATCTTCATCACAAACGGTGGAATAGCTGACATTTACATCGTTTTCGCTGTAACAGACCCAGAGTCAAAGCATAAAGGAACGAGCGCATTCATCGTTGAAAAAGACTTCGCGGGCTTCTCCGTAGGGAAGAAAGAGAAAAAATTGGGAATCCGTTCTTCACCGACAACTGAAATCATGTTCGACAACTGCCGTGTACCGAAAGAAAACCTACTTGGTGCAGAAGGCGAAGGCTTCATCATCGCAATGAAGACATTGGATGGCGGACGTAACGGAATTGCTGCGCAAGCAGTCGGAATTGCACAAGGTGCACTTGACGTCTCAGTTGAATATGCGAAAGAGCGTGTCCAATTCGGAAAACCGATCGCTGCGAATCAAGGAATCGGCTTCAAACTTGCTGATATGGCAACTGCAACGGAAGCTTCCCGCCTACTCACATACCAAGCTGCATGGCTTGAGTCGAATAACCTGCCATACGGAAAAGCGTCCGCAATGGCGAAACTCATGGCTGGAGATACAGCGATGAAAGTGACTACGGAAGCTGTTCAAGTTTACGGCGGCTACGGTTACACGAAGGATTATCCGGTTGAGCGCTATATGAGAGACGCGAAAATTACGCAAATCTATGAAGGAACGCAGGAAATCCAGCGTCTTGTCATCTCCCGCATGCTTACAAAATAATCAGGGAGGATGATGCAAGTGAAGCGTGAAGTGAAATCGTCGGTCAAAGATGAAAGTTTGATTGAAAAAAGACGTGACCAGATCATCCAAGGGGCTGTCCGACTTTTCAAGGAAAAAGGATTCCACCGGGCAACGACAAGGGAAATCGCGAAAGAAGCCGGCTTCAGCATTGGCACTCTGTACGAATACATCCGAACGAAAGAGGACGTCCTCTACCTCGTCTGCGACAGTATTTACAATGAAGTGCAAAACCGCCTGTCCGCCTTGATGGATGAGGAAGGAACTGTGGATGGGCTCCGATCGGCAATCGACACATATTACCATCTAATCGACGACATGTCCGACGAGTTCGTCGTCATGTACCAAGAGTCAAAGTCATTGCCAAAGGACGCCCTCCAATACGTCCTGAAAAAAGAGATGGAAATGGTCGCCTTATTCAAAAACCTACTGCAAGCATGCACCCGTTCAGGCGAATTGCGGATCAACGACGAAGCCGTCAACTTGGCGGCACACCATTTAGTCGTCCAAGGCCAAATGTGGGCATTCCGCAGATGGGCACTACACGGCGACTACACCATCCAAGACTTCATCAACATTCAAACCAACCAACTATTCAATGGAATCTTGAAAAAATGAAATATGTAATCCGTTGATTGGAGCGAAAGGCGGCGAAGTGCAAAGATGTGCTCTCAACGCTTCGCTTTTGTTCGCAAAAGCCGTTCTTCGTTACGGCTTTTCCTGTGGGATCAGCGGGACAGGTGAGACCCCGCAGTGGAGCGAAGCGACCGAGGAGGCTCACCGCCCGCCCCACGGAAAGCGTCCGCCTGTAGCGCAAATCAACATTTATTGTTCAGAAAGGGTGTGCGAGAAAATGCAAACAACTGAAATATACAAACCGAAGCACCACGTACGTTTCGTAACAGCATCCAGCCTATTCGACGGCCACGATGCATCCATCAACATCATGCGCCGCATCCTGCAATCGACCGGCGCAGAAGTAATCCACCTTGGACATAACCGATCCGTCGAAGAAGTCGTCAATGCAGCCATCCAAGAAGACGTACAAGGAATCGCCATCTCCTCCTACCAAGGTGGACACGTCGAATACTTCAAATACATGTACGACCTTCTCCAGGAAAAAGGCGCGCCGCATATCCGAATTTACGGTGGCGGTGGCGGCGTAATCCTACCAAAGGAAATCAAAGAACTGCATGACTACGGCATCGCTTGGATCTTCTCACCTGAAGATGGCCGCAAAATGGGGCTTCAAGGGATGATCAACCGCATGGTGGAAGAATGCGATTTCCTCACAGAAGTAGAAGATGAATTGAGCCAACTTGAAAACGTAAGCACAGAACGCCCGGAAGTGCTTGCCAACTTGATCACATACGCGGAAGAAATGTATGACAAAGAAAACCCTGACGCAATTGAGTTAATCAAAAAAGCAAGGGAACTATCAAAAAACACGCCAGTCCTTGGAATAACAGGAACAGGCGGGGCAGGGAAAAGCTCACTTACGGATGAATTGATCCGCCGATTCTTACGCGAATTGCCGGAGAAAAAAGTCGCGATTCTTTCCATTGACCCGACAAAGCAAAAGACAGGCGGAGCTTTGTTAGGCGACCGCATCCGCATGAACGCAATCTTCAACAAGCGCGTCTTCATGAGGAGTTTGGCGACACGCGGTTCGAGATCCGAGCTATCTGGCGCCATCAAGGACGTACTTGACGTTGTAAAAACAGCAGGCTTTGATCTTATTATCGTTGAAACGAGCGGGATCGGCCAAGGGGACGCTGAAATCACGGAAGTATCCGATGTATCGATGTATGTCATGACGAGCGAATTCGGTGCGCCGACACAGCTTGAAAAAATCGATATGATCGACTTCGCAGACCTGATCGTCATCAATAAATTCGAACGAAAAGGCTCCGAGGACGCACTAAGCCAAGTGCAGAAGCAATACCAACGTAGCCATCTCTTATTCGATAAAAATCTCGATACGATGCCTGTTTACGGGACAATCGCGAGCCAATTCAATGACAAAGGGACGAACTCGCTATTCGCGGCACTCGTGTCGAAGTTGAATGAAAAATGCGGACTCGACTGGGAGACATCCTATACGGAATTTGTCAAAACCCAAAAACAGAACGTCATCATCCCGAACGACCGCACACATTATTTACGTGAGATTGCAAGTGCAATTCGTGATTATCATAAAAAATCCGATCAGCAGGTAGAACTTGCACGCCGTTTATTCCAACTTGAAGGCGCAATCGAAGCTGTAAATGAGAAAGCTTTGGATAATGCGCTTGTTGCTTCACTCGAATCACTAGCGGAAAGCGTAAAAGAAGAACTTTCTGCAGAATCAAAACGCATCCTTTCAAACTGGAAAACTTTGAAAGAGTCCTATTCAGGCGATGAATTTATTACAAAAATCCGCGATAAAGAAATTCGCACCCTACTCACAACAACAAGCTTGTCGGGGTTGAAAATACCGAAAGTGTCCTTGCCGAAATTCGAGGACTACGGCGAAATCTTACGTTGGGTTTACAAAGAAAATGTCCCGGGTTCATTCCCATATACGGCTGGTGTTTTCCCGTTCAAACGAGAAGGGGAAGACCCGAAACGCCAATTCGCTGGTGAAGGGACGCCGGAACGAACGAACCGCCGCTTCCATTACTTGTCGAAAGATGACGATGCGAAACGTCTATCGACAGCATTCGACTCGGTGACGCTATACGGTGAAGATCCGGATGAGCGCCCGGATATTTACGGGAAAGTCGGGGAATCGGGCGTCAGCATCTGTACACTCGATGATATGAAAAAGTTGTACGCAGGCTTCGACCTCTGCGCACCATCCACTTCCGTTTCAATGACGATCAATGGACCCGCGCCAATCATCCTTGCGATGTTCATGAACACTGCTGTCGACCAGCAAGTGAAGATGAAAGAGGAAGAATTGGGCCGCGTATTGACTGTTGAGGAATTCACAGAAGTCCGCAATGCGACGCTTCAAGTCGTCCGCGGAACGGTGCAAGCAGACATACTGAAAGAAGACCAAGGGCAGAACACTTGCATCTTCTCGACAGAATTCGCGCTTCGCATGATGGGCGATATCCAGCAGTATTTCATCGACCAAAAAGTGCGCAATTACTACTCTGTCTCGATTTCGGGCTACCATATCGCGGAGGCGGGCGCGAATCCGATTTCGCAGCTGGCGTTCACACTCGCGAACGGCTTCACATACGTTGAATACTATTTAAGCCGTGGGATGAATATCGATGACTTTGCACCGAACTTGTCGTTCTTCTTCTCGAACGGACTTGACCCGGAATATACAGTAATCGGCCGCGTTGCTCGACGAATCTGGGCAGTCGCTATGCGCGAGAAATACGGTGCGAACGAACGCAGCCAAAAGCTGAAATACCATGTCCAAACTTCAGGTCGTAGCTTGCATGCGCAGGAAATCGACTTCAATGATATTCGGACAACATTGCAGGCGCTAATGGCATTGCAGGATAACTGCAACTCGCTCCATACGAACGCTTACGATGAAGCGATCACGACACCGACCGAAGAATCTGTACGTCGCGCGATGGCGATCCAGATGATCATTACGAAAGAGCACGGTTTATCGAAAAACGAAAACCCTGTCCAAGGATCTTTCATCGTCGAAGAATTGACGGATCTTGTCGAAGAATCAGTCCTACAGGAATTCGAACGCCTGAATGATCGTGGCGGCGTGTTAGGTTCGATGGAAACGCAATATCAACGAGGCAAAATCCAAGAAGAATCGATGCTCTACGAAATGAAGAAGCACTCGGGCGAACTGCCGATCATCGGCGTCAACACATACTTGAACCCGAACCCGCCTTCCGAAGAAGACATCGACAATATGGAAATCGCCCGTGCGACAAAGGAAGAAAAAGAAACGCAAATCGCAAACTTGCGCAGCTTCCAATCGCAACATAGCGACAGATCGGCGGATGCCCTTAGAAAACTGCAAGAAGTTGCTGTCTCCGGAGGCAACATCTTCGCGGAACTGATGGAAACTGTCAAAGTCGCAAGCCTCGGCCAAATTACAAACGCATTATATGAAGTCGGCGGTCAATACCGACGCAATATGTAAGAAAGGAAGGACGCTCTGTACGTAAGGGGCGTTCTTTTTATTAAAGAAAAGTAGCTTAATAAAAAATTCCCGAATTTTAATTGTTTGGAAAGTGGATTTTGGCTCTTCCTTCCACGTATAATAAAAGCAATAGTTGAAAGAGGTGAGAAGATGAAACTGTATCATCATATTGTGATTATAATAGTTATCATTACTCTCATCTTCTTTTTATATGGTGTGGGTTACGGGGCGATTCCGTTTTTACTTGCCTCCCTTTACCTTGGCTTCCTTAGCATTAAAGAATTCCAACGTTTGAAGAACAGTAAAAGATGGTAGCATAATAGGAGCTTCATTGTATATAATGATGAGTATGCTTTTGTTCAGAGAAAGGACGTGCGTTTGATGAATCTGGTGAATCTAACAGAAATGACAAAGGAAGAACTCCGTGAAGAATCAATGATCGATATCGCGTTTGCCATTTTGACTGACAGACACGAGGCATTGACACTTGAACAATTAATGAATCAAATCCGTGAACTAACAGGTATGTCGGAAAGTGAAATGAAGGATAGACTCCTTCAATTCTACACAGATATGAACATCGATGGAAGATTCCTTGCCATCAACAACGGTTGGGGATTACGCGAGTGGTATCCGGTTGACCAAATCGAAGAAGAAACGGCTCCTGTCGTCAAAGTGCGTAAAAAGAAGAAGAAAAAAGCGTATGACGATGATGACGAGGAAGAGGAAGAAGAGGAAATCGATGAGGACGAGCTATTCGACGAGGAATTCGATGAGCTTGACGACGAAGATGACCTCGATGAAGACGAGGATGAAGATGAAGAGGAAGAAGAAGATATCATCGAAATCGAAGAGGATCTCATTGAAGACGATGAGGAACTTGAACTCGTTCCAGACGACGAATTGGATATTGATGATGACGAAGATGATGAGTTGGACGAAGACGAGGAAGACCTCTGACACTTTCCACTTGACTTCGAGCGTCAAAGGATTTAAGCTTCTATTTGGGCTCCTTGAAAAAGGACACATGAATCCGTGTATAAGCGCTCCTATTGTAGATAGACTACAGGGGAGCGTTTTTTTGATTTTTATACTAAAAACCCCTTAACTCAAAGGAGGAGCTATAAATGACTAAATATATCTTTGTAACTGGTGGAGTTGTTTCATCATTAGGCAAAGGAATCAACGCCGCATCCCTTGGTAGATTATTGAAAGCAAGAGGCCTACAGGTGACGAACCAAAAGTTCGATCCGTACATCAACCTCGACCCTCGAATGATGAGCCCATACCAACACGGTGAAGTTTTCGTAACGGAAGACGGTGCCGAAACTGACCTTGACATCGGTCACTACGAGCGGTTCATCGACATCAAATTGAACAAATACTCCAACGTCACAATGGGGAAAGTATACTCCTCCGTCTTAAGAAAAGAGCGCCGTGGAGATTACAAAGGGGCGACAGTCCAAGTAATCCCGCATATTACAAATGAAATCAAAAGCCTGATCAAACGCGCTGGCCAAGAAACAAATGCGGACGTTGTAATTACTGAAATCGGGGGAAGCGTCGGCGATATCGAGTCACTTCCATACCTTGAAGCAATCCGCCAAATGAAGACAGATCTTGGCAAAAACGACGTCATGTACATCCATAACACGCTAATCCCTTACTTGCACGCTGCCGGTGAAATGAAAACAAAACCGACACAGCATAGCGTTAAAGAATTGCGCAGCCTCGGTATCCAACCGAATATGATCGTCGTCCGTAGCGAATATCCTGTACCGCAAGAAATGAAAGACAAAATCGCTTTATTCTGCAACATCAAGCCTGAAGAAGTCATCGAAGCACTCGATGCTGAAACATTGTACGAAGTGCCAATCCGTCTGCATGCGCAAAACATGGACAAGATCGTCGTCGACTTCCTTGGCCTTGAAACGAAAGAACCTGATTTGACGGAAATCGAAGCACTTGTGAATCGCGTAAGAAATCTTTCACGTAGAGTGAAAATCGCCCTCGTCGGCAAATACGTCGAGCTGCAAGATGCCTACATTTCTGCGGTAGAGGCATTCCGTCATGCAGGCTATGAATTCGATACTGACATCGAATTTGATTGGATCAATTCTGAAGAAGTGACAACAGAAAACGTCGCTGAAACATTGAAAGAAGCTGATGGCATCTTCGTACCAGGCGGCTTCGGCGACCGCGGAATCGATGGCAAAATCGAAGCTGTCCGCTATGCACGTGAAAACGGCGTTCCATTCTTCGGAGTAGGCCTTGGCATGCAGCTTGCTGCAGTCGAATTCGCTCGAGACGTTCTTGGGATAAAAGACGCTCACTCGGCAGAATTTGACAACGAAACAGAAAACGCAATCATCGAAAACAACCGCGACTTCGAAGATCGTACAGATATCGACCAACCAAGCGGCGACATGCGTCTTGGCGCACATCCATGCAAATTGAAGGAAGGAACGAAAGCGCAAGAAGCGTACAACGACGAATTAGTCTACGAACGCCACCGCCATCGTTACGAATTCAACAATATCTATCGCGAACAATTCGAAAGAGCCGGCATGATCGTGGCAGGCGAAAGCCCAGATGGACATCTCGTGGAAATCATCGAGTTGAAGGACCACCCATTCTTCATGGGAACTCAATTCCACCCAGAATTCGCATCACGCCCACAACGCCCACAACCGCTAATCCGCGAATTCATTCGCGCAGCACTCAAACACCAAGAAGCATAATCCAAAAACAGGTGAAGGGACCAACTCCCTCCACCTGTTTATTTATTATTCATCAAACACGCATAAAACCACCGAAAGAAGCATAAATCCTTACAAATACGCATAAATTCACCCAAAAACGCATAAATCCTAAAACTTACGCATAACTCGCGGCAAACACGCATAAATCCCCGAACTCACGCATAAATCCGCCGTCTCTCTCCAATCAATCCTCAAAAATCATCTCATCATACACCATCTTCACAGCCTCATACAAAAACAACGCCGCCATCAAATGAGGTTTGACAATTCTCTCACCATCATTCCCCGGCAAAATCCCTCTCACCACGCCAGTCGACATATACGTATACGCAAGATCCGCCAACTCATTATCATCACCATGTTTTTCCCCCGCAACAACCGCGAAAGGAATGAATTTCTCTGCAAGCATCCTTGCCATGTCAAGTGCCCGCTCGTCACAAGCGGTACGAGTGAAAATCCAAACTCGGTCGGTAGAATGGATTTCCATTCCCTCTACATATTGAACGGCCCCTTTGAACGGTTCAGCACCAAACTTTGCATTTATTCCCATCGCTGCCATTTCATCAAAGCCCATAAAGATGACTCGTCCCTCTCCAATTGTAGCCTGCGCTAACAATCGGGCTGTCTCCTCAACGGCCTCTTCATTATTCGAGCTAACACGCTGCAACAGCCCGCTGATCTGTGTCGTTAATATTTTCATGTTTTCCACCTCGTTTTCATTATATTTTTTCTGCCCAATAAAACCAAGTTATCTATATAGAAAAAATATATTTCAAATACTTGTTAAAGAAAGAAGGAGTTCCGCATTGTTTGTTGAATAGTATGAATTGAGTCAATCATTTTAAAGGGGTGAGCGTTATTGAAGAACTTACTGATTGTGGACGACCAGCCGGGAATACGGTTATTACTAAGTGAGGTTTTTAGAAAAGAGGGGTTGGAAACAAGATTAGCTTCTAATGGGGCAGAAGCACTCCGTTCCGTAAGAGAGAGAAAACCCGACTGTGTCCTATTGGATATGAAAATGCCGGGAATCGACGGCGTTGAAGTGCTGAAACGAATAAAAAAGGAAAGCCCGTACATACCAGTGTTCATGATGACAGCTTATGGGGAAATCGAATTGACAGAACAGGCGCTTAATAACGGAGCTGAAAAATATATTACAAAACCTTTTAATATATACGAAGTACGAGACGCAGTCATGGATGTTATCTTAAACAAGAAGTAATCTTCTAATAAAAACGAGACCTTCAGTTCAAAACACTTCATACGAAAACAACCCACATACAACCGCAGAAAGCATCAAGTCCATGAACAACCCAGACAGTAGTAAATACTGTCTGTTTTTGTTATGATAAAAGAGGTAAATAACGTATCATTCAATAAATTCATCCCACAACTCGGAGGAGGATACTACATGGCACTTGTTTCAATGAAAGAAATGATGATTAAAGGTAAAAAAGAAGGATATGCAATCGGTCAGTTCAACTTGAACAACCTTGAATATACGCAAGCAATCTTGCAAGCGGCAGAGGAAGAAAAATCACCCGTAATCCTTGGTGTATCCGAAGGAGCGGCACGCTATATGGGCGGTTTCACAACAGTTGTCAACATGGTAAAAGGCTTGATGCATGATTATAATATCACTGTTCCAGTCGCAATCCATCTCGACCACGGTTCAAGCTTCGAAAAGTGTAAAGAAGCGATTGACGCAGGCTTCACATCAGTCATGATCGATGCATCTTCAAAACCGCTCTCAGAAAACATTGAAATCACAAAACAAGTAGTCGAGTACGCGCATGCAAGAAACGTATCCGTTGAAGCCGAACTTGGAGTCGTTGGCGGGCAAGAAGACGATGTAGTCGCAGACGGAGTCATCTACGCAGACCCTGCAGAATGTAAAGAACTGGTCGACGCAACAGGCATCGACTGCCTCGCACCTGCACTTGGATCCGTCCACGGACCATACAAAGGCGAACCGAACCTTGGATTCGAAGAAATGGAAATCATCTCAAGCCAATCCGACCTACCACTCGTCCTTCACGGCGGAACAGGCATCCCATTAAAAGACATCCAACGTTCCATCTCCCTCGGTACAGCGAAAATTAACGTCAACACCGAGAACCAAATCGAAGGAACAAAAGCAGTACGCGAAACACTAAACAACGACGCAAACGTCTACGACCCACGCAAATACTTGGCACCAATGCGCGAAGCCATCAAAAACACCGTAAAAGGCAAAATGCGCGAATTCGGAAGTTCAGGTAGAGCATAATTATTAATAAATATAATTACGAAGTATTAGGTGATTTTGTTGATTGGAGCGGAAGGCGGCGACTCTGAGAGGATCAGCACGAGCTGAAGACCCTGGACTGAGCGAAAGCCGTAACGAAGAACGGCTTTTGCGAGCAAAAGCGTAGCGTTGCGAGCACTTGCGCGAGGGAAGTGGCTGAAGCCGTGCCCCCTGGAAAGCGTCCGCCTGAAGCGGAAATCAACAGTATTAACTTTCGATAAAAAGGAGAATCATCACCCAGATGCATTCTCCTTCTTTTCCATTCATAAAGGAGGAACTAACACCATGCAATTTTTCATCGACACAGCAAACTTCGAAGAAATCAAAGAAGCACATAGCTGGGGAATCCTATCAGGCGTAACAACAAACCCATCATTAGTCGCAAAAGAAAACATATCATTCCACGACCGCCTTCGCGAAATCACGTCCCTCGTATCAGGCTCAGTCAGCGCAGAAGTCATCGCCCTTGATGCAGAAGGAATGATCCAAGAAGGTCGCGAACTCGCAAAAATCGCACCAAATATCACAGTCAAACTTCCAATGACACCTGAAGGCCTAAAAGCGTGCTCCGTTTTCGCTCAAGAAGGCATAAAAACAAACGTGACCCTCATTTTCAGTGCCAACCAAGCCCTGCTTGCCGCACGCGCTGGAGCCACATACGTATCCCCGTTCCTTGGAAGACTTGACGATATCGGTCAAGAAGGAATTCAATTAATCAGCACAATTGCGGACATCTTCACAATCCATGACCTGGACACGCAAATCATCGCAGCCTCAATCCGCGGTCCGCAGCATATTACAGATGCAGCACTCGCCGGGGCGCATATTGCAACAACCCCATTCAAAGTACTCAAACAATTATTCAACCACCCGTTGACAGACCAAGGCATTCAGCAATTCTTAAACGATTGGGAAGCAAGAAAGAACAAGTGAAACGCCAAAGGAGACTGAAATGGACGTTTATAAAATAAGAGGCGGCAAACCTTTACAAGGAACGATAAAAGTGAGCGGAGCGAAGAACAGTGCCGTTGCATTAATACCGGCGTCTATCTTGGCGGATTCACCTGTCACGATTGAAGGTCTTCCGGAAATCTCGGACGTCTTAACACTGCAAGCGCTTCTTGAAGATATTGGTGGAAAAGTGGATTTCTCATCAGGAAGAATGACGATTGATCCATCTGAAATGGTTGCAATGCCACTACCGAACGGAAATGTCAAAAAGTTGAGAGCATCCTACTATCTGATGGGGGCAATGTTAGGCCGATTCAAAAAGGCGGCAATTGGACTGCCCGGCGGCTGCCATTTAGGACCTCGTCCAATCGACCAGCATATTAAAGGCTTCGAAGCATTAGGTGCAAAAGTGACAAATGAACACGGAGCCATCTACCTTCGTGCAGATGAATTACATGGCGCTAAAATCTACTTGGACGTCGTCAGCGTCGGCGCGACAATCAATATCATGCTTGCTGCTGTCCGGGCAAAAGGCCGAACAATTATCGAAAATGCTGCCAAAGAACCTGAAATCATAGATGTTGCAACATTACTTTCAAATATGGGCGCCAACATTAAAGGCGCCGGCACAAATGTCATCCGAATCGAGGGAGTCGATAGACTTCACGGAACGAATCATACCATCATTCCCGATCGAATCGAGGCGGGGACATTCATGATCATGGCAGCGGCTGCGGGAGACGGTGTTCTGATCGATAACGTAATCCCTTTCCACGTTGAAGCTTTGACGGCGAAACTCCGAGAAATGGGTGTTCAAGTCGAAGAAAGGGAAGAGCATATATTCATTCCGAAAACGAGGAATTTGAATGCAGTCGATGTAAAAACCCTTGTATATCCGGGATTCCCGACAGATCTTCAACAACCATTCTCAGTGCTATTATCACAAGCGACCGGCACATCTGTCATAACGGATACAATCTATTCCGCACGATTCAAACAGATTGACGAACTACGCAGGATGAATGCCGAAGGAAAAGTGGAAGGCCAATCGGTCATTTTATCAGGACCTACACCTTTGCAAGCCGCGACTGTCCGGGCTTCAGATTTGAGAGCTGGCGCAGCCCTCGTCATCGCCGGATTATTGGCGGAAGGCGAGACCGAAATTCAGGAAATTCAACATATCGAACGCGGATACAGCTCACTGATTGAAAAACTTCGTGGAATCGGCGCCGACATCCGTAAGGAGAATGTGCCTGAAAAAGCGAAGGTTCGAGAATAAAATAACAAGTAGACCGAAATAATGGGAAATGTAATTTCCAAGGTATGTTATAATGGCAGTAAGAAATCATACAGCTTTACAATTGAAAAGCGTATTACGGGAGGAACAATCATAATGGAACGCAGTTTATCGATGGAATTAGTACGTGTAACAGAGGCGGCGGCAGTTTCAGCAGCACGCTGGATGGGACGCGGTTTGAAAAACGAAGCGGATGATGCCGCGACAGAAGCGATGCGCACTGTGTTCGACACGATTCCAATGCAGGGAGTCGTTGTTATCGGGGAAGGCGAAATGGACGAAGCACCAATGCTTTACATCGGTGAGGAGCTTGGAACTGGCCAAGGACCTGAAGTTGACGTCGCTGTCGATCCGGTGGAAGGAACGAACATCGTCGCATCAGGGGGCTGGAATGCACTTGCAGTCATCGCGATCGCTGACAGAGGAAACCTTCTAAACGCACCTGATATGTACATGGATAAAATTGCAGTCGGACCTGAAGCCGTTGGCAAAATCAGCATCGATGCAACCGTAACAGAAAACCTCCATGCTGTCGCTAAAGCTAAAAACAAATCGATAGATGAAGTTGTGGCAACTGTCCTCAACCGTGAACGTCATGCGAAAATAATCGAAGAAATCAGAGCAGCAGGCGCACGCATCAAACTTATTGACGACGGTGACGTGGCAGGTGCCATTAACACGGCATTCGACAACACAGGCGTCGATATTATGTTCGGAATCGGCGGTGCCCCCGAAGGCGTAATCGCCGCTGTTGGACTAAAATGCCTCGGCGGAGAAATCCAAGGACGACTTATCCCTTCAAACGACGAAGAACGCGAACGCTGTGAAAAAATGGGCATCGACGTAACAAAAGTACTCTACATGGACGACCTTGTAAAAGGAGACGACGCCATCTTCGCAGCAACAGGCGTAACCGACGGTGAACTATTACGCGGAGTCCAATTCAAAGGCGGCTTCAGCGAAACCCACTCACTCGTCATGCGTTCCAAATCCGGCACAATCCGCTTCGTAGAAGGACGCCACAGCCTAAAGAAAAAACCTAACCTAGTCATGCAAGACTAATTTATTATTATTAATAAAATCAAAAATAGTAAGCCTCATAGCCCGGCACTAGCCGGGCATCCTTCTATTCATTGATTTCCTACCTGAAAAAACAACCTCAAAAACTAAAATCAAATAAAGAGTGGTGCTGAATGAACTATGTCGATTCTAACAATTAGCAGTTTAGAAAATATGACGCTAAAAGAGCTATACGAGCTTGCAAGACAATACAAAATATCCTATTACAGCAAACTAACAAAAAAAGAACTAATCTTTTCAATCCTTAAATCCAGAGCCGAACAAGAAGGATTCTTCTTCATGGAAGGCGTACTCGAAATCATCCAATCAGAAGGCTACGGCTTCCTTCGCCCAATCAACTACTCGCCAAGTTCCGAAGACATCTACATCTCCGCATCCCAAATCAGACGATTCGACTTGCGAAATGGCGATAAAGTAACAGGAAAAGTACGACCACCAAAAGAAAACGAACGCTATTACGGACTCCTTCAAGTAGAAGCCGTCAACGGCGAAGACCCTGAAGTTGCACGCGAACGCGTCCACTTCCCGGCACTAACTCCGTTATACCCGGACCGCCACATCCGTCTCGAAACAACACCAACGAAACTATCAACACGGATCATGGACCTCGTTTCTCCAGTAGGCTTCGGACAACGCGGACTAATCGTTGCACCACCAAAGGCCGGTAAAACAATGCTGTTGAAAGAAATTGCAAACGCCATCACGACGAACCATCCCGAAACTGAATTGATCGTCCTATTAATCGACGAACGACCAGAGGAAGTAACCGACATCGAACGTTCCGTCGATGCAGACGTCGTCAGTTCCACATTCGACGAAGTCCCTGAAAACCACGTCAAAGTCGCCGAACTCGTCCTTGAACGCGCCATGCGCCTTGTCGAACATAAACGAGACGTCGTCATCCTAATGGATTCAATCACTCGTCTCGCACGTGCATATAACCTTGTCATTCCACCAAGCGGCCGTACACTTTCCGGTGGTATTGACCCTGCGGCATTCCACCGCCCGAAACGCTTCTTCGGCGCAGCACGTAACCTTGAAGAAGGCGGCAGCCTAACAATCCTTGCCACTGCCCTAATCGACACGGGCTCAAGAATGGACGAAGTCATCTACGAAGAATTCAAAGGAACCGGTAACATGGAACTCCATCTCGACCGGAGCCTCGCAGAACGTCGAATCTTCCCAGCACTCGACATCCGTCGCTCGGGAACAAGAAAAGAAGAACTGCTCATCCCAAGCAGCCAGCTCGAAAAACTATGGGCCATCCGAAAAACGTTTTCCGACGCATCCGATTTCGCAGAACGCTTCCTGAAAAAACTGCGCCAATCCAAATCCAACGAAGAATTCTTCGAAAAACTAAACGAAGAAATGAAAGCCCACCGAAATGGAAAAGGATTGTTATAACGTTCACTAAGTAATCGGTAGTTCCGTTGATTGAAGCCGTGCCCGCGGAAAGCGTCCGCCTGAAACGTAAAGCAACGTTTTTCTGCATTGTTGTTGCAATGTCAGAATAAATTTGTTATACTCTTTAAGTGGTTAAACCACATCTGCTGCATATGCGGTTGACATACACGGACCGTGTAAGGCATCAGTCTTATGCAAGACCTACAATAATACTCTGTTCCAGATGGTTCAGGGCGAGAGGAGAGAGACCGATGAGAGCAGGAATTCATCCAAATTACAAACTTGCAAAAGTTACTTGTTCATGTGGTAACACATTCGAAACAGGTTCTGTAAAAGAGGACATTCGCGTAGAAGTATGTTCAGAATGCCATCCATTCTACACTGGACGCCAAAAATTCGCTGCAGCGGACGGACGTATCGACCGCTTCAACAAGAAATACGGCTTCAAAGAAGAAGGACAAGAATAAGACTCATCCAACCCGGCGGATCCACATCTGCCGGGTTTTATATTGAAATCGTGCTCTAGAAAGCCACACCAGCGCTCAAGATTCTCGAATCGCGCTCAAGAAATCACTCTCGCGCTCAAGATTCCCGAATCGCGCTCAAGAAATCGCTCATGCGCTCAAGATTCCCGAATCGCGCTCAAGAAATCGCTCATGCGCTCAAGATTCCCAAATCGCGCTCAAGAAATCGCTCATGCGCTCAAGATTCCCGAATCGCGCTCAAGAAATCACTCATGCGCTCAAGATTCTCAAATCGCGCTCAAGAAATCACTCTCGCGCTCAAGAAATCACCCATGCGCTCAACATTCTCAAATCGCGCTCAAGAAATCGCTCATGCGCTCAACATTCCCGAATCGCGCTCAAGAAATCGCTCATGCGCTCAAGATGCTCAAATCGCGCTCAAGAAATCGCTCATGCGCTCAAGATTCCCGAATCGCGCTCAAGAAATCACTCTCGCGCTCAACATTCTCGAATCGCGCTCAAGCAAGTCACTCTCGCGCTCAAGATTCTCGAATCGCGCTCAAGAAATCACCCATGCGCTCAACATTCTCAAATCGCGCTCAAACAAATCACCTTCGCGCTCAAGCAAGCCACACTCCCACGCTCAAAAATTTCTATAACACATTCCAACAAGAAATAAAAGACGTCAATTCCATTCAAATTTATTGTATGATTAACATTCGACATTCCAATCAAAACAAAAGCACTTTACATAGAGCGAAGAACTGAAAGGGGAACCAATATGTACGTAACAATGCAAGGCGGCTGGATCGAAGTAATCTGTGGAAGCATGTTCTCAGGAAAATCGGAGGAACTCATTCGCCGCGTGCGCCGCGCGCAATTTGCCAAACAGAAAATCGCGGTATTCAAACCTGAAATCGATGATCGATACAGCGAAGAAGCTGTTGTCAGCCATAACGGTACAACCGTCATCGCAACTCCTATCGCGAATTCCACTCAAATCGAACAATTCGTAAAAGACGAATACGATATCATCGCAATAGATGAAGCCCAATTTTTTGACGATAAATTAGTCGACGTCGTCATTGATTTAGCGGATCGCGGATTCCGCGTCATCATCGCTGGCCTTGACCAAGACTTCCGCGGCGAACCATTCGGCCCGATGCCGCAACTTATGGCAGTCGCAGAAAACGTCACAAAACTTCAAGCCGTCTGCACCGTTTGTGGCTCACCCGCAAGCAGAACTCAAAGACTTATCAATGGAGAACCTGCCGGCTATGACGATCCTATCATCCTTGTAGCCGCATCGGAAGCGTACGAAGCGCGCTGTCGTAAGCATCACGAAGTGCCGAACGGAATGACAGCAAACGTATCAGTAGAATAAAATGCACAGGACAACATGGACAAACCATGTTGTCTTTTTAATTTTATTCATAATTCCACTCAAAACCAACACACTAATCCAAAGCCTTGAATAGATTATTCAATGTGAAAGGCGGGAGATAGCTTTGAAAAAGTGGATAACTGCATTTATTCTTCTCTTTTCAATTGGCCTAACAGGCTGTCAAAAAAACGTCACCGAAGAATCACCTATTGCATCAGCCGAAATGCCAGAGCCGAAAAAGATATACAGCTACACATTTGAAAGAGAACCGGGCAATGTAGCGTTAATCGACCCGAACACTTCTGAAGTCATCCATACGATTGCCCCATATGAACAAGGATATGAATTGGATAAAGAAACATACAAAAAAGATATTGAAAAGCTTGCAAAAACCCTTGCGAGGGGAACCCGGGAAAACCCCGGATATGACAGGCGGATGAACCTTGATAGATTGGATGAACAGGGCAATGTCATAAAAGGAAGCCCGTTAATCCTTCTTGATGAAAAAGAGTTGGTCGAGCGGATCATGGCGGCTTCCGCAGTCGGAGGCAAAGTTGTACTCCCGATCACAGTGACGGAAACTGGGTACGATCAAGCAGACATCCCTCATTTGAACGAAGTTACAATCGCTTCCTATACGACTTATTTTAAAGCGGATCCGAATCGGAATAAAAATATAGAACTCTCCGCGAAATCCATCAACAATACAATCGTCGGAAGCGGTGACCATTTTTCATTCAATACCGTTGTCGGACCACGTGACGAAGTGAGCGGCTACCAACCCGCACCTGAAATCATCAGCGGCGAACTCGTCATGGGAATCGGGGGAGGAGTTTGCCAGACATCCTCCACATTATTTAATGCACTCGACCAAGTCTCCCTCAAAATCCTCGAGCGTCATCATCATTCACGTGAAATTGGATATGTGCCAAAAGGACGGGACGCAACAGTATCCTACGGGGGACTGGATTTCAGATTCCAAAACACAACCGACGCCCCGATACTCATCAAAGCAATCTACGGAAACGGTGCACTAACAATCGAACTTAGAACAGCTAAAAAATACAAAGACCGATTCACCCCATTTGATTTGAAATAAATGAGGTGCCTGTCATCCAATCGGGGCGGGCACCTTACGCTTTTTGTTTGCACCAGTTTTTTACTGTATTTCAAAGCCTTTTTCCCGTACAATAAACATACGAAAAGACTTGAAAAATAAGAGGTGTACAAACTATGTTCGAAAGGCTGCAAGCTGTTGAAGATCGATATGACCGGCTGAATGAATTGCTCAGCGATCCGGATATCGTAAGTGACATGACCAAATTACGGACCTACTCCAAGGAACAATCCGACCTGCAAGATACAGTCGACGCATACCGCGAGTACAAAAACGCGACAACAGAATACAATAATGCAAAACAAATGTTAGAGGATCCACTCGATGATGAAATGAAAGAGCTCGTCAAAATGGAAATCGCCGAATTGAGCGATCAAATAGAAGAACTCGAAGGGAAGCTGAAGCTCCTATTAGTCCCGAAAGACCCGAATGACGACAAGAACGTCATCATGGAAATCCGTGGTGCTGCGGGCGGAGACGAGGCTGCACTGTTTGCGGGCAACCTATACAGAATGTACAGCCGTTTCGCCGAGATGAACCATTGGAAAGTGGAAGTGATGGACTCCTCGCCAACAGAGCTTGGCGGATTCAAGGAAATCATTTTCATGATCAACGGCCATGGCGCTTATTCAAAATTGAAATTCGAAAACGGGGCGCATCGCGTGCAACGTGTGCCTGAAACCGAATCTGGTGGCCGTATCCATACATCGACATCTACTGTTGCTGTCCTTCCCGAAGCAGAAGAGGTCGAAATCGACATCCACGAAAAGGACATCCGAACGGATACATTCGCATCATCAGGCCCCGGCGGACAATCCGTCAACACGACAATGTCCGCTGTCCGCCTCACACATTTACCGACAGGCATCACTGTTTCATGCCAGGATGAAAAATCGCAAATCAAAAACAAAGAGAAGGCGATGAAAGTCTTGCGCGCCCGCATCTACGATAAATTCATGCAAGAAGCACAAGCCGAATACGACGAAAAGCGGAAATCGGCAGTAGGGACAGGCGACCGTTCGGAGCGGATCCGTACTTACAACTTCCCGCAAAACCGGGTGACAGATCACAGAATCGGCCTGACAATCCAAAAACTCGACCAAATCATCGAAGGGAAGTTGGATGAAGTGATCGATGCACTCATCCTTGAAGATCAGGCAAGAAGATTAGAAAGCTTGGATTCCGATGACTGAAAAAATCCACGAAGCATTAAACAAGGCGAAGTCACTTCTTGAGTCGAAAGATCTCGATTCACACGCCGTACATCTATTGATGGAGCATGTAACCGGAAAATCGGGTGCGACATTACTTGCTGATTTACGCGAATCGTTGACACCCGAACAGAAGACCGATTTCTGGAATAAAACCGAACAATTACTAAAAGGCAAGCCCGTCCAGCATATTATCGGCACAGAACAATTCTACGGACTATCGATCGAGGTCAATAAAAACGTGCTCATCCCAAGACCCGAAACGGAGGAGCTCGTTTTCGGCGTACTTGAACGATGCCGCGAACTCTTCCCTGAAGATGGACGTGTGGCAGATATCGGTACCGGGAGTGGCGCTATCGCGATTGCCATCAAAAAAGAATGGCCGGATGCGTTCGTCGTAGCAACCGACATCAGTGAGCCGGCAATCGAAGTCGCAAAGCGCAATGCTGAGCACAACGAAGTTGAAATTGAATTCCGACTCGGCAATATGACCGAACCGATTGCGCAAGAAAAATGGGATGTCGTCGTGTCGAATCCTCCATATATCACTTTGGAAGAGTCGAAAGAGATGTCTCGGACCGTGCTTGATTTCGAACCTCATACTGCGCTTTTTGCAGATGATGACGGCCTTTACTTCTATAAAAAACTTGCAAAAAGCCTGCCTCCACTTATGAATAAACCCGCTTTGATCGCCGTAGAAATCGGCTATCTGCAAGGGAAAGCGGTGAGTAGTTTATTCCAAAAATCATTTCCGAAAGCAAGGGTTTCTGTAAGGAAAGATCTAAATGGGAAAGATCGAATGATATTTTGCGAGATTGGTGAATAAACCCCTCCGACCCTGGCAACAATGAGGTCAGGAGGGGATCGATATGTTACAAGACTATGAAATTAATAACTATACATTGCAATCTACAAGACGGACTGGAAAGCTTATGCTTGTTCTCGAGTTCATTTTAGTGCTATTCGTTATTCAGTCCGCATTAATGTTATTCACAGGTAAAGTCGAGCAAGAGGAATCATTTAGATTCCGCATCCTTGCAAATTCAAATACACCTAATGACCAACAATTGAAGTTGGCAATCCAACAAGAAATCGAACCGCTTATCCACAAAGCCATCTCTCAATCAGCGTCGAAAACGGAGATTGTGGATAACTTGGAAGCAATTGAAGAGTCAATTATCCACATCGCGAGCAGAATCGCAGGTGGCCAAGAAGTGACGCTTGAAAGGAAGGCAGCCCTGTTTCCTCCGAAGCGTTCAGGTCTATTCATCACTCCGCAAGCCCCGTATGATGCCTACATCTTAACGATCGGCAGCGGTCGTGGGGATAACTGGTGGTGTTCATTGTTCCCGAGAGTCTGTTTTCCAGATAAGGAAGTCGAGACTGTGAAGGAAGTAGAGGAAGAGAAGGTCACGTTTTTCGTGTGGGAGTGGATAAAGTCATGGTTCGCTTAAAGGTTATCCACTTGAGGTGTGGATAAGTGGGTTGAGATGTGTATAAATGGAGGTTTTATTCATGGATACTGAAATTGTTTCAGTGGATAACCATGTGGGTAACTCATTAAGTTATCAACGTGCTGTGGATATATTGAAAAATGGGGGAGTCGTCGCCTTTCCGACTGAAACGGTTTACGGTCTTGGTGCAGTGGCAACGGATTCAAATGCTGTGCAAAAGATCTTCGAAGCAAAGGGACGGCCTTCCGACAATCCACTCATCGTACATATTGGCAATAAAGAAGATGTTGACAAATACGCTCTCGACGTACCGGAGAACGCAAAAAAGCTAATGGAAGCCTATTGGCCGGGACCGTTGACGCTTGTTTTCAATAAACGGCCCGGTGTAATCGCTGAAAATGCCACGCCGGGCTTCGAAACGGTCGGCATTCGAATGCCTGATCATCCTGTCGCCTTAACGCTTCTTCGAAAGCTGGACCTGCCTCTCGCAGCGCCAAGTGCAAATCGCAGCGGAAAACCAAGTCCGACCGAAGCGAATCATGTGTTTACAGATTTGTTAGGGCGCATTCCTTTAATCGTTGACGGTGGGCGTACAGGCGTCGGTGTCGAATCGACAGTTCTCGATATGACGACAGTGCCGCCGACCATTTTGCGTCCGGGCGGCCTAACCCGTGAAATGATCGAGGAATTGATCGGCCCGGTTCACGCGGAAAGCAAGGTTTCAAAGGAAGATGCACCGAAAGCGCCCGGCATGAAATATATGCACTACGCGCCCGAGTCGCCGCTTTTCATCATAGAGTCGGATGAAAAGGTGATCCGGGAAGCGGTCCGTAAATTGAATGATGAAGAAAAACGGGTGGCGGTCATCGGTCCGGATGAATTCAAGATCGATGAAGCAGATTGGTATTTTCCAGTCGGACCACTTCGTGACCAAGAAGCACTTGCCGCGAATTTATACGGAGCAATCCGTCAATGCGACATGACGGAAGCCGACATCATACTTGCGGCCGAGACGGAATGGACCGGGGTCGGTGCCGCCGTCATGAACCGCTTGTTGAAAGCCGCCGACGGAAAACGGTTTACCATATAAAACGACATGAATGACCTCTCAACCGTACGCATAAGATGGACAGATGCGGGAGTTGGGAGGTCAATTTAATGGTAGAAATATTCGCTGCATGCATTACGACAATCGATGTAGTCATCGTTTTTTCATTGTTGCGCTTACGCAAAGGAAGGCTTCCGATTGCCATTTGGACAACATTCCTGAATATACTTTTCCCCTTCGTTGGGTTTTTAGTGGGGGATTGGTCGACGGAAGTTTTATCCACCTGGAGCGGCCTGCTTTCAGGGATTCTGCTTGCAATGATTGGTATCCATATGATTTTGCATGATGACGATACAAGCGAAGCGGTCCGTGTAGTGAATCCGGTGTTAATCGCACTTGCTGTCAGTCTCGACACATTTTCCGTCAGCGTCTCTTTCGGGATGCTTCAGTTGAATAAGTTTCTATTCATCCTTTCATCAGCACTACTTACTTTTCTATTTTCATGCACTGCACTTTACTTTGGGAGATATTTAAGCATCAAAAACGGCAGAGTCCTTCGCTGGATTTGCGGCCTGTCCTTGTTAGGCATGGGAGTCATGTCCTGCTTTGGATGATTCAATTTATTCCTTTATTCGCAAGTATCGGTTATTCTAATAGTAGGTGATAATCATGAATATTTATTTTATTTGTACAGGAAACACATGCAGAAGCCCGATGGCGGAAGCAATTCTACGTTCGAAAGCTATTGAAGGCATAGCTGTGAAATCCGCTGGAGTCAACGCTTTCGACGGAATGCCAATCTCGACGAATTCCAAAACGCTTATCGAATCAAAGAATATGCCATACACTCCCGCCTCAAGAGCCGTAACAACTGACGACCTTGAGTGGGCGGACCTCGTCTTGACGATGACATCATCCCATAAGGCGACTCTCTTGCATTCTTTCCCGAATATAGAAACAAAAACGTTTACATTGAAAGAATACGTCACGCCTGAAGCCGCTCCGGACATCCAGGATCCATACGGCGGCAATCTTGAAACGTACCGCGCTACATTCGAAGAATTAAACGAAGTGATTGATGGATTGGTGAGGAAGCTTGAAGAGGCGTAACGTACATATTTCACAGCCCGAAATATTACTCGAGGGCTGTGTTTTTTTATCGAACAATGGTAGAATGACTTGTGAGTAAATTCAAGAAAAGAGGGGACGCATTTGAAAATCGCAATCTCTTCAGATCATGGCGGTAATCGACTTCGTCATGAAATCATGGACCTTTTATCAGAATTAGGATTTGCATATGTCGATTTCGGGCCGGACTCCGATGATTCGGTAGACTATCCCGACTACGCATCTCCAGTTGCACAAGGAGTCGCCAACGGAGAATTTGATCGTGGCATCCTTATTTGCGGAACAGGAATCGGAATGTCCATCGCTGCAAATAAAGTCAAAGGCGTTCGCTGCGCACTTGTCCACGATGTCTTCAGCGCAAAAGCGACGAGAGAGCATAACGACTCGAACGTCCTTGCAATGGGGGAACGCGTTATTGGACCGGGACTTGCAAGGGAAATCGCGTCAACATGGCTTGGCACTTCATTCGAAGGGGGCCGTCACGAACGCCGTGTTGCTAAATTGACGGAGCTTGAAGGATAAAACGAGGTGAATTTTTTCAATGGATGAAGCAATGAAATTATTCAAGTTACAGCTCGAACAGCTATTAGAAGAAATGTCCGAACAAACAACAATCGTTCCGGGAACATTCTTCGTCATCGGCTGCTCCACATCGGAAATCGCAGGCAAGCGGATTGGAACCGGTGGCGCACTTGAAGTCGCCGAAGCCTTATTCGAAACGCTGAACGAATTCTCGAAACAGCATAAAGTGTTCCTTGCATTCCAAGGTTGCGAACATATCAACCGTGCCTTGACAATCGAACGCAAAGCCGCAGAGAAATTCAATTTAGACACTGTTTCTGTCATTCCGGCAGTACATGCAGGTGGATCGATGTCCACATATGCATTCGAACATATGAAGGATGCAGTTGTCGTTGAGTCCATCCGTGCAAATGCCGGTATCGACATCGGACAGACATTGATCGGCATGCATCTAAAACCGGTAGCCGTACCACTTCGCACATCTATCAATACAATCGGCAATGCTATCGTAACAATCGCGACGACTCGACCGAAATTGATCGGCGGCGAACGGGCAATTTACGCGCGTCCAGTGGAAGATTAATTTTTATTCAAGATACACCCGCAATACTCTCATTCATTTCCGATGAGTTCTGATGAGAGCAGGGCGTCTAATAACCGGACAAGCATTTTATCCGAATATAAATTACGTACAAAGGGGAAATAAACCATGGATTTAAGCAATGTCAAACGTGAAGATGCAGCAGTATACGAAGCAATCATGGCTGAAAAGAAGCGCCAGAATTCCAATATCGAATTGATAGCATCCGAAAACTTCGTCACAGAAGCCGTAATGGAAGCGCAAGGATCGTATTTGACAAACAAATATGCTGAAGGTTATCCAGGCAAACGTTACTACGGCGGTTGCGAACATGTCGACGTCGTTGAAAACATCGCAAGAGATCGTGCAAAAGAAATTTTCGGTGCTGGACATGCAAACGTGCAAGCCCATTCTGGTGCACAAGCGAATATGGCTGTTTACTTCACTGTGCTTGAGCCGGGAGACACTGTTCTTGGTATGAATCTTTCCCACGGCGGACACTTGACTCATGGTAGCCCGGTGAACTTCTCCGGAACTCTTTACAATTTTGTCGAGTACGGGGTGAGCAAGGAAGACGAGCGAATCGATTACGAAGACGTCCGACAAAAAGCACTTGAGCATAAGCCGAAATTGATCGTTGCAGGTGCAAGTGCGTATCCACGTGAAATCGACTTCGCGAAATTCCGTGAAATCGCGGATGAAGTCGGTGCATATTTGATGGTCGACATGGCGCATATCGCTGGTCTTGTTGCAGTAGGGGAGCATCCGAATCCAGTACCGCATGCACACTTCGTTACATCAACGACGCATAAAACTTTGCGCGGACCACGTGGCGGCTTGATCCTTGTGAACAAAGAATTCACTGAAGAATTTGCCCGTAAAATCGACAAAACGATCTTCCCAGGAATCCAAGGCGGTCCGTTGATGCACGTGATCGCTGCAAAAGCGGTTGCTTTCGGTGAAGCATTGAAACCTGAATTCAAAACGCATATCCAACAAGTTAAGAAAAATGCTGTTGCACTTGCGGAATCCCTTATGGCAGAAGGTGTCCAAATCGTTTCCGGCGGAACAGACAACCACCTATTGCTGATCAATGTGAAATCACTCGGCCTAACAGGCAAAATCGCTGAACACGTCCTTGACGAAGTCGGCATCACTGTCAACAAAAACACAATTCCATTCGACACGGAAAGCCCATTCGTCACATCCGGCATCCGCGTCGGCACCCCAGCCGTCACAACACGCGGCTTCAAAGAAGAAGAAATGAAAGAAATCGGCTCCATCATCGCCAAGCTTCTGAAAAACCACGAAGACGAAGCAGTAAAAGCCGAAGCAGCAGAACGCGTAAAAGCATTAACAGACAAATTCCCGCTGTATGCATAATTTATTTCATCAAATTAACCCCGTTCTCACTATGAGAGCGGGGTTTTCTCATCAATTAGATAGGCGATGATTGCAAGAAACTGCTTTTGCGCTCAAGAAATTGTATCCGCGCTCAAGAATTTGTTTTAGCGCTCAAGAAATTGCATCCGCGCTCAAGAATTTGTTTTAGCGCTCAAGAATTTGCATCCGCGCTCAAGAATTTGTTTTAGCGCTCAAGAATTTGTTTTAGCGCTCAAGAAATTGCATCCGCGCTCAAGAATCTGTTTTAGCGCTCAAGAAATAGCATCCGCGCTCAAGAATCTGTTTTAGCGCTCAAGAAATTGTATTCGTGCTCAAGAATTTGTTTTAGCGCTCAAGAAATTGCATCCGTGCTCAAGAATCTGTTTTGGCGCTCAAGAAATTGCATCCGTGCTCAAGAATTTATTTTAGCGCTCAAGAAATTGCATCCGTGCTCAAGAATCTGTTTTAGCGCTCAAGAAATTGCATCCGCGCTCAAGAATTTGTTTCGGCGCTCAAGAAATTGCATCTGTGCTCAAGAATTTGTTTTAGTGCTCAAGAAATTGCATCCGCGCTCAAGAATTTGCTTTAGCGCTCAAGAAATTGTAATCCACGCTCAAGCAATCGGTTGTTGCTCTCAGCCTACCGTACCTAATGGGATAACCTAAATAACAAAAATTACTTTGCAAGTCAATATAAAAAGTTTCAAAAAAACTTTTGGAGTGCAAAACTCATTTTTACATGGCGTTTTCAGGCATTTACAAATTTTTAACCCCAAATAACAGCTCAAATTCGAATTTCCGCCCATTTGGAAATATTTAACTGACCTGATACAATGGCGCCGAGGTGATAATTTGATATATAAAAAACGGAGTGAACCACTATCGCTGTTGGGTCTGGAATCACTTGTCAACCGTCTGGACAGAAATAACATTCACTTTAAAAGTATTGAAGAAGATTTAAGGAAAAGAAAGGCAGGATATGGGGGTGAATTGAACTTTGACAAACATATCAATGAGTTTCGTCCGACCTATCCATATGGCATTTTGCACGATGTGTGCCTGATGCATAATGGAATCTATTTTCAAATGGACTCAATACTTATCATGCCCGACTGTATAGTAATATTTGAAATAAAAAATCTTGGAGGAAAACTAACAGTCAAGGCGAACCCAATTCAATTCATACAAGACAATAATGGGGTGCGAAAAGTTATTCAAAGTCCAATTATTGAATTGGAACGAAAAAAGATATTCATGGATAGATGGCTAAAAGAACGGGGTGTTACCATCCCGATAATTGGAATGGTCGGGCTTGCATTCACTAACGAATTATTTATTGAGGAGGAAACTGGGACTGAAATTGCATTTACACACGAGCTCCCAATAAAGCTTTACAACCGCTCAATTGAAAAAGAAGTATTGGTTAGACATCAAATAAGTAAAATAGCAAACGAGATAAAAAACTCACATCTTGAATACAATCCTTTTCCTTTATCAAAGTCCATGGAAATAGTCCCTAAAGAAATAATGCCGGGCGTGATTTGCCCAGGTTGCAATTATAGGGGGATGAAGTGGATTCGTCAACGATGGCACTGTACCAAGTGCTTGTATAATGCAAAGGATTGTCACCATCCGTTGTTAGACGATTGGTTTTATCTAATCGATAATAAAATAACCAATCGGCAATTTCGTGCGTTTTCGCATATCGAAGATAGATCCATTGCAAAAAGGTTATTAAAAAAATCAGAACTTGTAATGATGGGGCAACGTAGCAGCTCTTTCTATACTAAATAAAACTTTTTGGAAATGTGCCAAAGTACTGGCCTTGCGTAGAAACTAACCCAATAAACAAATACTCCTGTTTAAGGCCAGTCTATAAATATCGTAAATTATAATAAGAAGGCAGTCTCTCGCGCTCAAGAAACCGAATTAGCGCTCAAGAATTTTCCCTTGCGCTCAAGAAACCGAATTAGCGCTCAATAATTTTCCCTTGCGCTCAAGAACCGAATCCGCGCTCAAGAATCTACCTCCGCGCTCAAGAAACCGAATTAGCGCTCAAGAATCTCCCCCCGCGCTCAAGAAACCGAATCCGCGCTCAACAATTTTCTCTTGCGCTCAAGAAACCGAATTAGCGCTCAAGAATTTACCCCCGCGCTCAAG